>CAZCKC010000110.1:0-12246 GCA_964499235.1 uncultured Planctomycetales bacterium | reverse complement strand
CGGCCGTCCAGCCGGCGGTCCCGTCCACCGGCAGGCCTGCCAGGCGCCCGGCGACCCGCTCGACGTCCGCCGGCGAGAGCGCGAACTCGTTGTTCAGCGAATCCTTGCCCGAGATGAACGGCGTCCCATAAGCCAGCGCCGTGTCATAGCACGCCTGGCACGCCCGCACGAGGGCCCCGAGCTGCTCCGGATCGTCGGTCCGCCCCCAGCAGAAGTTGTCGAGAATCGCCGTCGCGCGGGGGTCGCCCCCGACCGCCACCACGTTCCGCACGGCCTCGTCGATGCTGTTGACCGCCATCCAGTAGGGATCGGCGTCTGCCAGGGTCAGCGCAAGCCCGCAGCCCACCGCAACCCCCTGGTCGCGGTCCAGCCGTGGCCGTAGCACAGCCGCGTCCGACGGCCCGCGCCCGGGTCCGCAGGTCGGCTTGATCACGCTGCCGCCCTGCACCTCGTGGTCGTACTGGCGGATGATCCAGGCGTTGCTGGCGGTGCCGGGGGCTGCGAGCAGTTGCTCGAGCTGCGCGAGGTGCTCGGGCGGCCCGCCGTCAGCATTCGGATCGACCGGCGGCGCCGAGACAGCGCCCGCCGGCTGCCAGGTGGCCGCCCGCGTCTGCTTCGGCAGCCCATGATGCAGGAAGCCCATCTCGAGCTCGCCCACGACGGTCTTCTGGTAGCGAACCACGAGCTGGGCCGCGCCGGCTTCGTTCGTGCTGCCGAAACGCCCGATCACGGTCGCGTCGACGGCCTCCTCGTGCGTGATCGCCAGCAGCTTGTCGAGGTTGGCGGGCGGGACGGCCAGCACCATCCGTTCCTGCGCCTCGCTGATCCAGATCTCGTCGTAGCGGAGCCCGGCGTACTTGAGCGGCACGGCGTCGAGGTCGACCTCGACGCCGATTTCCTCGCCCATCTCGCCGACTGCGCTGCTGAGCCCGCCGGCACCGCAGTCCGTCGTCGCGGTGAACAGGCAACCGTCGGCGTGGTCGCGGGCCCGCAGCAACGCGTCGAGCGCCCGCTTCTGCGTGATCGCGTTGCCAATCTGCACGGCGTGCGAGAACTCGTCGGCGTGCGTCGTGGTCAGCTCGGCCGAGGAGAAGGTTGCGCCGTGGATGCCGTCGCGCCCAGTCCGTCCACCGAGTACGACCACCAGGTCGCCGGGCTGCGGCGCTTTGCTGACCGCCCAGCGCGGCATGATCCCCACCGTCCCGCAGTACACCAGGGGGTTACCGAGGTAGCGCGGATCGAAAGCAACCGCCCCGTTCACCGTTGGAATGCCCATGCGGTTGCCATACTCGCCCACGCCGCGGACGACCTCGCGCAAGATCCGCGCGGGGTGCAGGACGCCCTGCGGCAGCGCTTCGCGCGGCCAGTCGCCCGGCGCGACGCAAAAAACGTCCGTCGCCGCGATCGGCCGTGCGCCCCGCCCACACCCCATGATGTCACGGATGCAGCCGCCGATGCCGGTCGCCGCCCCGCCGTACGGCTCGATCGCCGAGGGATGGTTGTGAGTCTCGACCTTGAAAGCGATGCCGTACTGCTCGTCGAACCCGACGACCCCGGCGTTGTCCGTGAAGACGGACAGACACTCCGGGCCGCGCCCCGCCGCGATCAGCTCGTGCGTCACCCGGGCAATCGTGTCACGGAGCAGGTTCTCATACTGGCGGCTGGTCTCGCCCGCGTTGGCATCGCCGCCCGCATTCGGGAAAGGCGCTCCGCGGTACGCGACCGCGCTCTTCAGCGTCTTGTGAACACAGTGCTCCGACCAGGTCTGCGCAATCGTCTCGAGCTCGAGGTCGGTCGGCTCGCGGTCCAGCGTGCGAAAATGCCCCTGCACCGCCTGCATCTCCCCGCGCGTCAGGAAGAGGTGCCCGTCACGCGACAGGCGCTGCAGCGCTTCCCCGTCGGCCTGGCGCAAAGGCACGTGCCGCAAGTCGAATGCCATCTCCGGCGGGTGCGGGCTGGGCGCCACCCCGGCCGTTCCGCCGACGATCCGCTCGATGCAATCGTTGGCCAGCGTCTGGGCGGCCGCCCGCGCTAACGCCGCCTCGGTCACGTCGCCGGTGACGACATAGCGGCGGGCGGTGCGGACGGCCCCCACGTCGAAGCCCTCGGCCTGAAGCTCGGCCAGCGTGGTCTGGGCGACGGGGTCCATCACGCCAGGCTTGAGGTGCACCTCGCACGCGACGGCGTTCGCCGGGGCGCGGATGACGTCGCCCACGCCGCTGACGCTGACCGTCTCGACCACCGGGTCGGCCAGCAACTCAGTCGCGATCTTCTCGGCGGCCGCGCGATCGAGCCCACCCTCCAGGAAGAAAAGCCGCGCGACGCTGCAGTGGGCGATCCTGGTGAGGCCGGCCTCCGCGAGGCGCCGGGCAACCGCGGCGTCGAGGGCGCGGTCGTGGGCCCCGATTTCGACGCGAAAGACGGCGGCGGTGGGGGTGGTGGCCATCAAATTCTCGATTCAGGTCATCGCAATTGGCCCAGCTCGTGGCTTGCGGCACCACTATAACGAGGTGCCGCGCTTGCTGCGCGGCGGGTCGTCCTCTGGCCGCCTAAAGCGGTTTCGGGGTCTCGGAATGAGGGCACAAGTACCGATAACCATTGAAAATATCTTGCAGCGTCTTCACCGGACCTTTACAGTCTCGACGTGGGTTTGTCGTGAAGTGGAGCGGCTTCGCGTCATCAAGGGTGCGGTCAATCAGGGAGATCCATGAGCACGCAAGCCAACGGGACGGCGGCTGCCGGGAGCCACGCGTACATGCTCGAGTTCGAGAAGCCCATCGCCAAGATGGAGCAAGAGATTCAGCGGCTCGAGGCGTCGCAGGTCGAATCGGGGCGTGACTATTCCGAGATGATCCGGAGCATTCGAGCGCAGCTGCAGGCCGCGATCGAGAACGCCTACAACAACCTGACCCCCTGGGAAAGCGTGCTGGTCGCCCGTCATCCGCGGCGGCCGCTGCTCCGCGACTACATCCGCCTGATCGCGAAGGACTTCTGCGAGCTGCACGGCGACAAGCTGTACGGCGACGACAAGGCGCTGGTGACGGGCTTCGCCCGGATCGCCGGCCAGCGGGTGATGCTCGTCGGCCACCACAAGGGCCGCGATACCCGGGAGAAGATCGAGTCGAACTTTGGCTGCGCCCACCCGGAGGGCTATCGCAAGGCGCTGCAGAAGATGCAGCTGGCCGCGAAGTTCAAGGTGCCGGTGGTCTGCCTGGTGGATACGCCGGGGGCTTATCCCGGGGTCGGCGCGGAGGAGCGCGGCATCGCCAATGCGATCGCCGTCAACCTGATGGAGCTCTCGCGGCTGAACACGCCGATCGTGGCGGCCGTCATCGGCGAAGGCGGCAGCGGCGGCGCGTTGGGCATTGCGGTGGCCGACCGCATCGCCGTGATGCAGTACGGGTACTACTCGGTGATCAGCCCCGAGGGTTGCGCGGCGATCCTGTGGAAGTCGGGTGAGCACGCCGCCCAGGCCTCGAAGGCGCTGAAGATCACGGCTGGACACCTAAAGGGATTGGACCTGATCGACGACATCATTCCCGAGCCGCTGGGCGGGGCGCACCGCGACCCGACGGCGGCGGCTCGTAGTCTCGAGGAGTGGATCGGGCGGGCCCTGCGCGACACGAAGCGGATCAAGCCTGACCGGCTGCTGGGGCGGCGGTATCGCCGGCTGCGGTCGATGGGCTCAAAGTTCGTCCACGAGGTGCCGGCGGCGACCGCCGTTGCGGACGAGGAAGCGGTCACGGCGCCGGCGAAGCCCGCGGCGGAACGCAAAAAAGCGACGAAACCTCGCGGCCGCGCGGGACGTACTAGATCGAGGACCACGATCACGAAGCAAGCCTGAGCCTCCCGCGCCCCGCAACTGCTGTCCGGCGGGGGCATTTGTCCGTGGGGGGTGCCACTGGATCGGCCCACGTAGATGAGTCACTCAACACGCGTCCTGCCGCTGGCGCTCGACCTGGACCGCCAGCGGGAACTCCGGATCCAGTGGGCTGACGGGCACGAGAGCACGCTGCCGCTGCCGCAACTGCGGCGCGCGTGTCCGTGTGCGGCCTGCCGGGCGGCCCGCGAGGAACGGGAGCGTGGCAGCGGCGGGTTGACGGTCCTGCCGCAGCAGCCGGAAGCGGCCGCGATGGCACAGGCGCGGGCAGCGGAGCTGGTCGGGAACTATGCGTTGAAGATCACGTGGGCGGACGGTCACAACACGGGGATTTACGACTTCGCCCTGTTGCGGCAGCTCGATCCGACCGCGCCGTAAGCCGCGCGAACGGAAACGGTTCTGGCGGCGCTGAAAAAGTAATCGGCTGGGGCAAAAAGTATTGGGATTAAAGCGTGAAACGCTACACTGAGCGGAATCACATTTTCGACGGGCAGGCACTGAACCCCTGCCCGCTGGCAGCTTGCAAGAAGGGCATGTGAGCATGGAAATCGGTAGCGCCCCCCAACAACAGATGTTGGACATGAGTCTGTATTTGTTCGACCGTCCGTTGCACCCGGAGCTGTTTCAGCACTACGCCAACTACCGGGTGGGACAGGGGAATTACTACGCGGACGTCTGGATTACCGGACTCAGCCACGTCGTGACCATCAACGCGTTCAACCAGTCACTGACTGAGGTGATCGCGCCGGAGAACGACGCCTATCCGAGTCGCGGCGTGCTCACCCGTTTCCGCCTCAAGGGCGAGCGCGACCACGAGCGCAAGGGCAACGACGGCTGGCTCTACCTCGTCAGCAGCCAGGTCGAGACGATGGATGAGGCGCTCTACAAGTCGGTGCACCTCGACCTCGTGCGGCACGCCAGCAAGGGCTGGTGCGTGACCTACGACGAGTGGCGCGACGGCGAGATGGCCCCGTTCACCTACATCGACTACGAGGCGCGCGATCGCGAATTCCACCTGCACGCGTTTCACGCCTTCCCGCACGAGCGGACGATCATCAAGACCCAGTCGCTGTTCGAGCTCCCGAGCGGCCGCAACTAGGTTGTTGACTCCCCGGTAAACCCCGACCGGATAACGGCTGCCGTTATCCGGTCTTCTTTTTGACTGCTGGCAACTCCCGATCACGGCATGGTCGACGGCTCCGACAACAAGATCCGCATCAGCGGCGCGCGGGAGCACAACCTCCGCGACGTCACGCTGGAGCTCGACAAGAACGCCTTGATCTGCTTCACCGGCGTTTCGGGCAGCGGCAAGAGCAGCCTCGCGTTCGACACCCTCTACGCCGAAGGCCAGCGGCGCTACATCGAGTCGCTCAGCTCCTACGCCCGCCAGTTCATGGGCGAGCTGCCCAAGCCGGACGTGGACCAGCTCACCGGCCTGGCGCCGTCGATCTCGATCCAGCAGAAGACCAGCGGCTGGAACCCGCGGAGCACCGTCGGCACGATCACGCAGATCCATGACTTCCTCCGCGTGCTCTACGCGCGCGCCGGCGTGCAACATTGCCCGCAGTGCGCTCAGCCGATCACCGCCCAGACCCGCGCCCAGATGCTCGCCCGCGTCCTGGCCTTGCCCGAGGGCACGCGTTTTCTCCTGCTCGCACCCAAGATCCGCCAGCAGAAGGGCGAGTACCGCGACCTCTTCAGCGAGCTCCGCCAACAGGGCTTCGTCCGCGCCCGGGTCGACGGCGCCGTCGTCGAGCTGGCCGACCCGCCAAAGCTCGACCGCTACAAGCGCCACACGATCGAGGTCGTCATCGACCGCCTCGTTGTCAAGGAAAGCCTGCGCACCCGCCTGGCCGAGGGGCTCGACCTCGCCCTGCAGGCCGGCGACGGCGCCGCCATCATCGCCCCGCAGGACGACGCCGGAACGTCCGGCGACGAGCTGCTGCTCTCCTCCCACTACGCCTGCTCGACCTGCGGGCTCGGCTTCGAGCCGCCCGCGCCCCAGCTCTTCAGCTTCAACAGCCCGCAAGGCATGTGCACGACCTGCGACGGGCTGGGCACGCGCTACGACTTCGACCCGGCACTGCTGATCCCCGACCCGAGCAAGCCGCTATTCCGCGGCGCGATCGCCGCCTGGCGCGGCAAGCCCGGCCGCTGGCGGAAACACCTCTACCAGGGCGTCGCCGACCACCTCGGCGTCGACCTCAAGCAACCGTGGGGCGAGCTCCCGCGCAAGGCCCGCCATGCGCTGCTCTACGGCACCGGCGACACGCACATCACCTACGAGTGGCGCGGCCGCCGCGGGGCATGGAAACACGGCGGGTTGTACGAGGGGATCATTCCCGAGCTGCACACGCGCTACCGCAAGGCCTCCTCGCCGCTCGTCCGCCGCTTCTACGAACAGTTCATGCGCGAGTCGCCCTGTGCCGCCTGCGAGGGCGAGCGCCTCAACGCCCAGGCCCGGGCCGTCCGCCTGCGGGGCCTCGACCCCGCCAGCGGCGAATCGGTCGCGCTCAACCTGCCCGCGCTCTGCGAGCGCCCGGTCGAGCAGATCCGTATCTTCATCAACCAACTCGAGCTCAACGCGCTCCAGGCGGTCATCGCGGTCGAGCCGCTCAAGGAGATCCGCGCCCGGCTGACGTTCCTGCTCGACGTCGGGCTCGACTACCTGACACTGAACCGGTCGGCCCCGACGCTGTCGGGCGGCGAGTCGCAGCGGATTCGCCTGGCCAGCCAGATCGGCAGCGGGCTGGTCGGCGTGCTGTATGTTCTCGACGAGCCCAGCATCGGGCTGCATCCCCGCGACAACCGGCGCCTGATCGCCTCCCTGAAGCGGCTCCGCGACATGGGCAATACCGTCATCGTCGTCGAGCACGACCGCGACACGATGGAGGCCGCCGACGTCGTCGTCGACTTTGGCCCCGGCCCGGGTATTCGTGGCGGGCACGTGGTAGCCCACGGCACGGTAACCGACCTCGCCAACACCCCCGAATCGATTACCGGGGCCTATTTATCGAATCGCCGAGAAATTCCGATCCCGCGGTCGCGACGTCCGATTCAACCGCCGCCCGCCGACGGCCAGTAAGCCCAAACCCGAATACTGCCCGTTGGACCCGCGCCCGCAGCGATATTCTCGCTCGCACGCTTCGCAGCGCCGGACGCTGCCCCGGGGCCGCTTGAATTGGCGTCTGGCTTTTCCGCGGAACCCCGCCCGAGAAAGTCACTTCTTCGACTCCGCACGGATCATTTCCGAGACTTAGAGCGGTGCCCGTTGGTCACCGGCCGTCAGGCGCGACGCTGACACCGCCCGGGCGGGCGGACGTCGCTCGTCGATGTCGGGCGGCTGCAGCGGCGGCGGGCAAGCGCTCGGAGTTCACGCCGACGGCTCGCGAACGCGATGCGAGGAAGATGATGGGAGTCACCTTGATCTGCCCGAATCTCAGTTGCGGGCGCACGATCATCGTTCCCGAGCAGGCCCGTGGCAAGGTCGTGCGGTGTGCGCACTGCAACCAGCCGTTCATGGTCCCCGCCCTCGAGCGGACCACCGGAACAACGCCTGCCGGAACCAGCGACGGACTGCCCGCCAAAACCTAACCGGCGGGCCTCACAGTGAGCGGGGAAATGAAGCCAACCGATCCACGACCTTCCAGCCAGTCGTTCGATCCTGACACTTGCGACGCCACGCGCCTCGGCGCGATCGCCGCGAACGACCCCAACCAGCTGCCGGCCATCCTCGCCGCGCTCCTGAGCGCGCCGGAAGAAGGCCCCGGACGCGCGCTCGAGGTCGCCGACTACGCACTACGCCTCAGCCCCGAGAACGCTGCCTTACGCGCCGCGGCTGCCCAAGCCGCCCACCAGCTCGGGCTGCCGATCCTCGCCAAGGCCTGGGCGGCGCAACCGGCCCCCGACATCCTGAAGCAACCACCGGCCGGCAAGGGGCAGGGATCATGAGTTACGTCCTCGAAACACTCGGACGCGGACTGCTGCAACACCTGTCCGACGTCTTTGCCACGCAGCTGCCTACCGTCGCGGGCGACACCGAGTCGCTGCTCCGCCGCCGGCTGGAGCGTTCGCCCCAGTCGCTCGACCTCTGGCTGCGGCTGGGGACCTGCCAGCTCCGCGGGCTGCGCCTCGCCCAGGCGAACCTCGCGTTCGACCAGGCCATCCACCTCGCCCCGAACAGCCGGGCTGCCCTCCTCGGGCAGGCCTGCGTCCGCGATGAGCGCGGCGATTCCACGGCCGCCGTCGCCTGGCTCGAGCGCGCGCAGGAAGCCGACGACGCCGACCCGGCCGTCGCGTTCGCCCTCGGCCTCTGCCACGAACGGCTCCACCAGCGCGGCGCGGCCGAAAAAGAGTACACCCGCGCCCGCGCGCTCAACCCAAACCTCCGCAACGTCCACGAACGTCTCGCCGCCCTCGCAGTCCGCGCGGGCGACTGGCAGCGGGCGGCCGACAGCTACACCACGCTGGTGTCCCTGGACCCCGGCGAGATCAGCACCCAGCTCCTGCTGGCCACCCTCGAATTGCACGCCGGCGATTTCGACGCCGCCATCGAGGACTTCCAGCGGGCCTTGCTCATCGAGCCCATCGCGGAAGAGTCCCTCGCCGAGACCGAGGAGCTTTGCGCCGCCGGCCAGGTCCGCGAAGCTGTCCTGGTCATGGAAGAACTCGTCGAGCAATACCCCGGCGTCCCGGACTTCCACCTGCACCTCGGCGACCTCTACGCCCAGATCGGCGACGAGGACAAGGCCGTCTCTGCTTACCAGGCTGCCCTCGACTACGAGCCCAACTACCTCGAAGCACAGATCAAGCTCGGCACGCACCAGATCCGCCAGGGACAGATGGCGGCCGCCGGCCGAACGTTCACCCACGCCGTCGAGCTCAGCGACCGGATGCTGCTGGCGTTCGTCGGACTGGGCGTCGCGCAGTCGGCGGCCCAGCGCCACAAGGAAGCCGAAGCAACCTTCCAGCTCGCCCTTGGCCTCGAGCCCAACAGTCGACTCTTGCTGTCGGAATGTGCGCGCCTCTTCTTCGCCGGGCAGGTCAGCGAGCAGGCCGCGTTCGAATACGCCGACCAGATGGACCACTACGCGGTCTGGTGGGAGGCCGCCCGCCACCATGCGCAGGTCCTCCAACAAACGCCCAATGATGCCAGCGTCCAGTACCGCTTCGGCGTACTGATGCGCCAGCTCGGCGACGTTACCCAGGCGCGCGAGGGGCTCGAAAACGCGGTTGCGATCAACCCGCTCTACGCGAAGGCCTGGATCAAACTCGGCATCATCCGCCAAGAAGCCGACGACCCGCACGGGGCGGCCCAGGCGTGGCAGCAGGCGTTCCTGGTCTCGGCCGAGCACGCGCCCCGCTACCACGAACTCGCCCTACTGTTCACCCACCGCAGCCACTTCGACCTGGCGCTGGAACGCTTCGAAAGCGCTCTCGGGCGATCAGCCAAGCAGATGGCGCTGAGCAGCAACCTCGCCAACGCGCTCCAGACCGTGGGCCTGATCGACCAGGCCCAGGCCACCTGGAATGCGTTCGCCGATATGAACGCGGCGATCGACCCCCTCTGGCAACGCCGGGACGCCTACCTGAAAAGCCAGGCCGACGCCGACGAGGACGAGCCCTCCGAACCCGCCTGGTAGCCCGCAGGCCTTGCGCCGCCGCGCAACTCCCACCGGCCACAGCATCGCCCCGCTGATCCGATTCCGGGTCGCGGGCCGCGAGACTCTTTTCTCATAAACCACTGAACCAAAAACGGTTGCGCCGCATTTTTCCGCGTCCCGCCGCGTGGCCCGCGGCCATTGGCACACCCACTGCAAAGGAGGTGGGCGGCCGTCCAGTGCGGTCGGCCCCGAGGCCGGAGGCCCCGGTTCGCAAGGATGCGAGATGACGACAGGACGTCAAGCCAAGCCTGAGGGCGTTCAACCGCCGGCCGCGGAGTCCACGCGACCGGCCGGCTGGCAGGAGCTCGGCGCCGCGGTCCGCCGCGAAGCCCGGCGCCTCAGCCGCGAAGCCGCCCGCGTTGCGCTGCGGCTGCCGAACGCCCGGCGGGAGGACAAGCAGTGATCTACGGCTTGTACCACTCGGCGGCCGGCATGCTCACGACCGAGTACGCCCAGGAGGTGACCGCGAACAACATCGCGAACGCGGACACCCACGGCTTCAAGCGGGCGATCGCGACGTTCGCCGAGCGGGAGCCGGCCGCGCTCAAGGGGCTCAAGTCGGGCGTCAGCGACCACTCGCTGGCCAGCCTCTCGGGCGGCTTGTTCCTCGGCCGGACCTTCACCGACTACCGGCCCGGACCGCTCGAGCAGAGCGACCAGCCGACCGACGTCGCGCTTGAAGGGCGCGGCTTCTTCATGGTGCGGCAGGACGGCGAGACGCTGCTGACCCGCGACGGGCGGTTCATCAAGGACGCCCAGGGGCTGCTGCGATCGGCTACCGACGGGGCAGCCGTGCTGAACCCGAACGGCGCTCCGATTCGGCTGCCGCGCTTCGGCGGCGAGCTCACGATCGACACCGACGGGCGGATCTTTCAGGACGGCGCGCTGGTCAGCCAGCTGGCCGTCACCGACGTGCGCGACGTCGACGCCCTGCAGCCAGTCGGCAGCGGGCGCTACCGCTTCAACCCCGAGGACGAGATCGCCCCCGTCGGGCGGATGCGGCAGCACTACGTCGAGCGGAGCGGCGTCGAGCCCATCAAAGAGATGGTCAACATGATCGAGAACGCGCGGGCGTACCAGATGAACGCGCGGCTCTTGTCATTGCAGGATCAGACGCTGGGGCGGCTGATCAGCGTGGTCACGTAAGCGACCGCGGTCACCAGCCGCAGGCTGCGCGGCGTTGAGTTTTGCGAGGTTTCGGGCAATGGCGATAACCGCCTTACACACGGCCGCAACGGGCATGCAGGCCCTGTCGACGAAAATCGACGTGATCGCGAACAACATCGCGAATGCGGACACGGTCGGGTTCAAGTCTTCGCGGGCGAACCTGGAAGACCTGGCCTACCAGATCCGGCAGCAGCCGGGCGTGCAGACCAGCGCCGAATCGAACGCGCCGCTCGGGACACAGATCGGGCTCGGCACGTCGGTCAGCAACACGCAGGTCCTGTTCCAGCAGGGCTCCGCGCTGTCGACGAACATGCCGCTGGACGTGCTGATCGAGGGCGACGGCTTCTTCCAAGTCGAGCTGCCCAACGGCGAGATCGGCTACACGCGGGCGGGCAACTTCGTCCGCAACGCCGACGGCGAGCTGGTGCTCGGCAACAGCTTTGGCTACCGCCTGGCCGACAGCCCGACGATCCCGCCGGACATCAGCAACGACGCGATCACGATCTCCAGCGACGGCTCGGTGAGCGTCCGCAACGAGGACGGCACCGTGCAGGCCGTCGGCCAGCTCGAGCTCGCCCGCTTCGTGAACCCCAACGGGCTGCTCCAGATGGGCGGCAACGTCTTCCGGCAGAGCGGGGCCTCCGGCGAGCCGCTCGAGGCGCAACCCGGTGAGCAGGGCATCGGCCTGCTGAAGTCCGGCCACCTCGAGCAAAGCACGACCGAGGCGGTCACCGAGCTGGTGAACCTGATCAAGACGCAACGGACGTTCCAGATGAACTCGCAGTCGATCCGCTCGGCCGACGAGATGCTGCAGGTGGTCGCGAACCTGAAACGGTAATCAGCGCCGCGCGGTCGTCGCGCGCTAAGCGTGGAGGACAGCTGATGCACGGACGCAACAGCCTACTGATCATGATGGGATTGCTCGTCGGCTGCGCGGGAGTGCTGCATGCGGCGAGCATCGTACGCCTCCCGGCGCAGGTGCAGGTCACCTCGGCCAGCCCGACGCTCGACGAGGTGCTCGACCTCAGCGGCGCTGATGCCGTGACGGTCGAGCGGCTCGCAGGTGCAACGCTCTTCGCTGACCCGCCCATCGACGGGCCGCTGGACGTGTCGCTGGCGCAGATTCGCGCGCGCCTCGCGGCCCAAGGCATCAACATGGCCAATGTCCTGCTCCGCGGCGCGACGCGCTGCCGGGTGACGGTCTTGTCGGCGCCGGCGGTCACCCGCGCCCCGACGCCCTTGCCGGTAGACGCGGCCGAGCCCGGACAGCTCTCCCTCGCCGCGGTGCTCCGCCGCACGCTCGAGCAGGAGCTCCAGAACGAGGGCGGCACGCTCGAGCTGCAGTTCGGCCGCGCGGCGGCGCCCTACGTGGATCTCACGACGCCGCCCTACGAGTTCGACGTGCGCCGCAAGGACCGCCGGGCGCTCGGGCTGCGCGAGTTCGAGGTTGCGATCCGCCGCGACGGCAAGCTCCAGCGCACCGTCCCGATCTTCGTGCGGGTCCAGCTCGTCAAGGAAGTCCTCGTCGCCCGGGCG
>CAZCKC010000109.1:0-12442 GCA_964499235.1 uncultured Planctomycetales bacterium | reverse complement strand
AGCCGCAGGCCCTTGCGGGCGAGCAGCTGCTTGATCTCGTTCAGCGACGCGTCGCCGAAGTTCTTGTACGCGAGCAACTCCTGCTCGGAGAGCTGGATGAGCTGGCTGAGCGTGTGGATGTTCATCTTCTTGAGGCAGTTGCGGGCCCGCACCGACAGCTCGAACTCGCCGATCGGGGCGTCGAGCATGCGCGTTCGGGCGTCGACGCGGTCGTCGTGCCCCTCTTCGATGACCATCTGCCGGCTGCTCTCGACGTCCTTCAAGAAGAGCCGCGCCCGGGTGTGGTTCGGGTGGACCCGCAGGACGCGGCGCAGGCAGCGCATCGCGTCGCGGAAGCGGCCGAGGTCCTCGAGCACCACGGCGAGGTTCATCAGCGCGTTGACCTTCGCCCGCGGGCGCTCGGCGAGACGCTCGTAGAGGTCGATCGCCTGCTCGTCGTCGCCTTGCAGGTCGTATAGCCACGCCGCCCGGAACATGGCCGGCTCGTAGTCTTCCTCAAGCGTCAGGGCCCGCTCGTAGTGCTGGAGCGGCTCGCTCCGTTCGCCGGCCGCCTCGATCACGAGGCCCTGGGCAAAATGCCATTCGGGCCGGTCGGCCGCCTTGCCCGCGTGCTTGGCGACGAGCTTTTGGGCGGCGTCAAGGTCGTTGGCCCGCACCAACGCGACGACCTTCTGGACGTCGGCCTGCAACGCGTCCCACCCATGCTTCGCCGCCTGGTCATAGGCCTCAACCGCGTCGTGGTATGCACCGAGCGCGAGGTTCGTGTGGCCGAGATAGGCCGCCGAAAGCGCGGTTTCCGGAGCGGCCGCCAGCTTTTCGCGGGCTTCGCGATAGCGCCCCAGGATGTAGAGCGCGAGCCCGAGCGGGAGCGGCTTGCCGTCCGCTTCGAGCTGCTGGCGCGTCACGCTGTCGAAATCTTCCCAGTTCTTGGCGGATTCGTGCGCGTGGTCGGCCGCGCGTTCGACGATTTCGGCCGTCAGGTTGTCGTTTTCGAAAAAAGTCGCCAAATCGGCGGACGTTTCGCTCATCGGGCGGGACTCCACTGGTTAAGTCTTGGTGATGCCGCGACTTTCATGCGTAACCCGTTATAATATCACACTGGGCACAGCGGACAAGTCGTCCCGCGTCCCCGGCGGTGCGGGGCCCGAATCGGGCCGAACGCCCCCAGACGCGGCGATCAGGGGCCGCGACAAGTCTTCAGCCCGACGCATTCCACGGCTGACGAACGGGTAAATCAGACCGGAACAAACTGGAGTAGCGGTGACGGATTATTCCCAGCAATTCAAGGATCTGCTTGGTAAACGGGTTCTCGTGTTCGACGGGGCGATGGGCACGACCGTCCACACGTACGACCTACCCCTCAGCGAGTACCGGAACCTGGAGAATTGCACCGAAATCCTCTGCGAAACCCGGCCTGACGTGGTCGAGGAGATCCACCGCAGCTTCTACGAGGTCGGCAGCGACATCGTCGAAACCAACACCTTCGGCTCCAACGAGATCGTCCTGGCCGAGTTCGACCTCGCCAACCAGACCTACGAGCTCAACGTGAAGGCCGCCGAGATCGCCCGCCGGGCCCGCGACGCCCACACGACGCCGGAGCGCCCGCGGTTCGTCTGCGGCTCGGTCGGCCCCGGAACCAAGCTCGCCTCGCTGCGGCAGACCACCTACGACGCCCTCGTTGCCAGCTACGCCGTGCAGATGCGCGGGCTGCTCGACGGCGGCGTCGACCTGATCCTGATCGAGACCTGCCAGGACATCCTCCAGACCAAGGCCGCCATCCGGGCCGCCTGCCAAGCCTTCGAGAAGGTCGGCCGCCAAGTTCCGCTCATGGTGCAGGTGACCATGGAGACCACCGGGACGATGCTGGTCGGGACCGATATCGCGGGCGCCCTGACGGCCATCGAGCCCTTCTCCGAGGTCACGACCGTCGGGCTGAACTGTGCCACCGGCCCGCAGGAGATGAGCGAGCACATCCGCCACCTCGCGCACCATTCGCGGCGCCCGATCAGCGTCCAGCCCAACGCCGGTTTGCCGCAGGTCGTCGACGGGGCGGCCCACTTTCCGCTGACGCCGGCCGAACTCGCCCGCTGGCTCAAGGAGTTCGTCGAGACCGACGGCGTGAGCATCGTCGGCGGCTGCTGCGGCACCACGCCCGAGCACCTGAAGCAGGTGGCCGACGCCGTCCGCGACCTGACGCCAACGCCGCGCGCGGTTGACTACGAACCGGCGTGCAGCAGCCTTTACCAGGCGATGGGCCTGCGGCAGCAGAACAGCTTCCTGATCGTCGGCGAGCGCTGCAACACCAACGGCTCGCGGAAGTTCAAGCGGCTGCTGGCCGCGGAGGACATCGAAGGCCTCGTCGAGACCGCCACCGACCAAGTGGCTGAGTCGCACGTGCTGGACGTGTGCGTCGACTACGTCGGCCGCGACGGCGTGCCCGACATGCAGTGGGTCATCGACCGCTTCGCCAAGGACGTGACGCTGCCGCTGATGCTCGACTCGACGCAGGTCGACGTGCTCGAAGAGGGTCTCAAGCTGGCCGGCGGCAAGTGCATCGTCAACTCGGTCAACCTCGAGGATGGCGAGGAGAAGCTCGCCACCATTGCGCGGCTCTGCCGCCAGTACGGCGCGGCCGTCGTCGCCCTGACAATCGACGAGGATCCCGTGGAGGCGATGGCCAAGACCGCCCAGCGCAAGGTCGAGATCGCCACCCGGATCCACGACCTGCTCACCAACAAGTACGGGCTGCCCGAAGAGGACATCTTCTGGGATTGCCTGACCTTCCCGATCACGACCGGCAACGCGGCCGACCGCCGCCTGGCGCTCGAGACGCTCGACGGCATCGAGCAGGTGATGCAGAAGTTCCCGAACTGCCAGTCGATCCTCGGGCTCAGCAACGTGAGCTTCGGGCTCCAGCCCGCGGCGCGGATGGTGCTCAACTCGGTCTACCTGCACGAGGCCCGGCAGCGCGGCCTGACCGCGGCGATCGTCCACGCGAGCAAGATCCTGCCGCGGACCGAGATCAGCGACGAACGCTGGAACGGCGCGCTGGACCTGATCTACGACCGCGATCCCGAGGCGCTCGAGCGCTACATCGGCCTCTTCTCCGAGGGCGAGACGATCGGTGAGCAAACGAAGATCGACGACCTGCCGATCGAGGAGCGCCTCAAGCAGCGAATCATCAGCGGCAAGAAGCCGGGGCTCGACGAAGACCTCGACGAGGCGATGCAGCAGTACGAGCCGCTGAAGATCATCAACACCTTCCTGCTCGACGGCATGAAGGTCGTCGGTGAGCTCTTCGGCTCCGGCCAGATGCAGCTGCCCTTCGTGCTCAAGAGCGCCGAGACGATGAAGGCGGCCGTCGCACACCTCGAACCGCACATGGAGAAGATCGACGGCGAGTCGAAAGGCAAGATCATCCTCGCCACGGTCCGCGGCGACGTGCACGACATCGGCAAAAACCTCGTCGACATCATCCTCAGCAACAACGGCTTCGACGTCGTCAACCTCGGTATCAAGCAGCCGATCGGGAACGTCATTACCGCCTTCCACGAGCACCAGGCCAACGCCATCGGGCTCAGCGGGCTGCTGGTGAAGTCTACCCTCGTGATGCGCGACGACCTCGCCGTGCTCAACGAGCAGAACATCGACGTGCCCGTGATGCTCGGCGGGGCCGCCCTCACGCGCAACTACGTCGAGCGCGACCTCCGCGGCATCTACCACGGCCCGCTCTTCTACGCCAAGGACGCGTTCGACGGGCTCCGGCTGATGGCCAAGATCACCGCGGGCGACGTCGCCGACGGGCTCAACGCCGCCGAGGACAAGACCAAGCAGACCGCGGCCGCCGCCAGCGACGACACCACCGAAGACCAGGCCACCACCGAAACGACGGCCACCGCCACGCTCAGCAAGGACCCGCCCGCCGGACGCGAGCCCGCGGCCGCCAGCGCCGGTAGCGACCGTGATGGTAGCGGCAGGGACGGTAGCGGCGGGGACGGTGGCGGCGGGGACGGCCCCGCCCGCACTGCCGCCGAGGCCGCCACGCGCTCCGCCGACCAGGTCGGCGAGGAAGCCGAGCAGCGCTTCGGCCTCGCCGAGGTGCCCGACTCCGACGACGACCGCCCGGTCCGCAAGCGGCCGGCCGCCCGCGCGAGCGACATCGGCTACGACCACCCCGTCCCCACCCCGCCGTTCTGGGGCGATCGCCTGATCGAGAACATCCCGCTGAAGGCGGCTCTCGGCTACCTCAACGAGGTCATGCTCTTCCAGGTCCAATGGGGCTTCCGCAAGCGCGGCCGCGGGGCCGACGAGTTCAAGCAGTACGTCGACACGCAGGTCCGCCCGGTCTACCGCGAGCTGGTCGCGCGCTGCGAGCGCGAGAACATCCTCGAGCCCCGGGCGGTCTACGGCTACTGGCCGTGCAACGCGCAGGGCGACGACCTGATCCTCTACGCGCCGCCGGCGCCGGGCGTCGACGTCCAAAGTACCGACTTCCCGCGCGCCGAGATCCTTCGCTTCAGCTTCCCGCGGCAGTCGAAGGCGCCACACTGGTGCTTGTCGGACTTCTGGCGGCCGCTGGACAGCGGCCAGGTCGACACGTGCGCCTTCCACATCGTCACGGCCGGCCAGCAGGTCAGCGAAGTCGCGCGGCAGTGGTTCGCGAACAACGATTACCAGCAGTACCTCTACCTGCACGGGCTCGGCGTCGAGACGGCCGAGGCGCTGGCCGAGTACATCCACAAGCAGGTGCGGATGGAACTGGGCGTCGCGCAGCAGGACGCCCGCGAGATGCGCAAGCTCTTCCAGCAGGGCTACCAGGGCAGCCGCTACAGCTTCGGCTACCCGGCCTGCCCGAACCTGGAAGACCAGACGAAGCTGATGGACCTGCTGCGGCCGGAACGGATCGGCATCACGCTCAGCGACGAGTACCAGCTCGATCCCGAGCAGTCGACCAGCGCGATCATCGCGTACCACCCGCAGGCGCGCTACTTCAACGTCCGCTGACCGGCGCCTCACCCGTTGTGCCACAGCCGCGCCGGCCGTGGTCGCCGTGCGATAAGCTTTATCCTGGGGCACTGAAATAAGGTCGCGTGATCGCCCCGCGCTCCCTCCCCAAAGACACCCAACCACCAGGAAGCTCTCACATGAACCCTTTCGCCACATCGATCCGCCACGCGGCCGAGCACAGCCTCGGCTACGGCAAGCGTTTGCTCACCGACGTTCCACCCGAAACGTTCGCCCGCCTGCCGCTGCTCGGCGAGCGGCACGTGCAGACCAACCACGGGGCGTTCATCTACGGGCACCTGAGCCTCTACCCGTCGCGGGTGCTCGAGCTGTTGGGCCACGATCCGAGCCCGGCCGCCTACCCGCCCGAGTGGCGGGAACTGTGCGGCGCCGGCGCCGCGTGCGAAGACGACGCGGACGGCACCCGCTATCCGGCGATGGAGGCGATCGTCGAGAACTACGAGCGCGGCTACACGCTGGCGATCGAGGCGGTCGCGGGGGCGACGGATGCGGTGCTGACGGCCGAGATGCCCGACGAGCGCTACCGCAGCTTCTTCCCGACCGTTGGCGTGGCGGTCCTGTTCCTGCTCAACAACCACCCGTCGGTCCACCACGGGCAAATGAGCGCCTGGCGCCGCTGCATCGGCCTCGGTCCCGCCCCAATGGGCCCCTGACCAAGTTCGCCCGCCCCGAAGGCCTGCCCCAGGCTTCCGCCTGGGAGACTGAAAACCTGTTCGGAAACGGGGGCCCCAGGCGTTCAGCCTGAGGGACTGACGACCTGTTTGGAAGCAAAGAAACGCGGAAAGGAAGACGGCCGGCGCACCCAATCAAGCCCGCCGGCCGTCGCTCCATCCTCAGTCGCTAGGAGACCACCGAGTCAGTTCACCGCGTTGCTCCCCCGTTCGCTGCTGCTGATCCGAATGGCTTCTTCGAGCGGGACGACGAAGATCTTCCCGTCGCCGACGTTGCCGGTCTTGGCGCCTTCGATGATGGCGTTGACGGCCGGCTCGACGAAGCTGTCGTTGACCGCGATCTCGATCCGCATCTTCTTGAGCAGGTTGACCTCGATGTCGACGCCGCGGTAGTGCTCGTGGAAGCCCTTCTGCTTGCCACAGCCCAGCGCGTTGGTCACCGACATGTTGAAGACCTCGGCGCGGTACAGCGCCTGCTTGACCGGGTTGAGCCGCTCCGGCTTGATGTAGGCAATCACCAGTTTCATCGCTTCGGCCTCCTATTCGTTCGTGAAGATCTGGAAGCCGCTGTACGCTTCCATGCCGTGCTCCCCGATGTCCAGGCCGCGCAGCTCCTCGTCCTCGGTCACCCGCAGGCCGACGGTGTACTTGATCGCACTGAAGAGGATCAGACCCGCGCCAAACGCCCAGATGAAGCCGGCGATCACGCCGATGAGCTGGGTGAACAGTTGCCCCACGCCACCGCCTGCGAACAACCCCACCTCTTTCGCGAAGAGACCGACCGCAAGCGTGCCCCACGCCCCGCAGACACCGTGGACGCTGACCGCGCCCACCGGGTCGTCGATCTTGAGAACGGTATCGATGAACAGAACGCTAAGCACTACGAGCACACCGGCAACGCCGCCCGTGATGATCGCGGCAACCGGCGACAGGACGTCGCAGCCGGCCGTGATCCCGACCAGCCCGGCCAACGCGCCGTTGAGGGCCATCGACGCGTCCGGTGTCTTGTCGATGATCCATATCGTGAACATCGCCAGCAGGGCTCCGGCGGCCGCCGCGAGATTCGTCGTCACCGCAATGTAGCCGATCGAGACATCACCCGTCGTCGTGCTGCCGGCGTTAAACCCGAACCAGCCGAACCACAGCAGAAATACGCCCAGCGCCGCCAGCGGAATGCTGTGCCCCGGTAACGCGTTCACCTTGCCGTTGACGTATTTGCCGAAGCGCGGCCCGGCGACGATGGCCCCCGCGAGCGCCAGCCAGCCCCCGACCGAGTGCACCACCGTCGAACCGGCGAAATCGAGAAAGCCGCGGTCCTCCAGCCAGCCACTGCCAGGCGCGTCGATCAGCCCATTCCACGCCCACGAGCCGAAGATCGGGTAGATCGCGCCACAAATCACCACGCTGTAAATCAGGTAGGAGCCGAACTTGATCCGCTCGGCCATCGCGCCGGAAACAATCGTGGCCGCAGTGGCCGCGAAGACGGTCTGGAAGATCACGAACGCCAGGCCGAGGGTCGTTGGTACCTGGTCGTGTTCGGCCGGCGCGAACAGCGAGAGCCCGATCCAGCCGCTCTCGTTCGCCCCGAACATCAGGCCGAAGCCGACCAGGAAGAACGCCAGCGACCCGATCGAAAAGTCGCACAGGTTCTTCATGATGATGTTGACCGCGTTCTTCGCGCGGGTGAAGCCCGTCTCCACCATCGCGAAGCCGGCCTGCATCAGGAACACCAGCGTGGCCGCCACCAGCGTCCACACGATGTTCAGGTTGTTTTGCAGATCGCCCAGCGGATCGGCGACCGCTTCGCTGGCCGCGGCTAAGGCGGCATCCTCCTGTCCGAGTAGCAACAACATCCGACTCCTCCCTCTGCAGGGCCCTCGATTGCAATAGGCTCACAACCGCGGACCGGCGACGCACCGGCGCGGCAATTCATTTCCGGCTTGAGGCGTTGCAGCCGCCTCGGGCATCGACCTGAGCATTTGGGGGGCCGGCGAGACCCTGCAAGCAACCACCGCCTCGCCGACGGTTTCAGGACGTGGAGGAATTAAAGGCAACCGCTACGCCTGTCAATGAAAATCTCGAAATGGTGCGCCACATGCTGCGCGGATCGATAACGCCAGAAAACGCGAAATCCGCGAGAAAAACCCTATGGTCCGCCGCTCAGACGCCAAGCGTATAATCGTTTTCCCTGATGGGCCCCGACAACGAGACGCTCGGCCCCGGTCGCGGCCCCCTCGTCCCCGAGAAAGTACGCCCATGCGTCCACCGGCTGCCCACCGACCGGCCTACCACCACCGCGATACGCCGTGATCCGCCGCCGCTCGTAGAGGTTCCGCGCTCGGCCGGGGACGTAATCCTCCCATTGATCCGCGGCCGCCAGCGCCCCCGGCGTCAGCATCAGCAGCGATCCTGCCACCCAGCCGTCCCCTGTGACCAGCGCCGGATAAGCCCCCCGCCGCACGAGCTCGCCCGCCGCGTACGCCGGGGCATGCTCGAGCACCCCCTCCGCCACGCGCCAGAAATCCGACGCCCCCGGACACAGGCTGCCATAGACAAACAGGGTTTCGATCGCCCCGCCCCCTCCATCCACATCCGGCGTCGGCTGGCCGCTCGCTAGCTGCCCGCTCCCGTGACGAAGCCCGCGTCGCACGGCACCGTCACCGTCATGCCGTTCGCGCCTTTCAGCACCACCTGCTGATCTTCGGCCGTGATGCCCATCACGCGCTCGAAGCCGTTCGGCACGACCGCCAACCCGAACGCGTACCGCACCACCAGCGGCTTGGCCGGCTCCAGCGTCACGCTGGTCGGGTACCCGCAGCGATTCACCGCATTGCGCTCGATCGACGCCCGATGCCCGAGGTGAAAGCACGACGTCGTCTCCTCGATCCCCAGCACGCCGACATGCCGCCGCGAGAACGGCGGGTAGTACCGCCCCCCGTTGCTCAGCCAGAAGATCGTGTTGCGCAGCACGCTCGCATCCTTGAGCGCGAACCAGGCCCAGCCCGCCTTCTCCGCGACGGCCGCGCTCCACGCCAGCCGCTGCACATCATGCGAGACCACCATCGCCAGGTCCTCGTGCCCCTGCTCCGTCGGGTAACGCGAGAGATCGAAGCGCGCGCCGTCCGCCCGCTCGAGCGCATCCAGTCGCTCGAACGTCTGCGGGTACTTCAGCAGCGAGCGCCCGCGCTCCGGCGCGCGCTCGAACACAACCGGCGGCGTGCCGCCCCACTGGAAGGGCGCCACGCTGAGGTTCAGCGTCTCCACCGCCCGCAGCATCGCGTGGTGCCCGATCGGCAGCTCGCCCGCCCCGCCGCGAAGCTGGTGCTCCTGGTACACCATCGGCTCGCCCGCGCTCAGGTGCACCCGCTTGATCACCTCCGCCCCGCTGACATCCTTCAAGAGCCGGCACACCAGCCGATCGTCCGCTTGCTCGAGCACCTCCCAGCGGTCGTTGGCCGGCGCCCCGTGCGGCCGGGACTCGTCCGCCAGCACGTCGCTGTCGCCGAACGGCGCACAGAAGAAGTCGCCCCGCAGCACGCGCAGCATCGGCGGGACCGCCTCGTCGCGGGCTTCGTCGTACCACGGCGCCGTATGCAGCGGCTCGACCGGGCCGGCGTCAGTCTGAAAGATCGCGCGGTCGAGTTGGCCGCCGACCTCGGTCACGCCCAGGCGCACGCGGTCGCTTGCGATGCGAAAGACGTCCATGATCGACTCCCGTTAAAGCGCGCCCTTACCGGTTCTGGGCCCACGCGCCGCGCCTAGTGCTCGTGGCACAGCTCCAGCGGCTCCGCCCGGTAGGGGAACTCGATCACCCGCAGGCTGAGCTGCCGGATCGCCGTCCCCGAGTTGTGAAACCGCCGCCCGCCGTACCAAAAGTCCACGAAACTGCTGTGGATGTGCCCAAAGTAAATATCGCGGATCTGCCACTCGTTCGGCCCGAGCACATGCCGCATGTACGCGAGGATCCGCCGGGCCGAGCGCCGGCGCGACATTACCCGGCTCGCCAGCCGATGCGCGCCCGCCAGCATCGCTGCCCCATAGACCGCGTTGGCCAGCTCACCGCGAACCGTCTCGCGATCCCACCTGGCCCGCGCCCGTTCGAGCCGCGTGGGATGCCCCGCCCGGTCGACGATGTCGCCGTGCAGGAAGAACTTGTCCCCAATCCGCAGCCAGTACCGCGCCCAGTCAAGGTTCGCGTACTGCGCGCTGAGCTCGAAGAGTCCTTCGCGATAGGCGGCCACGTCGTCGTGGTTCCCGATCGTGAAGACGAACCGGCAGTGCGGATAGTGCGCCAACAGGTCCGCGATCCAGTCCAGCGCGATCTGCACCGACTGCCGAAAGCTGCCCGCCCGCGACCAGCGGAAGTCAAAAATATCGCCGTTGAAAACAAAGACCGACGCCTGCCGGGCGGCCGCGTCGAGCTGCTCCGCATAGCGATGGATCGCCGACCGCTGCGTCAGGATGTGCAGGTCCGAAACCGTGCAGCCCACCAGCGTCGGCGGCTGGGTCGGCTTGCCACCGACCTCCTGGCTCGGTTCCGTGGCCGCGCTCGCGTCAACCGGGCCTGCCCCGCGTCCCGCTGCTTCCGATCCGTTCCCTCGCATGCGCAGATGGTAGCACGCCCAGCCACACCGTTGAATCGCACGGCCCGATACTGCTTATTCAACGCCTAGAGCATGGGAAACGCACACGCTCTACCTACGCCCACGGCGACGGTTGCCGTGGTCAGCAGACGGGCTGAATCCGCTGTCAGCTGAAAATCCGAGCCAGGATTGAGCGCCACCCGATAGCCCGTTCTCCGGTTGCGACCTGCGCCTCGGTGGGCGGCCGAAACGGGTGTTCGACCGTCCACCGGTGGCGAACCAGCCGCTGCAGCGTCAAACCAACGAAGCGGTCGCCCCTCAGGGAGCGTTGTAGTAAAACCGCTCGTGGTAAATCTTCCCGTCACGCCACTTCGCGACGCTGACCTGCTCCACGTGCACGTCCTGCCCGTCCTTCGTCGTCCAGTCCATCACGCACTCGTAGAACGTCACCCCGTCGCCGACGCCCCTGCTCAGGACGTCGAACCGCTTGAACTCCGCCAGGTTGTCCAAAAACTGCTGCTCACGCTTCACGTTCGCCGCCTTGCCCGCCGTCTCGCCGTACAGCGGCTCCGTCATCACGACATCGTCGGCGTAATACTTCTCGATCCCCTCGAGCAGCTGACCCTGCCCTACCATCCCCATCAGGTCGTCCAGCTTCGCCGCCAGATCTCCATTCGCACCTGCCATCACAGTCCTCCGTTCTCACATCATCCGTTATCACACGTAATAGCCATCTTACCGGTCGCTCTTTTCCCGACCTCTCCGCTCAGTCTGAGGAAGGTGCCGCCCCCTGTCGGGCCAACACCATGAGTTGGTTGACATGCTTGAGTTGGTCAGCCGACAACGCCGAAAGCTGGGCCTGGTGCAGTTGCCGCAGCGGAATCTTGAGCGCCTGCGCCCGCTCCCGCCCGGCCGCCGTTGCGTGCACGTGCACGACCCGGCGGTCCTCCCGGCTCCGAATCCGCTCCACGAAGCCCACCTGCTCCAGCCGATCCACCAGCCGTGTCACGTCCGGCTGTCGGACGATCATGCGGTCGGCAATCGTCCGGACCGGAATGCCGGCCGCCCCCTCGCCCACGACGATCCGCAAGGCGTTGTAGAGCGACATCGACAACCCGTGCTCGTGCAGGAACTGCGACACGCCGTACAGCAGGTGATCGCTCGCCCGCACGATGTTCAAAAACACCTCTTCCTGCGGGCAGTCAAACGGCTTGCGCTTGCCGATCTCGTGCTGCAGCCCCAGGTTCGGGTCCGTGCTCGCCATGCCCCTTTTGTATGTTCAAACACAAGATGTTTCAAGCTTGATAAGCGGACGACGTCTCGCAACCTACTCGTCAGCCTCGTACGGGTTTACCGCCCGCCGGGTTTGCGGCATCCGGTTCAGCGCCTCCTTGCCGAACCGCCGCCGGATCTCGTCCGCGACCGCGTCCAGCTTGGCCTGCCGCACCGCCGTCTCGTCGGCGAAAAGGTCGAGCTGCGCGCCGTCCCGTGGCCGCAACCCGCTGACGCCCATCCCGATGAGCCGGACGGGAAAGAATCGCTCCCGGCGCCAGGCCTCGAACAGCGTCTTGGCCGTCGCCCAGAAGTGGTCCGTCCGGTCGGTCGGCTGCGGCAGCGTCGATCGCCGTGTCAGCGTCTCGAACCGCCCGCTGCGAATCTTCAGCGTCACCGTCCGCGCCAGCCGCCCTTCCGCCCGCAGCCGCTGCGCAACACGCTCGGTCTGCTCAAGCAGGACGAGCCGCAGCCGGTCGACGTCGCGCACGTCGCGGGCGAAGGTCTGCTCGTGGCTGATGCTTTTCGCGTCGCGGTCGGGCTCGACCGGCCGCTCGTCAATGCCACGCAACAGCCGATAAAACTCGCGCCCATGCTCACCAAACGCCGCTTCCAGCCGCTCGACCGACAGTGGCCACGCGTCGGCGAACGTGGCCACGCCCAGCTCAGCAAAGCGGGCCTGCACCCGCGGGCCCGCCCCCCAGAGCCGCCGGATCGGCAGCGGCGCGAGAAACCCCTCAACCCCCTCAGCCGGCACCACCGTCAGCCCGTCCGGCTTGTCGAGGTCGCTGGCCAGCTTCGCCAGGAACTTGTTCGGTGCAACGCCAATCGAGGCCGTCAGCCGCGTTTCGGCCACGATCGCCGCCTTGATCCGCCGGGCGATCTCGACCC
>CAZCKC010000108.1:0-12709 GCA_964499235.1 uncultured Planctomycetales bacterium | reverse complement strand
CGCGGTGCAGGTCTTCCAGGAGGAGGACCAGCAGGGCTTCGGCCGGGAAGTGGCGGCGGTATTCGTCGATGTAGCGGATGTACTCGCTGGCACGGACGAGGTGTTCGTGCTCGCCGAGGAAGGTTTCGAAGGTCGCGAGGCTCGGGCGGTGGCGGCCGCGGGCGCGGGCGGTCTTGAGTTGCTCCGCGTACTGCGAGTGGAGGCGGTCGACGGGGTGGCGGAGCAGGTAGATCAGGCGGGCGTGCGGGGCGGATTGCCCGATGCGCGCGGCGCAGGTGGGGTAGTGCTGCCACCACGTGTAGATGGTGGAGGCCTCGCCGCGGCGCTGGCCGGGGCGGGCGGCGGCGAAGAGGTTCGCGTACCAGTCCCAGCCGCGGTCGAACTTGTCGGCGAAGAACTCGGGCTCTTTCTCGGCGGGGAGGAAGAGCTGCGGATGGCGCGCGAGGTATTGATGCAGCGTGGTCGTGCCGCATTTGGCGGCGCCAATCATCAGGAAGTCGGGGCGCACCTTGGCGGTCTGACAGGCGGTGGACGGGCGGCGGGCTGGCGCCAACGACTGGCTCATCAGCGGCGCTCGTTGCTGGGGCGAACAACTCCCCCACCGGTGCGCGGCGGGCGGACGGTCTTAGCTGTCCCTATCGGTGGCCCCGCCGACGCAGCTGATGATCAATCGGAGAGCCGTCCGCGCAGGCGTTGCGCCACCGCTATTCTCCCGGCTCAGACACGACGCCGTCCCGCGACCAGTCGTTGGTGCGAAACGAGCTGGCGGGAAGGCCGCAGGTGTTGAAGAGGTTCGGCTCGTCGGCGGCGCCCCAGGCGTAGCGAACGGCCACGGGGCGCGGGACCTGCGGGCTGGAGACGACGATCGTGTTGCCGTCGATCGCGGCGGTGGCTGGGTGGAAGATGCGATCGATACCGGCGACTTCGAAGTGGGTGAGGCCCCCCCCTTTCGCGACCAGGCCGTCGGCCACGTGGTCGAAGAAAAGGCGGATCTCGTCGGCGACGGGCTGGTAGCGGCGATAGCGGGGGCCGGAATAGCAGACGTTCTGGCCGTAGGTGCGCGCGAGCGCGATCAGGGCGAGCCGGCGGCCGACGGTCTGCTTGTCGCGGGGGTGGATGTCGTCGGGGTCGCCGATGTCCATGGTGACGGCCATGCCGGTGCGGGGCACGCGGAGGGTCATGAGCTGGGCTTCGCGGAGTTCGGCGGCCTGGCCGGTGTCGCCTTCGTAGCGATACGGCGCGATCTGGACGAAGTAGAACGGGATCAGGCCCTGGCCCCAGTGGCGGCGCCAGTCCTCGATCATGGCGGGGAAGAGGTCGCGGTACGCGCGAGCCTGCGTGCGGTTGGACTCACCCTGGTACCAGATCACGCCGCGGATGGCGTAGGGCATGAGCGGCGCGACCATGCCGTTGAAGAGCGTCGTGGGCGTGTTCTGATGGATGGCGGGGAAGCGCGGGCACGGGGGCAGGTCGCCGAGCGACGTGCCCTTGCGGTAGTGCCACGAGCCGGCGAGTGGCCGGGCTTGTTCCGGATCGGCGGCGAGGGCGAGCTTCATCGCGTCGGGCCGGCCGTTGAAGCCGCCGCCCCAGAGGACGTCGACGACGCGGACGGCGATCAGGTTTTCACCGGGTTTCACCAGTTTGCCGGGGACGGGGTATGCGCGGGGCGTCGTGCGCTGGTTGATCTGCTCGACGCCGCCGACGCGCTGGCCGTTGAAGAAGGCGGTGTCGCAGTCGTCGATGGTGCCAAGCGAGAGGACGAGGTCCTGGCCGGCCCAGTCGTCGGGGAGGGCGATCGTCTTGCGGAACCACATGGCGCCGTCGAAGCGGCCGATGGGGGTGCGCTCCCAGATACCGGGAACGGCGACGGTGTCCCAGTCGGTGTGGTCAAGCTGCGGGTTCTGCCAGCCAGCCTGGGTACCGACCTCCTGCTGCTGCATGGTCTGCCACCAGGCGGCGAACTGTTGCCGCTGCTCGCGCTCGGCACGGCCGGGATCGGCGCGCTCGGCGAGGACGGGTTGGAGGGCGTCGTCGTAGCCGCCGAGGCGACGGAGGCCTTCCTCGCTGGTCCAGGCTTCGGCGCGGGTGCCGCCCCAGTTGGCGCCGACCAGGCCGATGGGCACGTCGAGCTCGCGGTGGAGGTGGCGGGCGAAGAAGTAGCCGACGGCGCTGAAGCTGCGGACGGTCTCGGGGGTAACGCGGTGCCAGCGGGCGTCGACGTCGACGGCGGGCTCGACGGCGGTGGTGTGAGGGACGTCGAAGATGCGGATGCGGGGAAAGTCGGCGGCGGCGGCCTCGACCTCGCCGTCCTGGATCCCGTGGTTGATCGACCACTCCATGTTCGACTGGCCGGAGCAGACCCAGACCTCGCCGATCATGACGTCGCGAAGGGTGATGGTGTGATTGCCGGCGATGGTGATCTTGTAGGGACCGCCGGCGGCGGGGGTGGGGATGCGGACCTGCCAGCGGCCGTCGGCGCCGACAACGGTTTTGGTGGCGACGTCGCGCCAGCTGGGGGTGACGGTGATCTGCTCGCCGGGGTCGCCCCAGCCCCAGAGGGGCGCGGCGGCTTCGCGCTGGAGCACCATGTGGTTGCCGAGCACGGCGGGCAGTCGGACGGCGTGGGCGGCACTTGCCAGCGTGACGGCCAGCAAAGCGAGAGACGCGAGACGAAGCATGGACGGCGTCGGCATGGCGGCGTTTCCTTTGAGTAGGGCCCATGCGCAGGGTAGCGTGCGGACGGCGGCTGGCAACGGGCGGGCGGGCGTTCGTTCGGGGGATCATCGCGCTGGCAGACGGCGCGGCGCGATTAAGAGGCCGGCTGCTCGCTGTCGATGTAGACGCTGACGCGAACGGTGAGCGTTTCGTTGGCACCGCTCGAGATGATGGTGCCGGAGGTCGGGGTCGCGTCGCGGTAGTTGCGGCCGGTGGCGACGCGGATGTGGTCGAGGCCGGCCTCGCAGCCGTTGGTGGGGTCGAAGCCGCGCCAGCCGACGGCGGGGAGGTAGACCTCGGCCCAGGCGTGAGAGGCTTCGGACTGGAGCTGGTTGGCGTAGCCGGTGCCCGTAAAGATGTAGCCGACACGGTAGCGGGCGGGGATGCCGAGGAGGCGGGCGAGGCAGATGAAGAGGTTGGCGAAGTCCTGGCAGACGCCCTGGCGGGACTGGAGGACCTCGAAGGGGGTGGACTCGAGGGTGGTGATGCCGGGGACGTACTGGAACTCGTGGAAGATGGTGCGGTTGATGTCGAGCAGCGTTTCGAGCAGGTCGTTGGCTTGGCGGTTGACGAAGCTCATCGCGTAGTTGCTGAGCGTTTGGAGCTGGACCTCGGGCAGCTCGGGCGGCAACAGGTAGGCGTGCATCATCTGGCGTTGCCACGGCATCCAGACCAAAGGCATCATCGGGCGGGTGTGCGGGATCTCGGCCAGCGGTTTCCAGAAGATCTTCACGCCGGCCTTGAGGTGCGCGCGGAATTCGGTGAAGGGTCCGGTGACGCTGGCCTGGACGACCTGGTTGCCGAAGACGTCCTCGTAGGTGCCACGGACACAGGCGGGCTGGATGTCGAGCTCGAGGTCGACGAGGGATTGGCGATGGTCCTGCGTTGGATAGAGCCGCAGCGAGTGAACGCCGTTCTGGACCGGCGCGTCGTAGCGGTAAACCGTTTCGTGCTCGACGCGCAGGATGCGGGACTGGGCCGTGGAATCGGCGGGCACGGGCAGCTGCGGTAGGCCGGCCAGGGACTGGGCCTGCGGCAGGCCAGCTTCCTGCGGTGTTGGACGACGGTGTGCGTCACTCATGCCCAACTCTCCCCACGGCACCGCGCTTCCCGCGGCGTCGCGTCACTTTTAGCGGCACGCGCTCAGCCCGCCGCCGGTGGTTGAAGCGGGGCGGCGAAGTACTCGCGATCGACGGCCTGGCAGATCTCGGTGAGCTCGTCAATCAGGCGGGTCAGGTGGCCGTGCAGCCCCTCCTCGAGCACGACATCGATGGTAGTCGCTTGCAGGCGGCGGCGCAAAGCGTTGATCCGGCGGGCGGAGTTGGCCCCGGTCTCGGTGCCGTGGGCGGCGCGAATCCGCCTGATAAAGTTCCAGGCACGCTCGATGCAATGGATCACCGAGCGCGGGAAGGAGTCCTCGAGCAGGAGGAACTCGGCGACATCGCGGCCGGTGGGCTCTTCGCGGCGAAGCTTGGAATAGGCCTCGGCGGCGGAGCAGGAGTTGAGCAACGCGAGCCAGCTGGCGTGCTCGAGGGCGGTCTCGGGCTCGGCCTCGCGCGTGGGGCCGGCGAGGTGGTGCTTGACGTCGAGGATGCGGGTGGTCTGGCCGGCGCGTTCGAGGAGCATGCCGAGGCGCATGAAGTCGAAGGGCTCGCCGTGGACGAGGGTGCTGTGGGCGAGGCCGTAGAAGGCGTGGGGCCAGTCGCGGACGCGGCGGTAGAACTCATCGCGGTTCTGGCGGTAGGCGCGGCGGCCGGCGCCGCTGCTGAGCCACTGCCAGAAGCCGTTGATGGATTCCCACATCGCGACGGAGATGACCTCGCGGATCATGCGGGCGTCTTCGCGGGCAAGGCGGAGGGAGCTGACGATCGAGATCGGGTGGCGCTGGTCCCAGGTGAGGTATTCCTGGACAAGTTCCTCGTCGTTGTCATGGCGGCGGCCGAAAAAGCCCGCGAAGCGTTTCTCTTCGCCGCAGACGATCAGCAATGGGGCCCAGCACGCGACGCCGGTATGGGCGACGTCGAGGGCGAAGCTGCGGTTGACCTGGAGGAGGCGGGCGGTGTTCTCGACGCGTTCGAGCTGGCGGTGGAGCCAGAAGCAGTGCTCGGCGACGCGGGCGATCATCGGGCGCGTCCGGCGAGGACCCAGGTGTCCTTGGAGCCGCCGCCCTGGCTCGAGTTGACGACGTAGGAGCCCTCGGTCAGGGCGACGCGGGTGAGGCCGCCGGGGAGGACCCAGGGCTGCTCGCCGGCGGTGACGACGTAGGGACGGAGGTCGACGCGGCGCGGGACCATCTTGCCCTTGACCCAGGTCGGACAGGTGGAGAGCTCGATCAGCGGCTGGGCGATGAACTCGCGCGGGTTGGCTCGGATGCGTTCGGCGAAGGCGTGGCGGCGCTTCTTCGTGGCGCTGGGGCCCATGAGCATGTCGTAGCCGCCGGCGCCGGCCACGCGCTTGACGACGAGCTGGTCGAGGTGGCCGAGGACGTAGCGGCGGTCGGCTGCGTCGGCGCAGACGAAGGTGTCGACCTGATCGAGCAGCGGATTTTCGTCGAGGTAGAAGCGAATCATCGCGGGGACGAAGGCGTAGATGGCCTTGTCGTCGGCCACGCCGTTGCCGATGGCGTTGGCGAGCGTGACGTTGCCGGCCGCGTAGGCGCGGAACAGGCCTGGCACGCCGAGCAGGCTGTTGGGGTTGAAGACGGTCGGATCGACAAAGGCGTCGTCGATCCGGCGGTAGATCGAATGAACGCGCACCGGGCCGCCGGTGGTCCGCATGTAGACCTTCTCGTCATCGACGAAGAGGTCGGTGCCCTGGACGAGCTCGACGCCCATCGTGCGGGCGATGAAACCGTGCTCGAAGTAGGCCGAGTTGAAGGGCCCGGGGGTCATGACGGCGAGCTGCGGGCGGCCGTGGCACGGCGGCGCGGTCTTGATCAGGGCGTGGCGCAGCTCGTCGGGGTAGCGACTGATGGACTGGACGTTCGAGGCGGCGAAGGCCCGCGGGAAGACGCGCTTGAGAATGTTGCGGTTCTCGAGCACATAGGAGACGCCGCTCGGCGTGCGGACGTTGTCCTCGAGAACGAGGAAGCGGCCGTCGGGGGCGCGGATCAGGTCGATGCCGGCGACGTGAATGTAGACGCCGCGGCGCGGGCGGATGCCTTTGACCAGCGGCTGGTAGCCGGTGCACTGTTCGATCAGCGCGGGGGGAATGTGCCCTTCGGCCAGGATGCGCTGCGGGCCGTAGATGTCCGCGAGGAAGAGGTTTAGGGCGCGGATGCGCTGCTCGAGGCCGCGCTCGATCTTCTGCCAGTCGGCGGCGGTGACGATGCGGGGGGTGAGGTCGAAGGGGAAAATCTTTTCGACGCCACGCTGGTCGGAATAGACGCTGAACGTGATGCCGCCCTGGCGGAAGGCGGCGTCGGCCAGGCGCTGGGAGGCGCGGAACTCGGGGCGGGTGACGGCGCTGAGGCGGTTGAAGACGGTGCGGAGGCCGTGGCGGGGCTCACTGCGGGGATCGAAATATTCGTCGTAGGTGTCGGCCAGCGGCTGGTAGTCGTCGAAGAGGGTGCCGCGCCGGGCGGCCGAGCGGTGGCGCTGCTGGCGGGCGCGGAGGGTGGACTTACGGGCGCGGGGGGAGTCGGCGGCCTTGCGTTGGCTCTGGGCACGGGTGCGCCGGGTTGCTTGTCGGGTCGTGCGGTTGGTCATGTTCTGCCGTGCTGCCGTGCTGCCGGTCCGGGTGGTGCGGAAACGCCGCATAACGCGTATAGCCTTTCGGCGCAACGCCGGGAGAGTTTATCGGCAGCGGGGCGCGCACGCGAGCAGGGCGTTAACGCGGTCAGCGGTAAGGGTAACCAGCAGCTCTTGCGCCGGGGGCGGGACGCGTCCGACCGCCGGGCATTTCCCGCGCGAGCGCGTTCAGGCCGCGTCGCTTGGAGCATACCGCCGGACGCAGTCGAGCAGGTGGTGATAGGCTGCCAACGAAACCGTCGGCGGGACCGAATGATCGATGTGGTAGATGTAGCCGCCCGCGGCCGCCAGCGGGGGGATCTTTGCCGCGACTTCGGCCTCGATTGCGGCGGGATCGTTGCTGGCAATCACGTCGGCATTGATGTTGCCGATCAGGCACAGGCGCGCGCCGTACCGCGCCTTGAGCGTTCGCACGTCGTTGCCGGCACGGGCCTCGAGGGGGTGCACGGCGTGGACGCCGGCTTCGAGGAGCAACGGGATCAGGTCGGTCACGTTGCCGTCGCAATGCCAGATGAACTGCATGTCGTGCCGCCGCGCAAACGCGCCGAAGCGTTGCCAGTGCGGCAGCGCGAGCCGGCGCACCTCGCGGGGGTTCAGCAGCAGGCCGTTGCGATAGCAGAGGTCACTCCAGAACCACAGCGCATCGAAGCGGTAGCCGCGCGCGTGGCACTGCGCCAGCATCGCGAGCACGTAGTCGGTGTAGCAGGCCAGCATGTCGGCGACGAGGTCAGGGTGGCGGCGGACCGCCTTCATCGCGTCCTCAAAGCCCATGACGTGCTCGAGGACGAACCAGAGCGGCTCGGCCGGGGTGACGGCGATGAACAGCTCCTGTTCGACCGCCGCGCGATAGGCCGCGTCCGCCGCGGGGTTGTCGAACCGCTCATCCCCTGGCGTCAGCCGCGTGCGAAGCCGCTCCCACTGAGCGGGGGCCCGCACGCTTGGCTCGAGGATCTGTGGCGTCCCGCCGCCGTCAACGCGCAGCCGGACGACCTTGCCGTAGCGGTCGCGCAGCGTGCGGTGCTCCTCGTCTTCGGTGATGATTTCCTCCGGCAGGCGCGGGGACGGATTGAACAAATCGTTGACGCAAGCGAGCGAATCGAGGCCGAAGTAGGCAGCGGGGTCCTGCTCGGCCGCCGCCGGCAGCCCTTCGCGCCGCCAGCGTGCGAGGGTTTCGGGCCAGTAGACCAGGTCGATCATCGGCAGCGGGGTTGATCGCTCGCCCGCAAGGGCCTGGATGAGTCGCTGGCGGCTATCTGCTGCCATTTCGTCCTCGTGCGGCGGGGCGGACGGCGGGTTATCCCGACAAGCCCGTTGACGCGCTGCGCCGCCCAGCGTAATTGAACTGCATGCACGCCCGGCAAGCAATCAGTTGGCTCATCTTCAGCGCCTTGTTCGGTGCGCTGGCGGGGTGTCAGATGGCTGGAAAGCAACCGGCGCCGCAGGAGCGCGGGCCAACGGATGGCGCGGTCGCGCCCGGGGCCGAGCTCGTCGAGCTCCACGCCGCCGACCGGTTCTTTGAGGGTCCGGTCTGGAGCCCCGGGGAGCAGAAGCTCTACTTCACGGCATTCGGTCCGGGCAACCAGCAAATCCTGCGACTGGCAGCGCCCGGCGAAGTTCACGTCTGGCTCGATCAGACCGAGGGGATTAACGGGATGTATCGGGCGCGGGACGGGCGGCTCCTGGCGGCGCAGGCGTACGGGCAGCACTTGTTGGCGCTGGCGCCGGGCGGGCCGCGGCCGGCGCGGATCGCGACGCTGGCAGCCGACGAGCGCTGGAACCAGCCGAACGATGTCTGCGAGGCGCCGAACGGCGACATCTACTTTTCCGATCCGGATTTCAAGCAGCGGGCGACGAGTGCGGTCTACCGCCTGACGCGGGCGGGCGTGGTCGAGCGGGTCGTCAACGACATGGCGATTCCGAACGGGCTGATCACGTCGCTGGACGGGCGGACGCTCTACGTAGCCGACAGCTTCGAGAAGCACTGGCGGGCGTACTCGATCGGGGCGGACGGACGGATCGGGCCGGGCCGGGTGTTCTTTGATCCGGACACGCCGAACCGGGCGGACCCGGACGGGATGACGATCGACGCGGATGGGAACCTTTACCTGACGGGACGCGGCGGGGTATGGGTGGTGGACCCGAGCGGGGAGCAGATCGCGTTCATCGCGGTGCCGGAGTTCGTCAGCAACGTGACGCTGGGGGGAGCGGATGGGCGGACGCTGTTTCTGACTTGCAAGGGAAAAGTTTACAGCTTGCGCGTCGTGACCCGGGCGGCTTCGTGAAGTTGATCGGTGCTTGAGATGGTGGGGGCTTGCTGACGCGGGCGGGACGGCCGCCCCACCCTTATGGACCCGCGCTACCCTCGAGGGCCGGATCCGCCCTGCTCGATGCGCTGCATCCGACGATGCCGGCCCCAACCCCCGATTGATTCGTTTTGCTCGCCTCTTCATTGTCTGCCGCAATCTGGATCGGCAGCGTCAGGCGGCTGGGGTACTCGGCGCTGTGGTAGACCTTGACGTGCGCGACGCGGGCCTCGGTGGCGGTTTCTTCAGCCACCACGCCGCCGGAGTTGTAGTTCTTCTGCTGGAAGATCGTGTTCGGGCAGGTCACGACGAGGCGGAGGAAGCTGCCCTCGGCGAGCCGGCGGGCGAAGAAGTTGAATGTGTCGAAGGTGTAGGCAATGACCTCACCGGGCGGCACGAGGGTCTGGTCGCTGAGTGAGTCGCGGTAACGGGCGCGGAGCGAGTCGGTCGCCAGGCGGATGGACTTGCCGTCAGGCCGGATCTCGTGCAGTGCGATCTGGAAGTCGGTGTCCGGGACGTCGAGCTCGATCCAGAGGGTAAGCGACGGGAAACCCGCGATCGTGATCGGCTCATCAAAGGGCGCGGTGTGAAAGACGAGACCGCGCTCGCCGAGCGTCAGGACGTGCGTCTGGTCGATGTAGTCCGGCGTGTCGCTGGGCTCGCGCTCGCGCTTGCCGGGCGCGGTGTCGAGCGGGTCGTAGGTGTAGTTGCTGTAGGCGGCCGCGTCGGCGGAGACGGCGGGCTGGAGCATCCCCGAGTCGAAGACCGTCGCCCCCCCACCGTCGCGGTCGTGCAGGTGCAGCGTCAGGGTTTCGTCCGCCACCGCGGCCAGCGTTGGGGCCCACGCCCAGCGCTCGGCACCCGGGCCCGCGAGGTAGTACGTCACCCGGTCTTTCAGGAACGCGGGCTTCTCGCCGTCCTTGAGCACCCAGTCGTACCAGGCGAGGTGCAGCTCGTTGGTGCCGATGACGCTGTGCGGGGCGAACTTGAGGCCGCGGAACTCGGCCTGGGGATGGACGGTGCCGGCGTGGGTCCAGGGGCCGATGACGAGGTGGTGTTGCTCCTTGGCGGCTGGTGAGCCGTGTTGCATATGGCGGCGGTAGAAGGTCAATGCGCCGTGCTGGTCGGCGTCGTAGTGGCCGGTGACGGTCATGATCGGCACGTCCATCTGCGCATAATCGGCGGCGGTGGGCGCCATGGAGCGCCAGTAGTCGTCAATGGTCGGGTGGGCGACCCAGCGCTGGAAGCCGGCGCTGGGGTTGCCGCAGACGGCGTCGAGCTGCTTGAAGGGCAGGTGCTCGTCGTAGAGCTCACCGAAGCAGGGTTTCCAGATCACCTTCTCGTCGCCGGAGAGATTGCGGTTCTGGACGTTCCCGCTGGTGCCGCTGAGCCACATCATGTTGTAGGGATACTGGATGTTGTTGAACATCGGGAAGTCGATGCCGGGGTGGCAGGACGCGACCGGGCAAATGGTCTTGAGCGCGGGCGGCTGCTCCATGAGAGTCTGCCACTGGTTCATGCCGCGGTAGCTCGAACCCCACATCGCGACCTGGCCGTCGCACCAGGGCTGCTCGGCAATCCAGGTGACAGCGTCGGCGCCGTCCTCGGGATCGTTGAAGAAGGCGTGGAAGGTGCCTTCGGAATCGCCGCGCCCGCGGACGTCAGCGGCGACGAAGGTATAGCCGCGGGCGGCGAACCAGGTGCCGAAACCGTGGTAGGTGTCGACGGTATAGGGTGACATGACGAAGATTGCGGGGAGCGGGTCTTCCTGGTCGGCCGGCCGGTAGACGTTGGCGTGGAGGGTGACGCCGTCGCGCATGGGGACGCGCGCGCCCCAGGTGATGCGGACCTCGGCCTGGGCGGGGATGCTGTCGGGCTTGGGGATGGCCGGGTCGTCGGCGCCGCCGTGGGTGGGGTCGGCGGCTTGAAGTGCGGGAGACGGGGTCAGGAGGAGAACGAAGAAGAAGAGTACTTGGAATCGCGCGGGGGTTGGGGTTTGCCACGGCTGACACCGGCGTGGCGCCGTGGACGCGGGCACGGCGGACGCCCCGACCGCGGAGGCATCGTGCGGCTGGCGCGAGAATGCTGCGGGCATTAGCGGTGCTCCGGGTTGGGGAAGTCGAAGCGGCAGCCGGCGTCCCATTCGGAGCGCTGGTTGCCGTGGGCGGGCACGCCGCCGACATCCTTGAGCATGCGAGCGAAGTGCAGCAGGTTCCAGGTCATGAAGGTCGTGTTGCGGTTGGTGAAGTCGTTCTCCGGGCCGCCCGAACCGGGGTCGAGATAGGAGGGGCCGGGGCCGACCGCGCCGATCCAGCCAGCGTCGGCCTGCGGCGGGATCGTGTAGCCGATGTGCTGCAAGGCGTAGAGGATGCCCATCGCGCAGTGCTTGACGCCGTCCTCATTTCCGGTGATCAGGCAGCCGCCGACCTTGCCGTAGTAGGCGTACTGGCCGCGGGCGTTGAGGTCGGCGGAAGTCGAGTAGAGCCGCTCGATCACCTGGGTGCAGATCGAGGACTTCTCGCCGAGCCAGATCGGCGTGCCGATGATGAGGATGTCGGCGGCCTTGACCTTGGTGTAGATTTCCGGCCAGGCGTCGCGTTCCCAGCCGTGCGCGGTCATGTCGGGGTAGATGCCGGTCGCGAGGTCTTCGTCGATCGGGCGGAGGTTCTCGACGGTGACCTTGTTCGTGGTCAGGATCTCTTCGGCGATCTGCATCAGGCCGGCGGTGTGTGAGCGGTCGGGTGACTTTTTAAGAGTGCAGTTGAGCAAGAGGGCCCTGAGATCGCTGTAATCTACGGGGCTTTTTGCGCAGAGCTCTGCCTGCTTCGCGTTGAGTGCCATCGCTGGTCCGTCCTCCGGCTGGCTCGCGCTCGGGGGTTTCTGGCGGTGGAGGCTATCATAGCTCGCCAGAGCATGCCACAGGACACCATCAAGCCGGCCGGCTGGACCAGCCGGACTAGGATTGAACATGAACCCGTCCGAAGCCAACGAACCGACCGTTGATCCGCGCCGGGCACAACGCGAAACAATGGTCCGCGAGCAGCTCGGGGGCCGCGGGATCCGCGACGAACGGCTGCTCGACGCTTTTCGTCACACGCCGCGTGAGGCCTTCATGCCGACCGATGCGCGGTCAAAGGCTTACGCCGATGCGGCCACCGCGATCGACTGCGGGCAGACGATCTCGCAGCCCTATATGGTGGCGTGCATGACGGAGTCGCTGGAGGTGCGGCCGACGGACCGCGTGCTGGAGATTGGCACGGGCAGCGGCTACCAGGCGGCGATTCTCGCGCAGCTGGCGGCGGAAGTTTATTCCATTGAACGGCATGCTCCGCTAGCGGAGCAGGCGCGGGCGGCGCTCGAAGCGGTCGGCCTTCACAACGTCGAGATCCTGGTCGGCGACGGAACGCGCGGGTGGCCGGAGCGGGCACCGTTCGACGCGATCCTGGTGACGGCCGGGGCGCCGGCGGTCCCGGAGGACCTGAAGGCGCAGCTGGCTGACGGCGGGCGGCTGGTCTTGCCGGTGGGGACGCGGGACGAGCAGCACCTCGAGCGGGTGCTTCGGACGGGCGACGACTTCAGGGTCGAGAAGGGCCTGGCGTGCCGGTTCGTACCGTTGATCGGGCAGGCCGGCTGGCAGGGGTGACGGCTGGCTACGGGGCGTCAGCGAATTGACAGCTGCCTGCATGGCGGGGCGTGTCACACGGGAAGCCAGGTCCACCCGTTGTCGTGTGCGCGCTAAAAAGCGCGGCGGTGCGGGCGGAGCAGTGCGCCGCAGACGAGCAAGCCGATCAGCGTGCTGGGCTCTGGCACCGCGCCAGCGAAGCTGGCAAACGGCGCGCCTTGGACGCCCACCTCGCTCGCGAGCGTGATGTTGTCGTGGGCCCAGAGCTGGCCCCGAAATCGATCTGGTCGGCGAGGCCGACCCGGCCGCCGACGATCAGT
>CAZCKC010000107.1:0-12952 GCA_964499235.1 uncultured Planctomycetales bacterium | reverse complement strand
TCTGCGCCGCGGGCAGGGTCTGTCCGTGGCGTGGCAGGGTTCAGGATGGCGTCGTCGGGACGCCGAGGAGCGCAACGCAATGGCAACGCAAGTGATGGATCAGGAACGGCTCAACGCGTTCGCCGAAGAGATGGTGACGATGCTCAACCACGCCGGGCTGGCGTTGATGGTGTCGCTCGGGCACCGCAGCGGGCTGTTTGAGAAGATGGCGACGCTCGCACCGAGCACGAGCGTACAGATCGCGTCGGCCGCCCCGCTCAACGAGCGCTACGTCCGCGAGTGGCTCGGAGCGCTGGTGACGGGCGGGGTGGTCGACTACGACCCCGAGCAGCAGACGTACCACCTGCCGCCGGAGCACGCGGCGTTTTTGACCCGTGCGGCCGGCGGGGACAACATCGCCAACTCGGTGCAATTCGTGCCGATGCTGGGCGCGGTCGAGGACCAGGTGCTCGAGTGCTTTCGCCATGGCGGCGGCACGGGACCCGGGACCCGGGGCACGGGACACCCTTCATGGGCAACCGGTTAGGTTTCGTGGCGACTGAACCAGACGCCGAAGACGGTTTGGGCGAGGATCCGCAGGTCAAGCAGCAGGCTCCAGTGCTTGATATAGAACACGTCGTGCTGGATGCGCTTCTTGAGCGACGTGTTGCCGCGCAGCCCGCGGACCTGGGCGTAGCCGGTCATGCCGGCCTTGATCTTGTGCCGCAGCATGTAACGCGGGATCTCGCGCTGGAACTGCTCGATGAACTCCGGCCGCTCCGGCCGCGGACCCACCAGCGACAGGTCGCCGGTCATGACGTTGAAGAGGTTCGGCAGCTCGTCCAGGCTGGTGCGGCGGAGGAAGCGGCCGATGCGCGTGCGGCGGGGATCGTCGCGCTCGGCCCAGACGGCGCCGGTCGCGGCCTCGGCATCGACGCGCATGGTGCGGAACTTGACGAGGTCGAACGCGTGGCCGTCGAAGCCGACGCGCCGCTGGCGGTAGAGCACGGGCCCGCGGCTGGTGAGCTTGATTAGCACGGCGATGGCCAGCATCGGGAGCGTCGCGATCAGCAGGCAGAGCCCGCCGACGACGAGGTCGAAGCCGCGCTTGAGCAGCGCGTTCCAGCCGTACAGCGGCGTCTGGCGGAGCGAGAGGATCGGCACGTTGTCGAGCTCGCCGACGTGCGGGCGCATGGCGTAGAACGGGTTCATCTCGGGCACGATGCGGACGTCGGCCAGGCTGGACTCGAGTTCGCGGAGGATGGCGGCACTGCGGTGAGCCTGCTCGGCCGGCAGCGCGATGAAGACTGCGTCGACCGGGTTTTCGGCATAGATTCGGCTGAACGCGTCGAGGGGCCCGTAGACCGGCACGCCGCGGAGCGTCCGCCCCTGGCGTGGCGGGTCGTCGCGGTGGTCGACGAAGTAGGCGACCTCGATGCCGGTCCAGCGGTTGCGTCGCAGGGCCTGGAGCAACCGCTGGGCGTTGCGGCCGCTGCCGACGACGGCCGCGAAGCGTTGGTTGCGCCCGCGCGACCGCAGCCAGCGGAGCAGCAGCCGCACGCTGACGCGGAAGAAGACGAAGAAGCCGGCGCCGAGGACGGCGTAGGTGGCGATGAACTTGCGGCTGATCTTGTGGGAGGCGGGGAAGGCGTAGTCGATCAGGACGACGGCGACGACCGCGACGAGCATCGCCTTGAGGACGTCGCGGACCTCGGCCCAGACGGAGTTGACCCGTCGCGGGCGGTAGAGCCCGACGCGGTGAAAGATGATCAGGTGGGCGATCATGACGAACGGCAGGGCTGGCAGGAAGCGGTCTTCGAGACCGGGGGTGCCCTTGGTGGGGTCGACCGGCAGGAAGCTGAAGCGCAGCCAGTAGCTGGTCAGCCACGCGGCGACGACGGCGACGGCGTCGGCGAGGACGAACAGCGTCAACATGACTTGGCTGTGTTGTTTCAGCATAACGCCAACGTCGCTCCGGCTCGCGTGTCATTATCGGCGAGACCGCGTGGCGAACAAGCGCCGGGGCTCATTCCGCCGCCCGGCGGCGGTTCGCGAGCGCGATCTCGGCGTTGCGGCGCCACATCGGGCGGCTGGCGCGGCGGGTGGCGGAGTGCCGCGTGAGCCGCTTGTAGTCGCCGCTGCGGAGTTGGACGAGCTCGAGCAGGTCGAGCCGCTCGGGGAGCTGGTCGGCCATGAGCTCCGGCTGGCGGCCGGCGGGAGCCTTGCGGTTGAACGGGCAGACCTGCTGGCAGATGTCGCAGCCGAAGACCCAGTCGTCCATCCGGGCGGCGAGCTCGGGGTCGATGGTGTCGCGGTGCTCGATCGTGAGGTAGGAAATGCAGCGCGAGGCGTCGAGGACGCGTGGGGCGGGAAAGGCGGCCGTCGGGCAGGCGTCCAGGCAGCGGGTGCAGGTCCCGCAGTGATCGCTCATCGGCTGGTCGGGGACCAGGGGCAGCGTGGTGAACAGCTCGCCCAGGAAGAAATAGGAGCCTAGGTCCTGGTGCAGGATCATCGTGTTCTTGCCAAACCAGCCGAGGCCTGCCTGGAAGGCCAGGTCGCGCTCGAGCACCGGGGCGGTGTCGACACAGGCCCGCGTGGTGAAGGGGGTGGCGATGGCGGCGTGGAGCCGCGCAGCGAGCTCGGCCAGCATGCGGTGGAGGACCGCGTGATAGTCGCGGCCGCGGGCGTACTGGGCGACCCGCCCGGTGGGGGGTGTGGCGGGCGGCGGGCTCGCGGTTTGCGGACGTTTGTAGTTGAGGGCGACGCAGATGACGGCTTGTGCGCCGGGGAGCAACTCGGACGCAGCCGTGCGGATATCGGCGTTCCGGTAAAGGTAGTCCATCGTCCCGGCGTAGCCGGCCTGAAGGAATGACCTATAATAGTCGGCGGTCGGGGCCGGCCCGGGCCGCGTGATCCCGACGCGGTCGAAACCGATGTCGCGGGCGGTCGATTTGACCAGCGCGGTGGTCGCGATTGGGTCCATCCTGGTCGATGATACCGGCGACACTGTCCGTGCCGCAAAGTCCGAATCTGCGTGTCTGGAAGAAGGCGATGGCGATGTTCAATTACGACTGGTTTCATCATGGCGGTCTCGAGCGGCAGTTGGCCGAAGCACGGCGGCGCTGCACCGAGCGCCACTTCGGCACGACGGGGGCGGACAACGGGCGGGCCGCCCACGAGGCGTTTGCGTCCGAGTTGGATACGCGGATCGTGCTGTACCTGAAGGACGGGCTCAGTTACGAGATGCGGGAGATTGCGGAGATCGGCACGAACAGCGCGCTGGCGTTCGAGTGCGTGCCGGTGGACGAGAACTACTCGGTGGGCGCCTATGTTATCGTGGTGCCGTTCGAGGACATCGCGCGGGTGGAGGTCTTCGCGGTGCACCCGGACGAGAAGCCCGTCGAGCAGTTGCGGATTCCCGGCTTCAAGGCGGGCAGCCAGCCGGATGGCGGTCGCTGACGTCGGGACGGGGCGGGGCGGTGAGGCCGGTCACCGCGGCGAAGCACGCACTCACAATCGCTGCAGCAGGCGGTGGAAGAAAGAGGCGACGGATGAACACGCGAATCCTGTTCGGAATCGGGCTGGCGGCCGCGGGGCTGGCGCTGGCGACCGGCTGCGGGCCGAACTACAGCCCGCGGGCCGAGAACGGCATTACCTTCTACTGTCCGGGGGCCGGCAACCTCGACTTCGGTGACACGGGGATTCGCGAGGGGCTCGAGGCGTCGGGCTACACGGGCGAGGTGGCGGCCGTCTCGTGGACGATCTCCTTCAACCCGGCGATCGACCAGGCGGTGAAGGTGAACGCGCGGCTCGGCGCGAGCCGGCTGGCCCGGGCGATCGAGCGCTACGCGGACACCTATCCGGGGCGGCCGATCAACCTCGTCGGGCTGTCGGCCGGCACGGGGGTGGCGATCTTCGCCTGCGAGGACCTGCGCCCCGGCTACGAGGTTGACAACGTGATCCTGCTGTCGGGCAGCCTCTCGTACGACTACGACATCAGCCAGGCGCTGCGGCGGATCAAGGGGCAAGTCTACAACTTCTACTCGCCGCGCGACGCGGTGCTGGCCGGCCCGATGAAGATCTTCGGCACGATCGACGGCAAGCTCGGCACGGAGGGGGTCGGCGCGGTGGGCTTCAACCCGCCGGCGCACCGTGACCGGGTCACGAACATCCGCTGGCAGCCGGAGTTCACGCGGTACGGCTATTACGGCGGGCACACCGACGTGACCAACGCGCGGTTCGTGCAGGCGGTGATCTCGAAGTACGTCACGCACGTGACGGCGGTGATCCCGCCGAAAAAAGCGCCTGCCACTGAGCGGGCGTTAGCTGTTCTGGGCGAACATCACCGTCAATTCTGAGCGCTGCCAGGGCGGGCAGGGCCTGCGGCTGCTGGTTGGTCAGCGCGCGGCGGAGCGTCTTGCGCCGCTGGCTGAAGACCGACTGGACGAAGCGCGCGAAGGCCGGCGCGTCCGCGACCGGCAGCTGATCGGCGGGGACCGGCGTCAGCTGCACCATCGTCGAGGTCACCTTCGGCGCCGGCCAGAAGACCTTCGCCGGCAGGTTGGCGATCGGCTTGATCGCCGCCAGCGTCTGGGCGATCACCGAGAGCGGACCGTAGGCGGGCGTTCCGGCGTCGGCGAGCAGGCGATCGGCGACCTCGCGCTGGATGGTGGCGGCCAGCCGCGTCGGCGCCGGCTCGTGTAAGTGCAGCAACTCGATCAGCAGCGGCGTCGCGACCTGGTAGGGCAGGTTGGCGACCAGCTTGAACGTGCCGCCGTCGCCGGCGGCGGCGGCCAGAGCGGCCACGACCTCCGGCGCGAGCGCGTGCTTGCTGGCCAGCACGTCGCCGCAGAGCAGCGAGAGGTCCGGCGTACCAGCGAAGTGCTCGGTTAACAGCGCTGTCAGGCCGCGGTCGATCTCGACGGCGACGACCCGCGCGCCGCGGGCGAGCAGCAGCTCGGTCAGCGTGCCGGTACCGGGGCCGACCTCAAGGATCACCTCGCCGGGCTGGACGTCGGCGGCGGTGAGGAGCTTTTCCAGGTAGTTGCGATCGACGAGGAAATTCTGCCCAAAGCGGTGCTGTGGGCGGAGGTCGTGCTGCGCGAGGAGGCGGCGGATCTGGCTGACGCTTTGGCCGGGCATGTGGGGCAGCATAGCGGCGGACCGGCGCAGCGGGGAGCGGGCGATTTCGGCCACGAGGGAGGGTTTTTCGCGGACGCCGCGCGCGGGCGCATGTTGTTGCGACTGCGCAGCTCGATCTGTAAAGTGCCGTGAGAACGGCACCGAGTTTCGAGCGCGAGGAGCAGTTCATGAAGCTGGGCGTGATGGGCGCGGGGCTGGCCGCGATGGGGTGGGACAAGGCGCTGGATTATTGCCAGCAGGTCGGGCTGGATGCGATCGAGATCCCGGTCGGCTGCTACCCCGGCAAGCCGTTCTTCGAGCCGGCCGAGGTGCTGGCCGACGCGCAGGCCCAGCAAAAGATCCGGGACGACGTCAAGCACCGCGGGCTCGAGATCATCGGGCTGGCCGTGCACGGCAACCCGGTTCATCCCGATCCGGAGATCGCGAAGGAGCACGCGGCCGCCCATGACGTCGCCGTGAAGCTGGCCCCGAAGCTAGGCACGGACGTGGTGGTGAATTTTTCCGGCTGTCCGGGCGGTGCTCCCGGGGACCGGCAGCCCAACTGGGTGACGTGTCCCTGGCCGCCGGACTTCAGCGCGATCCTGGCGTACCAGTGGAACGAGGTGCTGATCCCCTTTTGGACCAAAAAGAACCAGGAGGCGGCGAACGAGGGCGTGAAGATCGCGTTCGAGGCGCATCCGGGGTTCTGCGTCTACAACCCCGAGACGATTTTGAAGCTGCGGGCGGCCGCGGGCGAGCAGCTCGGGGCGAACCTCGATCCCTCGCATTTCTTCTGGCAGGGGATCGACCCGGTCGAGTCGGCCCGGATCCTGGGCGACGCCGGCTGCATTTTTCACGTGCACGGCAAGGACACCGCGATCGACCCGCACAACACGCGGCAAAACGGCACGCTGGACGTGAAGAGCTATGGCGACGTGGGCGCGCGGAGCTGGGTGTTCCGCACGTGCGGCTACGGGCACGGCGACGAGTTCTGGAAGCCGTTCGTGATGATGCTGCGGACGAAGGGCTACGACGGCGTGATCTCGATCGAGCACGAGGACTCGCTGATGAGCGTGCAGGAGGGGTTCGAGAAGGCCGTCGCGTACCTGAAGGAGTTGCTGGTGCGCGAGCCGGCCGGCGGCGCGTGGTGGTTCTAGCGTCGGCCTGATGACAAGCGGCCATGAGACAGCGGCAGGGCGCCGCTGAGCAGGCGAACATTTTTCGGCAACAAGGAGGTTGGTTCCCGATGGCCAAGGCTTCAAAGAGCACGACGAAGAAGACGACCACGAAAAAGGCGGCGACCAAGGCGGCACCGAAAAAGACGGCCGCCACCACTAAGACGGCAACGAAGAAGGCGGGCGGCGGCAAGCATCCCAGCTACCAGCAGACCGCGGCCCGGGCTTACGAGATCTACGCCGACCGGGTCAAGCACGGCCGCCCCGGGACGCCGGAAGGCGACTGGCTCGAGGCCGAAAAGCAACTGCGGACGTAATCGCCGCAGCCAACCACAGAAAAGGAACGCCCGCGGCCGGTTCCGTTGCGCACGGAGGCGGCCGCTCGTGTATTCCTGCAGACGCCGAAACGCGCCCGCAGCGGCGGCGCCCGACCTGGGGGCTTTGCGCGCGGGGCCCGAAGCAGAACGCGACAGAAGGTGCGCAAACATGCCAGCCGGTGCTTAGCCTGCCGGAATTGCTAGACCTTATAGGATTTGGTGCTACGCTTCGAGTGATCGCCGGCGGCGGGCTGGACCCCGCGCCGGCCGGACGCTCGAGGAGAACGCACCGTGTCCACCCGCCGCCCCTCTCCCTGGCTCAGCCTCTTCCGGCGGCTCGGCGCGCTCGTCAGCGACGGCGATCGCCGGCCGGCCGGCCAGTCCGACGGACCGACGATCCGCCCCTGGTTCGACGACGCGACGCGGACCTACCCCACCGTCGGCCTCAGCCCCCGCCGCGTGCTCGCGCTCATCCAGGCCGCCGACCAAGGCCACCCGCAACAGCAGTTCGAGTTCTTTCACGAGATGCTGCAGAAGTGGCCGCGGCTCGCCGCCGTCGAAGCGACCCGCCGACTCGCGCTGACCGGCCTCGAATGGGAAGTCCACCCCGGCGGCCATGACGCCGATGAGGCCGGGCGGGCGGTCGCGGACTACTGCACGCAGACGCTGCTGCGGCTCGAAGATTGGCCGGCGGTGCTCGACCACCTCGCGTCGGCGATCGGCTACGGGATCGCGGTCGCCGAACTCGTCTGGGAGGCGGGCAAGCTCGTCGAGCTGGTGCCGGTCCCGCCGAGCCGCCTGATCAGCGACCCAAACGCACCAGGACAGCTTGCCGTCCGCACGGCCGAGGCGCCGAGCGCCGGCATCCCGCTGGCGGCCGAGCCGTGGAAGTGGCTCGTTCATCGCCCGCGCGTCCGCCTGGGCCGCCTGTTCGACGGCGGGCTGCTGCGGGCGTCGGCGCTGCTGTTCGTGGCGCAGAACCTCAGCTTCAAGGACTGGCTGATCTTCTCGCAGGTCGCGGGGATGCCGGCGCGGGTCGCGCGGTTTGATTCCGGCACGCCGGAAACCGACAAGCGGGCGCTGCTCCACGTGCTCGAGCAGCTCGGCACCGACGCCGTCGCCGCGTTCAGCAAGAACGTTGACCTGCAGTTCATCGACCCGGGCAGCGGGCCGCGCCCGTACGGGCCGTTGCAGGACTACTGCAACACTGAGGTCACGATTCTCTGGCTCGGCCAGCACCTGACGACGGACATTCGGCAGAGCGGCTCGCGGGCGGCCGCCGACGTGCACGACCGCGTCCGCGAAGACCTGCTCGTTCACGACATCGCTGACGAGGGGCGCAGCGTGCGGCGCGACCTGCTGACGCCGCTGGTGCGGGCGCGTTTCGGCGACCGCGCCAGCGTGCCGCACTTCCGCCGCTCGCTGGTGCAATCAGTCGACACGCAGACGCTGGCGGAAACGCTGGCCGTCGCGGTCAACGAGCTCGGCGTCCGCGTGCCGCGCCGCTGGCTGCACCAGGCGCTGGGCATCCCCGAACCCCAAGCCGACGAACCCACCATCGCCGGGCGCGCGGCCGACGCCACCGCCGGGCCGACAAACGAACCTCTTGACCAGGAGCAGACCCCATGAGTGCCGTTCATTTGAGTGCCGACCCGCCGGCGGCGGACGCGCTCGACGAGCAAGCCACGCTGGTCGTGCGCCGGGCGCGGCTGACCGACTTCGAGCCGCTGGTGTTCTTCTTCGACACCGTTCTGCGCAAGGACTACTTCATGAAGCGCGGGCAGCTCCGCGACATGCTGACCAGCAACCGCCACCGCGTGTTCGTGGCCGAGATCGACCTCGTGCTGGTCGGCGTCGCGATCGAGACGTCCGGCACCCGGCTGGTGAACGTGCTGGTCCACCCCGGCTATCGCGGGCTCGGCATCGGCAGCGAATTGATCCGTCAGACCGGCGCCCGCGAGGTTCGCTGCAAGCTCGACATGAGCGCCGGCGACCCGCGCCGCTTCTACGAGCAGCTCGGCTTCGAGCCGACCGGCGAGCAGAACGCCAAGGGCACGATCGCCGTGATGCGATTACGCGAACCCGAAACCGCGGTCAGCGAGTCCGAATCGACGACCGCGCAGCGGAAGCCGTCGCGGGCCGGCTGACGTCCGCGCGAAAAGGAGGAGTGGCAGATGTCTGAGACACCGAATGAGCAAGGAGCAAGCCCGCTGGCATTGGTGCCGCGCGAACGGTTGGCTGCCGAGCTGCATGCGATCGCCGCCACGCTGGTGGCGGCGGAACCGGCGGCCGCCAGTGTCGATGCGGTCAGCGCCGTGCTCGATCAGCTCCGCGGGCTCGAGCTGACCGAGAGCGTGCTGGCGGCGGTCGGTGACCCGAGCACGCCGAACGGCACGGTCCTGAGCGGGCCGCTGGGCGAGCCGCTGAGCGCGTGGCGGCTGGTGCCGTTCGGCGCGGTCGAGATCGAGGACGCGGTCGCCGGACGCAGTTTTGTCTTCACGCGCGAGCACGCCGAGGCGGCCGTCGCGTGGTTCGAACGCCTGGGCCGCAAGCTCGCGGTCGACTACGAGCACCAGACGTTCGCGCAGCTCAACGGGCGGGCGGACGGCTTGCGCCCGGCGGCCGGCTGGATCGGTGGCCTGGAAGTCCGCGACGACGGCTTGTGGGCGACGGACGTGACCTGGACCGCGCGGGCGCAGGCGCTGCTGCGCTCGGGCGAGTACCGCTACTTCTCGCCGGTGATCTTCTGGGAGGACGAGCGGTACGAGACGCTGGTCGGACTCGGGCCGGTGGCGCTGACGAACGATCCGGCCATGCACGCGGTGACGCCGCTGGCGGCGCGGCGGTGGCTGGCGCCGGAAGAGCCGGAGGACCCTTTCGATAACGAGGCGGCGGACGACGCCGAAATGCGCGCGGAATTGGCAGCGGAGGTCACGCTGCTGCGCCGACAGCTCGCGCTCCAGGAAGCCGACCGGTTTGTCGAGCGCGGCCTGCGGGCCGGCAAGATTCTCGAGGCCGACAGCCTGGACTGGCGGGCGGACTACCTCCGCGACGCGGCGACGGCCGAGGCGCGGCTGGCGCGGGCGCCGGTGATCCTGCCACCCGGTCGGCGCACGTCAGGCAGTGGCGAACTCCCCGGCACAACGGCCTTGGAACAAGAGCAACGCCGCGGCTTCGGGCGCGGCGAGATCGAAGCCGCCGACCTCGAGGCGTACGAGGCGGCGTATGCCGCCGGCCGCGTGCGGCGGTTCGGCAACTGGAGCTGAGACGACCGGCGGCGCGGCGCTGCGGGTCGGGAAAGGAGCAGGCAGATGGCATTGACGGCAGATCACGAGGTGAAGTTCTACGCGTCGCAGGAGCTGATCGACGTGCCGGTCGACGACGACGTGGTGATCTACAAGGGCGCGTTCGTGGGGTTGAACGCGAGCACGGGTTGCGCGCGGCCGCTGGTGGCCGGCGATCTCTTCCTGGGCGTGGCCTACCGGCGGGCGGACAACACGGTGGCGGGGCACGCCGCCGGCGGGATCCGCGTGCGACTGCACCAGTTCATCGACATCGTGCAGGCGGTCGGCGGGGTGTTGCAGACGGATCTTGGCGCGACGGTCTACGCGAGTGATGACGGGACGCTGACGCTGACGGCGACGAGCAACTCGGCCGTCGGGACGGTGATCGGCATCGAGGGCCCGGGCGTGGCGCGGGTGCGCTGCCGGCCGCACGTCGCGGCTTAGGCGCGCGGCTCGACCTCTGGACGGGAAATGCAAAGGAGCATGACAGATGGCAGTGGTAACGGATACGGGCTTGACGTCGCGGGCGATCATCGGGCGGTTTTATCGCCGGCTCGAGGCGCACGCAGAGAGTGCCTGGTGGACGAAGCTGGCGTTCCAGTTCAGCAGCAGCCAGGAGACGGAGACCTATCGCTGGCTCGGCATGGTGCCGCAAGTCCGCGAGTGGATCGGCGGGCGGCAGATCCGCCCGCTGCGCAGCGCGGGTGTCACGATCGTCAACAAGACCTGGGAGGCGACCATCCGCGTGGACGCGGACGAGCAGCGGCGCGACAAGACCGGCCAGGTCATGGTGCGGATCAACGAGCTCGCGCGGCGGGTGGCGTCGCACCCCAACAAGCTGCTCACGACGCTGATCGAAAGCGGCGCGACGGACGTCGGCTACGACGGCTCGGCGTTCTTCGCGACCGATCACAGCGAGGGCGCGTCCGGAACGCAGAGCAACAGCATCACGCACGACAGCTCGACGCCGACCGCGCCGACTGCCACCGAGATGTACGACGCGATCGTGGCCGGGGTGACGCAGCTCATGCGGATCAACGACGACGCCGGCGAGCCGCTCAACGACGGCGCCCAGGGCTTTCTCGTGATGGTGCCGATGACGTTCCTGCCGGCCACGCTGGCGGCGCTGACGTCAAACCCCAACAACGCGACGACCAACCCGCTGGCCGGCAACGACCCCTTCGCCGTCAACTGGATCGCCAACCCCCGGCTGAGCTGGACCGACAAGCTGGTCGTGTTCCGCTCGGACGGCGACACGCGCCCGTTCATCTTCCAGGAGGAGCTGCCCGTGCAGATCCACGCGCTGGCCGAGGGCAGCGAGCTGGAGGCGAATGAGAACCAGCACCAGTACGGGGTGAAGGCGGTGCACGCGGCCGGCTACGGCTTCTGGCAGAACGCGTGCCTGGTGACGTTGACGTAATCGACAAGCGGGGAGCACGCGGGGGCGCCGGGCGGCGGTGGGAGCGGCCGCCCGGCGCCCGTCAGGCGGAGGGCGGACGGTGGCGTACATCACGACGAATGATCTCGAGGCACGGCTCGGCGCGACGCTGTACGCGCGGCTCACCGATCGGGTGAACGGAACCTTGGCGGACGCCGCGGTCGCGACGGCGCTGGTGGAGGAAGCCCAGGCGGAAGTCGACAGCTTCCTGGCCACCCGCTACGCGACGCCGGTGGATGTGGTGCGGTCGCCCGGGGCGGCCGAGGTGCTGGCCGCGCGAACGCTCGACATCGCGGAATACCGGGCGTGGATCGGCTCGCCGTTCGTCAGCGACCTGCCGCGGCGGATCGCGATGCTCTACGCCGAAGCGTTGCGGTGGCTGCGCGACGTGGCGCGGGGGCAGGTCGACCTGCCGACGGCCGCCCCGCCGGCGTCGCCCGTGAGCCGCGACGACGTCGCGCAGGTCACTGCGTCGCCGCGGCGCTTCACGCATGACGAACTGGACGGCCTGTAAGCGCCGCGACGCGAGAAAGGGTGCACGCCATGGCGTTTCTGCGGATTGAAGCAAACGGAGCGAAGGAAGACGCGCTGCTCGTGCCGGGCGTCGCCGGGCAGCGCATCCAGCTGCGGCGGCTGCTGGCGGCGAGCGACAGCGCGGCTGAACTGCGGCTGAACATGCAGACGGCGGACGGGCCCGACGACGTGATGCTCGGCTGGCTACGGGTCGGCGGCGAGGCGTCGCTGGACCTGGTGCTGGGGGCGACATACTCGCTGGCGACCGGCCACGGGCAAGGGTTGACCTACTCGATGTCGTTCTCCGGCGTCGGCGGGGCGCACGCGCTGAACGTGTGGTACGAGGTGGTGCCGTGATCTGGGAAGGCGTACTGGAGCAATTGCCCTCGCTCGGGGTGGCCGGCCTGCTGTTCGTGATGTGGTGGCAGGAGCGGCAGGAGCGCGTGCACCAGCAGGCGCTGGCCGCAGAGGAGACCGGGCGGGTGGACTCGTGGCGCGAGTTGACCGACCAGGTGCTCGGCGTGGTGCAGGGCAACACCGCGGCCCTGACGGCGCTGCGGACGGAGCTGCGGGCGCAGCGGGCGGCCGACCTGGAGTTCTTCGGTCGGCTGTCGCGGCAGCTCGAGCGACTGGAAGCGAAGTGAACGACGAAGCTGGAGGGTGCAACGATGGACTTCTTGCAGGCGATGCAGCATCTGGATGCGGCCCAGGCGCGGGCGTTCGTGGAGGGCGCACGGCACGTGATCGATGCGCTGTTGATCGAGGCGGAGCGGGTGGAGGCGCTGCAAACACCGGCGCCGCGGGATTACACCCGCGCGGCGCTCGACCACACGACGCCGGCCGGCGGTTGGCTGGGCGCGCGCGAGCTGCGGCGGACAACGCAGGCGCTCAGCGAGGCGATCGCGGCCGAACGGTGGCTCGACGGCGTGCTGGTGACGTTGCGGTTTTTGCGGGGGATGGGCGGATGAGAAAGCGAATGCGATCAGTGAGCGCGGGGGTGGTGGGCGGGGTTTTGTTGCTCGTGGCGGGCGGGTGGTCGGGTCCGTCGCTGCAGCTCGCGCTGCCGGCGGCGCAGCGGGCGGACGCCGTGCCGGCGGCGGGCGTCGTGCGGGGGGACGACGGGGG
>CAZCKC010000106.1:0-12969 GCA_964499235.1 uncultured Planctomycetales bacterium | reverse complement strand
GTCGCCGGCGACTTCCGCGTTGCTGAGCCGTGCAATCGTCTCGAGCGCGTCGGCGTATGACGTCACGCCCTCGAGCCGCTGCAGCTGGATCCGTCCCTCCACGACGCGGGCCGCCGCCTCGGCCCCGCGGCCGAGCTGCTCCAGGAACCGGTCGCCCAATTGCAATCTGAGCGCTTCGTCCTGCCGCTCGGGGTCCTTCTCACTCTGAATCCGCTGCACGTTCTGACGCCGCTGCTGCAAGGCCCGCGTGGCTGCCGCGAACGATGACCGCGCCTGCGTCACCGAGTCGACCGCCCGCCGCTCCTGCTCGAGCGCCTGGTTCGCCAGCGTGTTGGCCCGTGTCGTCAGTGCGGCGATCTGGTCGCGTTGCGCCCGGGCCCGCGTGCGCGCGGTCGTGACCTCCTGCTGCGCAGAAGTCTGTCCGGTACGGAAGGCGTTCACCGTGTCGCGGAGATCCGCCAGGGCGGCCTCGAACCGCGTTAGCCGTTGCTCCTGCTGGGCGAGCTCGTTGTGCAGCTCCTCGAGCCCGAGCACGAACTCCCCGCCGAGCAACGCCCCGCTTGCCGGATCGTCACCCTCGAACCGCGCGTTTGCCCGCACGCCGCGCTGCAGCACATCCGACCGAAAGCCGAGCTGGCTCAGCCGCTGCGACAGCGCCAGGTACCCCACGCGATAGGCCGCGAACGCCTCCGGATCGCCGCGGTCGTAGCCGGCCTCCTCGAGTTGCTGTCGCTCGGCCTGGACCCGGTCGATCTCCGCCTGCACCCGCTCCAGCTCCGCCTCACGCGCCGCGATCTGTTCGCTCAGGCGATCAATCGCCGCCCGAGCTTGCTCGGCCTCGGCCCCGATCCACGCCACGTTGTACTCGCCCGCGGTCTCGAGCGCCTCGACCGCCACGGCGCTCTCGCGGTCCTCGTAATACGCGCTCTTCGCGCGGATCGCGGCGTAGCGAACCGCTTCCTCCATCGCGTCGCGGAGCACCTCGGCCAGCTCGCGCCGCGTGGCCGCCGCCTCCAGCGCCGCGACCTCGCCCGCCTGCTGCAACGCCGCCCCGCGAACGAGCTGCGCGAAGGCCGGCGCCGTCGGGCCCGTGGCCGTGTTGCTGGCCCGCAGCGCTTCATCCAGCAGCCGTTGGTTTTCGCTCAATGCCTCGCGATAGCCCGTAACACCGGCCGACAAGTCACCGGCCGAAAACCGGCTCGGCAGCTGCCGGAGAAAGCCCTCCGCGTCGGTGCCGGTGAGCTCCGCCTCCAGGACGGCGCCGGCCTGCTCCTGCAGCGCCTGGGCGTCGAGGTTCTCGAGCTCGTCCCGCGGGACCATCAGCCCCGCCACCGCGATCTCGGGCGAATACTGGGCCAGCAGCCGCCGCGCGAGCTCCGCCTGCCGCGTCGCATTCCGCAGCTCCGCGTCCGCAGTCGCCTCGAAGGTGGGGGCCAGAAGCCAAGCGGCCAAAATCACGCCGGCCAACACCACGCCGATCAGCACGCCACCTTTCACGCCTAACTCCTCACGCCTCGGGAGGTTACCGGATCCGACCCACGCCGCGCTTCGGCGGCTTCCGCGGGACAACCCGAATCCTACGTAGTTTGACCCGCGGCCTGACGGGCGTCAATCCGCCGCCGCCGGCGTCGCCGCATCGCGGCCGGCCGCTTCAGCTGTTCGCTCGAGCAGCACTTCGACCCTTGCCGTGGTCCGCGCGACGCCAACCAGCCGCCCGGCCGCATCAACCACGAACACCTCCGGCGCCCGCCGCACCCCCCAGTGCCGCGGAAACCATGCCGCCCACGAGTTCGGCAGGTGCACCACCTGCCAGTGCGCCGGCAGCGTCGCGTCGCCCGCCGCATACGTCTCCTGCACCGCCTCCGGATCCGGGTCGACGCTGAGCACGATCACCGCGAGCGCGGCCGGCCTCGACGGCGGTGTCTTCAGCTCCCCCAACAGCGCCCGCGCCGCCGGCGTGTGTCCGTTCCAGACCACCAGCACCAGCGGCCGCCCCGCGAGCGACGCCCAGTCGACCAGCGGCGACCCTTCCCCGCGGAGTTGCTTCGGAAACGGCTGCCCCTGTGCCGCCCGCCGACGCAGCCGCCCCTCGAGCTCCTCGGCCAGCAGCGAATCGCGCCGCTGTGCACCGGCGAACGCCGCCAGCACCCGCGCTTCGCCCAGCGCGTCCCGTTGCAGCGCGTCGTCAAACAGCGTGCCCAGCAACTGCGGCAGGCGGTGGGATTCCGGATAGCGCTCGAGAAAAGCGCGGTAGCGCCGCCGCAGCTTGGGATCCAGCCGCGGCGGTTCGCCCGTTTCCACAGCGGCCGGCCCCTCAGCACCCGTCACGCGGTCAAGGATGATCTGCCAGTACGCCGCCTCCGCCTGCAGCGCCCGATCGTCGGATTGCGCATAGACGCGTCGCCGCTCCGCCAGCGCGTCGAACCGCCCGCTGGCCAGCGCCCCAAGCTCAAACAACGTCTGCAGCTCCAGCACCACCGCATCCTCGCGGTGCTCCCCGCCGGGATAGAGCGCCAGGTAAAGCTGCACCTGCGAAAGCAGCTCGCGCCGCTGCACTTCAAACGCGTTCACCGGGTGCGCTTCGGCTTTCGCCGGGCGGGCCTGCTCGAGCGCGACGATCCGCTCCCAGAGCGCCTCTTCGTCCGCCGCGTGCGCCGCCACCGCGAGCGCGGCCACCACCACGACCCCGCGCACGCCAGCCCCCGCCCACCAACCGCCGCGAAAGATCACCAGAAGATCCAGTCGTTCGTCCGCACGACGTACAAGTACAACGCCAGGTTCGTCACGCCGTGGACGATCACGATGAACAGGATGCTCGGCCGCCAGTAGAACAGCAGGTTGAAGAACATCCAGCAGAACACGCTGACCAGCCAGTTGTCCGGATGCTGAAACGCCGACAGGATCGACGTCCCCAAAAACGAGAAGAGCGTGTACTTGCCCAGCGGCACCTTCTCGAATTCCGACCAGTTGATCATCGCCCGCAGCAGAAACGCCCGCCAAAACAACTCCTCGATCACCGGAACCGTGATCGCCGCCACCGCGATCCGCGTGATCACCGTCACGATAAAGAGGTCTTCCGCCCCGAGCTGGTCCCGCGGATCCACCACCTCCATCGGTTCACCCGCAAACAAAGGCAACGGAATCCGCGTCGGCACCCCCAAGTAGTTGAACAGGTGCTGCCCACCCACCCACAAGACCGCCGCCGCGATCCCCGCCGGAATGGCGATCCCCCAGTACGGCTTTCCCCACGGCGGCAGGTGATGCCGCACCGCCCACACGACCAGCAACCCGCCGATCCCCCGGATCAGCGACGTCAGCCACCGGTCGTCATAGCTGAATCCCAGCCACCCCACGTCGCGAATCGCCAGCAGCAGCAGGTACGCCATGTACGGCGCCATCAGCACCACGTCCGGCCGATGCTTCAGCCAGTCGTCCAGCCGGTGCTGGGCCCGGTCGAGGGGAGGTAGCTTGGTCGTCATCGCGCGGTCGCCCGGCCCTTTTGTTTTTGTGTGTTTTCGTACCCGGTTCCACCGATGGTCGCTCATCGGCCGCCGCACGATAGCAAACTCCCGCCCGAAAGGTAACCCGCCGCGTGGTGGCCGCCGGCGATCAGCTTTATCATCCCGACGATCGGGCGACCGCTAACAAACCGCCGCGCAGCGTGTCTGTGCGTCCAAGACGCTCGAACCCCAGGGACAGGAGGTCAACGCTCATGCAGCCAGCCCCCCACAACCGCCGCCGCCTCATCGGCGGGCTCGCCGTGCTTGCCGTCGTGCTGGGTCCGTCGCTCGTTGCGGCCGCCCAGCTCCCCGAACAGCAGAAACTGCTCGCCCGCCGGGCCGCCATCGCCGACGCCTATCGCAAGCTGGCCGAGGCGGTCTATGGCCTCGAGATCAACAGCACCACCCGCGTCGCCGATTTCGTCACCGAGTCGGACGAGATCCGTAGCGACGTCGACGCCATGATCCGCGGCATCCGTGTCGGCGACACCCGCTTCTACAGCGACGGCACGGCCGAGGTCGAGGCCGAGGTCACCGTCGCCAAGGTCATCGAAACCCTCCGCGAGAGCCATCAGCGCCACTACGACGGCGATCGCGTCCAGAGCAGCGATTTCGAGTCCATCTCGCGTCGCACCGAGAAGCGCGTCATCAAGGCCCTCGGCATGGGGGCGCCCCGCGAGGACTTGCCGCCCGACGTGCCCGCGGGCGTCGCCGAAGCCCTGCCCGGCCCGCCGCCGTCGAGCACGCCCGCGATCCCCGAGGTCTGGCGCTCCGTCTCGCCGCGGGCCCGGCTGATGGCCGTCCGCGCCGCCCGCCTCGACGCCCAGCGGATGCTGGCCGAACGTATCAAGGGCCTTCGCCTCACCTCGCAGACCCGCGTCCGCGACTTCGCCACCGAGTCCGACGTCATCAACGCCGACATGGCCGCCAGCCTCGTCGGTGCCGAAGAGGTGCAGACCTACTACCACGCCAACGAGCTGATCGTCGAGGTGACGATGCAGGTCCCAACCGAACAGGTCATCACCACCGTCAAGCGCCTCTACAGCCGCCACTACGTGGGCGACGACGTGACCGGCGGCGACGTCGAGCGCGTCACCGAGCGGATCCGCAAGCGCTCCTTCGAAGCCACCGGCATGGGCGTCCCGCCGCACCAGTACATGCGCCCGCGACCCGGGGAGATTTCCGCTGCCAGCGCCGACCTGCCGAACTGGGTCGTCGGCCCGATCGTGGCCACGGGCGAAGGCACCGACCCCGCGATCGACACCCCCCAGGGCCGCCTCAAGGCGATCCGGGCGGCCGAGCTCGACGCCAAGCGCAAGCTGGCCGAGCAGATCGCCGGCCTCCGCCTGATCGGCGAGACGACCGTCGAGGAGTTCGTCACCACGTACGATTACCTCCGCGCCCACGTTGACGCGCTGCTGGTCGACACGTTCATCCAGGACACCGCGATCGTCGACGGCGTGGCACGGGTCACCGTCGGGATTAACGGCGCGCGGGCGTGGGACACCTTCAGTAACGCGGTCAGCCACGCGCAGCGCAACGCAGAAGACTGAACCAACGCCGCAGCGCGGTTCGAACCCGTCGCGCTGCGACGTCCGTACCGCGTTGTGGCGACCGCTCCACCCGCCCCAAAGAGGAGAGCCCCATGAACCGCAACCCGTTTCGCTGGCTGCTCGCGCTCGGCCTGCTGACCGGCGCACTCGGCCTCGTCACGACCGGCTGCGCCAACGAGCGCCGCGAGGTCCGCGTCGAGGAGACGCAGGAAGAGGGCGAGGTCCGCGAGGACGCCCCCGGCGAGATGATCGTGGAGTGAGGCGCGTGCGCCACCTGACCGTCGGCCTGGTGGGGGGGCTGCTCCTGGCGCTCGGCGCGAGCAGCGCCGCCGCCCAGGGCAAGCTCAACCTCGCGCCAAGCATGCGGGCCGCCCTCGAGCGGCTCGCGCTGGCCCGCGCCCGCGCCGGCCTCGTCGAGGAGGTCTACCGCCTGCCGCTGACGCCGCAACGCACGATCGGCAGTTGGGTCACGCCGTCCGTCAGCGATGACCGCGCGCTGCGGCTCTGGCTCCGCAGCCAGAAGCGCGAGCGCCCGCTACGCTACTACAGCGACGGCGTCGTCGAGGCGGATCTGTCGCTGACCCCCGGCCGGTTGGCGCAGCAGCTCGAGACGCTGGCCGTTGGCCGCCGCGCGACCGACGCGGTCGCCCTGACGCCGACGCAGCTCCGCCAGGCCGTCGAACGCTGGCCCATCATTTGGGCCACCGGCGCCGCCGCCAGCACCGAGCGCAACGACCCCGATAAGCCCGTCGGCTGGGCCGACGTCTCCGCGACCGGGATCGAGCTCGCCCGGCTGGCCGCCGCCGCCGACGCGGCCGAAGCGCTGCTCGACGAAATCGCCACGCTGCGGATCACCAACGCCGAGCGGCTCGCCTCCACCTTCATCAGCGACCCTGACTTTCGCGCGGCCGTCCTGACTGCCTTGTCCGATCAGGCCGAGGTCAAGATCGAGCTCGTCGCCGACCAGATCGCCGAGGCCACCGCCAGCATCGGCCTCGCTGCGCTCGTCGGCCTGCTCATCGACGCCCACACCGCCCACGCGCCGGACAGCCCGCTGACCCCGGCCGACTTCCGCGAGATGGCCTTGCGCCACGGTGGGGGGGGGCTCGTCGGGCACGGCCTCGCGCCGCCCCCCGAGCGACACCGGCTTAAGCGCCCGCAGATCGCCGTCGATATCGATCCGCCGCGCTGGGTCGACGACACGCTGACGGTCGAGCACCGCTACGAGGTCCCGATCGACGACCTCACCGCCGAACGCCGTCCGCTCGTGACCGCGGCGTTCGCCTTCGCCGTCGACGCCCTGCGCCAGGAGCTCGAGCAGTTGCCCCTGCGCCCCGGTGTCTCCGTGTCCGAGTTCCTCACCTCGCGCCGCGAGTTGAAAGACGACCTGGTCACGCTGCTGGCCGGCACCCGCCTCCAGCACGCTAGCGTCAGCGACAACAACGCCGTCGTTCGCGTGACCGTCGCGCTGCCGCTGCGCCGCCTCTGGGAGATCGCCAAGCGCGGCATGCAGCCCGTCGAAGCGCTGCCCGACAACGAATTGACCCCCACCGGAGAGTCGTGATGCTGCCGAGTTCGATGCGAAGCCGACGCGCCTTGATCGCCCTGTGCGCCCTTGCGACCGCCGCCGGACTCCACGCTCAGGACGATCCTGGCAGCGACACCGACGCCGTCAAGCGCGTCGAAGTGACCGCCGAAGGCATCGGCCGCGAGGACGCCATCCGCCAGGCCCTCCGCCAGGCGCTCGAAAAGGGAGCCGGCGCCGAGATCGCCAGCTTCAGCACCGTCGAGAACTTCGAGCTCATCCGCGACACGATCTACAGCCGCGCCACCGGCCTGATCACCGACTACCGCGTCACCGGCGAACGCGCGCTGCCGGGCGGCGTCGTCGAGGTCACCGTCGTCGCCCAGGTCCGCCCCAGCATCGTTGCCGCCACCTGGGGCGAGGTCCAGAACGCCCTCGACCAGATCGGCCGCCCGCGCATCGTCGTCGTCATCAACGAGTACATCGACGGCCGCAAGCAGGACGACTCGATCGTCGCCGCCCGCATCGAAGAGCTCTTCACCAAGGTCGGCTTCGAGCTGCTCGACCGCAAGGCCTTCGAACGCCTCGGCCGCCTGACCGACGACGAGACGCCCGCCGGCCGCGACGCCGAACAGGTCGCTAAGGTCGCCCAGCGGCAGGGGGCCCACATCCTGATCGAAGGCACCGCCCACGCAAACCGCGCCGGCCTCGAAGACCTCTACGGCGTCGTGGTCGCCTTCTACAACTGCGACGTCACCGCCCGCGTCTACTGGACCGATACTGCCAAGCTGATCACCAGCGAGTCGCTCCCCGTCACGCGGCAGGGCGTCCGCGGCCGCAAGGAGTTCAACCCCCAGGCCGCCCGCGCCGCGCTCGTCGCCGCCACCTTTCCTGAGCGCCGCCAGGTCGGCGCCGAGCGCCCGCTCGCCGAGCGCCTGCTCGAATCCGTCCTCGCCAACTGGTCCGAGCAGGTCACCGCGGGCGGCGAGGTCGTGTTGAACGTAAAGCCGCTGAGCTTCCGCGACTTCGTCCGGCTCCGCGGACTGCTCCAGGAACTCGAGCGCGTCGAACGCGTCGATGCCGACTTCACCGATAACAGCGGCCTCTTCCGCCTCCGCACCACCCGCCGCGCCGCCGAGCTCGCCGAACGCCTCCTCACCACCCCCTTCGAACGCCTCCTTGAGGTCACCGACCTCAAGACCAACCGCATCGAAGCCACCGCCAAACCCGAAGCCACCTCCAATACCAACTAAACGTAAACTATCTAAGAACGGTTAGGTGGTGCGCCGGCTGTGTCAGCCGTGGAGAAAACACAAGACGTTCATCCCCGCAACGCCGGTGCGCCGTGCTGCGGCCATGTCGGCCGTGGAGAAAACAATCGACGACCGCTACCTTAGAAACCCCTCACAACCAATTTAAAATTGGTGCCACCCGCTCCGCAAACGCCTGCCGCGGCATGTTCACCGTCCCCCACTTCGGCGACCGCACCCGTGCGTGCAACCGGTACTCGTCCAACGGTATCCCCGCAAACACGTACCGCTCCTCCCGAAAACGATGCGTCACCTCGCGCGGCGGCTCGGTCGCCGTCTCGACCCGATACGCAAACACCAGCAGCGCCCGAAAGCCCACGCCGAACACCTCCTGCCACTGCAGCAGACCCTCGACGTCGTCCTCCGTCACCCAGTTCTCCCACGTCGGCCGCGCCTGCCGCTTCCGGCTGCCCCAGCGCCGCCCCTTGATGTCGACCAGCCAGTTACACCCGCTGGCCGAGTAGACGATGAAGTCAAAGCTCTTCAGCTTTGCATCGCGGAACGCCGCCCGCTTCGCCTCGTCCACCGCGACGTACGCGATCTGGTTGCTCTGCAGAAAGTCTTCGAACGCCGCTTCGTAGTGGATGTGCGCTTTCATCGCCGGCCTCCAGCGCGGCCGCGCTGGTGACCCCATTATCGCCGACCGACCGCGAAAGTCTATTTCGATCCCCGGGCGGCGGCCAGCCACGGCTTGGGCTTCAGCCGAAACTCTGCAAACGTCGGCAGCAGCAGGTTCGGCAACACCCGCAGCAGCGCCGATGTCACCAGCAGCACGTGAAATTCCGACGTGAATTCGACCCCCAGGATCGTGATCTGCTCCACGCCTGCCAGCCCGCTGAGGATTGACGCCCCGATGGTTGTCCCGATCAACCCGCCCATCCCGACAAACAAAAAGCGGAACGCGCTGCACCGCGCCCGCTTCGCCGGCGTCACAACGTCGTAAACATAGTTGGCCGATCCAATCCCCAGCCCCGCGAACACGAACCCGTCATAGCAAAACACCAATGCTACCCACCAGAAGCTCGGACTCACGAGGTACAGCAGCGGGATCACCACCGACGCCCACCCGCACAACGTGATCACTTGCTTCGCGCCGATCCGGTCCGCCACCCGCCCCCAGAACTGCTGCCCGCCGTACAGCAGCACCAGGTTCAGCCCGAACACCACCGCGTACTGCGTCGGCGTAAATTCCAGCTCCCGCAGCAGGTACCACGACAGAAACGCCGGCCCCAGCAGCATCCCGGCCGCATGCAGCGACGAGCTGTACAACACGAACCGTCCGAAATGCGCCCGCGGCATCCGCCGCACAAACTGCACCAGCGAGAACCGGTCCTGCCGGTGCGAAACGTACTTCGGCTCCACCTTCAGCTGCAGGTACCGCACGCTCACCACCCGCGCCAGGCCCGCGATCGCAAAGATCACCAGGAACGCGAAGTTCTGGCTCTCCAGCCCCAGCAGCCCCAGCCCCGCGACCGTTCCAGCCCAGTCGACCCACCGCCCCGCGGCCATGAACGCCGTCAGCGTCACGAACCCCGTCAACATCCCCCGTAACCCGAAGTAGCTCCCCCGTGTCCTGACCGGCACCAGGTCGCCGATCCAGCTGAACCACGGCGGCATACTGAAGTTCTGCATCGCCACGTACACGATGTACGCGCTCAGCATCAGGTAAAAGCCGGCCGGCTGCGGCATGAAGATTGCTAAACAGATCGGCAGCCACGTCGCCGCCTGGATCAGCCCGGTCACCACGCAGATCCGCTGCCGGTGTCCCGTCCGGTCCGTCACGTTCGCCGCCAGCCACTGCACCAGCGCCCCCGCCAGCGGCGGCAACGCCTGGAACGCCGCCACCGGCCAGATCTGGCTCCCCGCGATGATCACGAACGGGACGACGTACCGCTCCCCCGCCCCGTGCATCACCGACCACCACGCCCCGTCCAGAATCGAGTACCGCAGGCTCTTTCGGAGGTCGGCCGCCTTGATCCCCTTGAACCGCGCCGAGCGCCGCTCGCTAGCAGGCGGCGCAGCGGCCACCGGGGCCGAAGCGGCAGCGTTGGCAACACGATCCATGCGCAGTCCTAGCGCGAAAGGTCTCGTTCCTTCTCCGCCATTCTAGCGTCGCCCGCCGCAATTTCGTGGCCAGCAACGCTCGCCCTTGCCAGACTTCTTCGGCCCCCCGTCGCTTCCCGCTATACTGCACCGTTTATGCCCGCGGCCGCCGCCCGACCGCGGGGGTGTCCAACCGCCAGGAGTTGTCCGGGGAGACACATGGAGGCGAAAGCCATCCGGGTCATCGCGGCCCGCCAACATAACCTGCAGGACGTCTCGGTCGACATCCCCCGCGACCGGCTCGTCGTCATGACCGGCCTGAGTGGGTCCGGCAAGAGCAGCCTGGCTTTCGACACCATCTACGCCGAAGGCCAGCGGAAGTACGTCGAGTCGCTCAGCGTCCACGCCCGCTACTTTCTCGAGCAGGTCGGCAAGCCCGACGTCGACCGCATCGAAGGCCTCCCGCCCACCATCGCCATCGAGCAGCGGGCCGCCGCCACCAACCCCCGCTCCATCGTCGCCACCACCACCGAGATCTACGACTTCCTCCGCCTGCTCTTCGCCCGCGTCGGCACGCCGCACTGCCCCGACACGGGGCGCCCGTTGATCCGCTACACCGTCGACCAGATCGTCGACGAAGTCCTCGCCTGGCCCGCCGCCACGCGCATCATGATCATGGCCCCGCTGCTGCGCAAGAAGACCGGCAATCACAAGCCGGTCATCCGCCGCATCCAGCGCGAAGGCTACGTCCGCGCCCGCCTCGACGGCGAGCTTGTCGAGGTCAAGGACATCCCCGACCTCCCCCCGTCCCAGGCCATCGACCTCGACGTCGTCGTCGACCGCCTGATCCTCAAGCCCGACGTCCGCCACCGCCTCGCCGACGCCATCGAGCTCGCCTTCTCGCTCGCCGACCACACCGTCGTCATCACCCGCTCGGTCGACAGCGGCCCCTGGGAAGACGCCACCTTCAGCCGCCACTACATCAGCCCCGCCACCGGCTTCACCATCGGCGAGCTTACCCCCCAGATGTTCAGCTTCAACTCGCCCCACGGCGCCTGCCCAAGCTGCGGCGGCCTGGGCATCACTCCCTATTTCGCGCCGGAGCTCATCGTCCCCGACACCAGCGCTCCCGCGATCAAGGCGATCGCCCCCTGGTCGCCGCCCAAGGCCGACAAGGCCGACAAGAACAAGCGCAAGCTCGCCGGCAACTACCAGAAGCTCATCCGCCAGCTCTGCGAGGCCTTCGACGTCAAGGCCGAAACCCCCTTCGCCGAGCTCCCCGACGACCTCCAGCGCGTCCTCCTCCACGGCGCCGCCCAGCGCGACACCGAATCCCGCGGCATCGAGTTCGAAGGCGTCATCCCCAACCTCGAGCGCCGCCGCAAGGCCTCCGGCAACGAGGTCGGCCGCTCACGCCTCGCCCAGTTCCAGGCCGACCGCATCTGCCCCGATTGCCACGGCGCCCGCCTCCGACCCGAATCGCTCACCGTCCGCGTCGCCGGCCACAACATCCACGACCTCACCCGGCTCTCCATCGACGCGGCCGTCGACTTCTTCGACGAGCTCGCCTTCACCGGCGAGTCCGCCCACATCGCCGAGGTCATCCTCCGCGAGGTCCGCCAGCGGCTGCACTTCATGAAAGACGTCGGCCTCGGCTACCTCACGCTCAACCGCGCCAGCATCACTCTCTCCGGCGGCGAGTCGCAGCGCATCCGCCTCGCCACCCAGCTCGGCAGCGGCCTCGTCGGCGTCTGTTATGTCCTCGACGAGCCGACCATCGGCCTCCACCAGCGTGACAACGCGCGGCTGCTCAACTCGATTCGCAACCTCGTCGACATCGGCAACACCGTCCTCGTCGTCGAGCACGACGAGGACGTCATCCGCGCGGCCGACTACCTGATCGACATCGGCCCCGGCGCCGGGCTTCACGGCGGCAAGGTCATCGCCGCCGGACCGACCGACGAGGCCCTCGCCGAGCCGGCCTCGATCACCGGCCGCTTCCTCCGCGGTGAGTACACCATCCACATTCCCGAGGAGCGCCGCCCGACGCCCGACTCCAACTCGCTGAAGGTCCTCAAGGCGGCCGAGAACAACCTGAAAGCGATCGACGTCCGCATCCCGCTCGGCGTCTTCTGCGCGATCACCGGCGTCAGCGGCTCCGGCAAGAGCACGCTCGTCTCGCAAATCCTGATCCCCGCCCTCCGCCGCCGGCTCAACAACTCGCGCGAGCCCGTCGGCCAGTACGAGCGCCTGGTCGGCGCTCACCACATCGACCGCGTCGTCGAGGTCGACCAGTCGCCCATCGGCCGGACGCCGCGTAGCAACCCGGTCACCTACACCGGCGTCTTCGACGAGATCCGCCGCCTCTACGCCCGCACCAAGGAAGCCCGCATCCGGGGCTACGGGGCGAGCCGGTTCAGCTTCAATGCGAAGGGCGGCCGCTGCGAGGCCTGCCAAGGGCAGGGCGTCCGCAAGATCGAGATGCACTTCCTGCCCGACGTCTTCGTCGAGTGCGAGGCCTGCGACGGCACCCGCTACAACCGCGAGACGCTCGACGTCCGCTACCGTGGCAAGTCGATCGCCGCCGTCCTCGAGATGCGCGTCGAGGAAGCGCTGCGGTTTTTCGACAGCTTCGCGAAGATCAAGGCCGGCCTGCAGTCGCTCTCCGACGTCGGGCTCGGCTACGTTCGGCTCGGCCAGCCCTCCAACACCCTCTCCGGCGGCGAGGCGCAGCGTGTCAAGCTTGCGGCCGAGCTGTGCGGCACCTCCACCGGCCACACGCTGTACGTGCTGGACGAGCCGACGACGGGCCTGCACTTCGCGGACATCCAGCAATTGCTGAGCGTGCTGAACCGGCTGGTGGACCGCGGCAACACGGTGCTGGTGGTCGAGCACAACCTGGACGTGATCAAGACCTGTGACTGGATCATCGACCTCGGCCCCGAGGGCGGCGACGCCGGCGGCGAGGTCATCGCCCAAGGCCCCCCCGAAACCATCGCCGCCACCGAAGCCAGCCACACCGGCCGCTACCTGGCCCG
>CAZCKC010000105.1:0-13012 GCA_964499235.1 uncultured Planctomycetales bacterium | reverse complement strand
GCGCGCTCATCGAACGCTTGCTGCCCAGGGCTCGGGTTTACCATGGATCCGTTCCGCAGCGTCCCTTCGACGATCACTGGCGCCGGGTCCACGCTCACCACCGTCACCGTCCCACCCGGCTCGGCCGGGATCACCCACCAGTCACCCGTCACGAACTTCCCGACCTCGTACTCCTGGTCAAACGTCCACGTGATCCCGTACTGCGACACCGAGCTCCGCAGAATCGGACCCGTCGTCACCAGCAACGACACCGGCCGCGTCGTCGACCCCGCCCCGTTCGTCGTGTTCGTCACCTGCACCGTCGCCGTGTACGGGTCGTCCTCGCGGGCCGCCAGCCCCGCCGCCACCGCCGCGTCAATCGACACCGTCACCGTCGCCGCGTGGCCGAGATCGCCCGCCGGATCCGGCTGCAACTGCCCACCGCTGACATCCACGTCCAGCCAGCCACTCGCGCCGGCCCCGTAGACCACCGCCACCTGCCAATCCAACGCGACCTCGCCCGGGTTCGTCAGCGTGTACTGCTGCGACGCCGGGTCAAACGTCTCGCCCTCTCGCCCGGTCGCTGAAAAGCTCCCGCCCGCCGCCACCGCCAACAACGCCCCCCGCTTAATCGTCACCGTCAACGCGTCCGTGCCGGCCGCGTCGTCCTCGTCAAACACGCTCAGCGTCAGCGTGTGCGTCCCGGGCGCCAGCGTCAGGCTGGCCGTCGGGCTCGTCCCGGAGCGCAGCAGCGTCCCGCCCTGGCGCCACTCGTAGCGCTTGATCGCGTCGCCGTCGTCCGGGTCATAGCTGTTGCCCGCGTTCAGGTTCACCAGCACCGACCCGTCGCCGTCCGTGTCGGTCAGCTGCTGGTCCGGCCCGGCGAGCGCCACCGGCGGCGTGTTCGGCGGATCCTGCTCGCCGGCGCGCACGGTGATCTTCACCGTGTCCGTCCGCAGGTGCAGGTCGTTGTACTTCACCGTCAGCTCGAACTCGATCGTGTCCGCGCTCGCCAGCTCCGGCGCGGTGAACGACGGCTTGATCGCGGCCAGGTTGTTCAACATCACCGCCGGCCCGTTGAGCTGCCGCCAGCGATACGTCAACGGCAGGTCGCTCGGCAAGATCGCCGACCCCGAGCCGTCCAGCGTCACCACCGCCCCCGAGTCGACCGTCTGGTCCGGACCCGCGTTGGCCGTGATCTCGATCGTCGGCTGCGGGGCCCCGACCGCGACGTCGGTGGTCGCGCAGCTCATCGTGAAGAGCCCCGCCACCAGCGTCAGCTTGGCCGTGTAATCGCCCGCCGCCTGGTAGATGTGCCGCACGGTTTTGCCTACGCCCACTTGGCCATCTCCAAAGTCCCATTCATAAGCGACAAACTCCGCCAGTTCCGCGTCAACGTCGAACAACGCCTCAAAATCCACCGCGAGCGGCGCCGGGCCGGCCGCGTCGTTGGGCAACGTCTGCACGGCACAGTCGGGCAGGACCGCGACCGCGACCTCCGCGACATCCGCGTCGCCGAGGGCATCGGTCACCGTGAGCTGGACGTGGTAAAGCCCCGCCTCACTGAACGTATGAAACACCTCGATGCCGGCCCCGAAGGTCCCGTCATCAAAGCTCCAATCATAATGCGTGATGCGCCCGTTTTGCGAGCCACTATCGCGGGCCGAAAGCCGTAACGTGAGCGGAAAAGTGCCGCCCGCTTCGGAAAGACCGATAATCGCGGTCACTGCGGACGGTGCGGGATCGGCGCCGGCCAGCGGGTTCGAATCGTCGCCATCCGCGGGCGGGGCGTTCGGGTCGATGATCTCCGGGTCGATCGGGTTCGGCTCGGCATTCACCGGCACCGCGTCGGTGAACAGCGTGTCGTCGATCAGGCTGCCGGGTTCCTGCGGCGTTCCGCCACATCCGATAATCAAGGCGAACGCCGGAACGACCAGCATCCACGCGGCCATTGGGACCTTACGTGTCACCATCGCGACTCTCCGCAAACGGGCAGATGGGTGCTTCCAAATCCGTCCCCTCTGCCCAAGTCTTCGATTCGCGTGCGCGGGGAGCAAAAACTAGGTAACCGAAGTGCCCCTCGATTTTGGGGGTCTGGTGAAGCGCGGCCCGCAACGTGACCGCAACGCCCGGGAAAAAAGCCGCCTGACCGGACGTCGCCAACCCCCCGCCAGGCGGCCGGCTGATCAGATTCACAGAAACGCCTTCCGGTCGGCCGCACGAAACGCGCCGCGCCATCAACCGCTTTGAGACTGATAACGACCGGCTCAGCGCCCGCGGCCGCGCAGCCCGATCAATCCCAGCGTCAGCAACAGCACCGTTGCCGGCTCCGGAACCGGGTTGCGGCTCACCAACGTCGCGCCCGGCGTGTCGACGCTGAGCGCGACATCGCCCGAGCTGAAGAAGTCGCTCGTCGCAAACAACTCGAAGACGCCGACTTGGTTGTCGGCCGTCACGGTGATCACCGACTCGAACGCCCACAACTCGTTGTTATCGACCATGAACAGGTCGTCGAACGCCTCGAAGTAGTCGAGCTCGAAGAGCAGGTCGTTGCCGTTGATAAAGACCGACTGCTCCGTCCAGCTGTTCTCCCAATCCGTCGCGGGCGCGCCGTCGGCCGTGCTGAACGATGTCGCCAGGTTCTGGTTGTTCGGGTTGCCAAGCGCATTGAGCTTTAACGTCCCGCCGGCGGCAAACACGGATGTCGACCCGCTGGCCGTCACCACGTTCAGCTCCACCGCCACCGCTGCGAGGACCTCGCCCTGTGCCAGCGGTGGAACGCTCGAGTTCGTCGAGACGTACAAAAACCCGTCGTAGAACGCCGCCACGTCGATCGGTGTCTGCCCGCTGGCCGGCCCGGTGACCTCCCAGTTCGTCGTGATCCGGCTCGTGGCCGTCGCGAACGCCCCATTCCCCGGCCCGTGCCCCGGCGAGAAGCCGCCCGCTCGTGCATACGCGCCCAGCGTTCCGGGAAGACTCGCCCGCGCCCGGGCGTCCGCATCATTGAACGCGATGCCTTCAACGTCCGTTCCGGCCGCGACGTCGCCGGTCAACGACTCGAAGGAGCGTGAGCTCGCGCTGATCGCCGGCCCGCCCGCCACGCCGGCCGCGCTGTCCTGGTCCAGCCCGGGTCCGAGCCCTTCGTAGTTGGCCTCCGCCGACGTCGCAACGCCCGGTCCGGGAACCACCGCCAGCGCGGCCCCGACCACGCCCAACACGCCGATGGCCGCAAAAGTAAAACGCTTTAACATGTCCGCTTCCCTCCTGAATGGAATCCCACCCTGCACAGTGGCCGGGCTCTCTTTCCCGGCGCGTGCGTGCGTCCAAGTATCAACCCCCGTTTGGATTATCCTCCAGCCAGGCCACCCGCGCCCAACGCGCTTCCCATAATTGCGGGATTCTCCCTAGCTCCTGGCGGAGATTGTTTAGGAAATGCCGTGGTCGGCCGTCTCAGAAAGGCGAGTCGGCGCGCCGACTCGATCGCCGCCCGCGAGATGAGTGGGGCGTCCCATTCCCCAGCAAGGGTGGGGCGGCCGTCTCGGCCGCCGTCAGTGGCGACTGGCTGGACCCACTATCATCCCGGCATGTGTGGCCGCTTCACGACCCCCGAGCGCGACGCGATTGTCGAACGCCTTGAAGCCGAAGACCACCTCGGGTCCAACTACCAGCGCAGCTTCAACGTCGCCCCGACGCAGCACGCGCCGGTCGTCCGCTACCCCGATTCCGCTTCATCCGAAAAGCCGGCCGCCGAGCGTCCCGAAGCGACCTTGCTTCGCTGGGGCCTCGTCCCCCGCTGGGCCAAGGACCTCGACTACGGCGCCCGCACCATCAACGCCCGCAGCGAAACCGCGCCCACCAAAGCCAGCTTCCGGGCCGCGTGGCGCCACCGTCGCTGCCTCGTCCCCGTCACGGGCTTCTTCGAATGGCAGAAAACCACGGGCGGCCAGAAACAACCGTTTTACTTCTACCGTAGCGACGAGCCGCTCATGCTCCTCGCGGGTCTCTGGGAGCACTGGCCCGGCAATGACGATACCGGCCCGGTCCAGACCTTCACGATCCTCACCACCGAGGCGAACGACCAAGTCAGCGGCCTGCATGACCGCATGCCCGTGATGATCGAGCCGGCCGACCGCGCGGCCTGGCTCACGCCCGAAGCCGACGCGGACCAACTCGCGGGTCTTTGCGAATCCCGCCCCTGGCCGACGATTACCGCGCACCCGATCAGCCGTCGCGTCAACTCGCCGAAGCACAACGATCCGCACCTGCTCGAGCCCGTTGAGCTCGCCCCGGACACGCTGTTCGAATAACGCAGCCCGCGCCGGCGAAGCCGCACACGCGGAGCAGCCTACTCCGGCACAATCCGCAGCAGCCGCCCGTCCTGCTCGTCGGTCAGCACGTAGAGCTCGCCGTCCGGGCCTGGCTGCACGTCGCGGATCCGGTCCTCAAAATGCAGCGTTGTCTCGCCGACCAGCTTGCCGTCCTCGAAGTCCAGCCGCCGGATCTCCTCGAGCACCAGCCCGCCGGCGAACAGGTCACCGCGCCACTTGGGAAATGCATCGCCCAGGTAGAACGTCAGCCCCGACGGCGCGATGCACGGCGTCCACACCACCACCGGGTCGACCATGTTCGGCAGGCTGGTGTGCGCGCTGATCCGCGGCCCGAAGTACTCGCGGCTGTAGGTCGCCTTCGGCCACCCGTAGTTCTTCCCGGGCTCGAGCTCATTCAACTCATCCCCGCCGCGGGCCCCGTGCTCGGTCGCCCAGATCGTCTTCCGCTCTGGGTGCATCGCCAGGCCCTGGATGTTGCGGTGGCCGTACGTCCAAATCCGCGCTTTCGTATCCGGATCACCGTCCTCGGCAAAGGGGTTGCTGTCGACCGGCTCGCCGGCGTCGTTCATCCGCAGCACCTTCCCGAGGTGTGACGACAGGTCCTGTGCCTGCTGCCGGATAAACTCGCCCTCGAGCTTCACGGGCGGGTTGCCACCGTCGCCGATCGACATCAGAAACGTGCCGTCCGCCAGCCACAGGATCCGCGAGCCGAAGTGCTGCCCGCCGCCCTTGGTCTGGCTCACCTCGAAGATCGTTTCCACGTTCGAAAGCCGCGTCAGCCCCGGATCGATGGTCGCCCGCGCCAGGCTCGTCCGGTTGGCCGACGGACTTCCCGACGTGTAGCTCAGGTACAGCATGCGGTTCTGCTCGAAGTCCGGATGCAGCGAGACTTCCATCAGCCCGCCCTGGCCGACCGCCAGGATCCGCGGCAGCCCCGCCACCGGCTCCATCCGCAGTTGGCCGTTCTCGACCACCCGCAGCCGACCCTCGCGCTCGGTCACCAGGATCGTCTTGCCGTCCGGCAGCCACGCCAGCCCCCACGGGTGCGCCAGCCCGCTTGTCACCGTTTCCGTCCGCCAGCCCATCTCTCGCGGCGTCTCGCCCGTCGGCTCCACCGGCCCGCTCAGCGGCTCCTCGCCGTTCACGTTCAACGTCAACACCGCCAAGGCGAGCCCCATCAAGATCATGCTGCTTCCCAGCCGCCGCATGTTTCGACTCCTCATCATCAATAATCTCCCGTTCCAACCACCACCACGAACGGTCTCCTCATATTAGTCGCATCGCCCCAGCCGCGTTTCCGCCCGCGACCGTCTGTTCCTTGCGACCCCGCAGAGGGCTACCTATACTCGCCCCGCGTTGAAGGTCGCACGGCCGTCCCGCGCGTCGTCCAGCAAGCAATGCCCCAACACCCGCGATCAGGATCGCCGCCCCGCCATGAGCGAGCCCCGCTTCACCGTCGTCATCCCGTGTTACAACGAGGAGGGCGCGGTCGAGACCACGGTCGCTGCCATCCGCACCGCGCTGCCCGACACCGCCAGCTACCGCCTGATCATCGTCAACGACGGCTCCACCGACCGTAGCGGCGAGATCCTCGCGCGCCTGGCAGCCGACGATCCGGGCCTCCAGGTCGTCACCCACCCGCACAACCGCGGCTACGGAGCGGCCCTCAAGACCGGCATCCACCACGCCGACACCGAGTTCGTCGTCATCACCGACGCCGACGGAACCTACCCCAACGAGCGGATTCCCGAGCTCGTGGCCGCCGCCGAAAATGCCGCGATGGTTGTCGGCGCCCGCGTGGCTGACGATGTGGTCTACCCCCTGATCCGCAAGATCCCGAAAGCGTTCCTGCGGACGTACGCCTCGTGGCTGTCACGGCGGTCGATCCCCGACCTGAATTCCGGCCTGCGGGTTCTCCGCCGCGACGCGGTCGTGAAGTTCCTCCCGATCCTGCCGAACGCCTTCAGCTTCACGACCACGATTACGATCGCGCTGCACACGAACCAGTACGATGTCGTCTACGTTCCGATCAGCTACGCCGCCCGTACCGGCGCGTCGAAGATCAAGCCGATCCGCGACACGCTGCGCTTCATCCAGCTGATTGTCCGCACCGGCACCTACTTCGCGCCGATGCGGGTCTTCTTCCCGATCTCGGTGCTCTTGCTGTTCAGCGCGTTCGTCAGCTTCGGCATCGACGTCTTTGCGATCCGCAACCTCACCGACAAGACTGTCCTGCTGTTCCTCTTCGCCATGAACACCGGTATGTTCGCCCTGCTGGCCGACATGATCGACAAGCGCTCGCCCCGCTAGCCGCCCGACGGAGATCGCAATGCCTGACCACATCAGCGGCTTGCTGTCACCTTACCTCCGCAAGCGCCGGTTCGAAGCCGCCCGGCCCTATCTCGACCGTGGGCGCATCCTGGACATCGGCTGCGGCACCGGGCTGCTGGCGACAGTCGTGACGCCCGAGCGCTACCTCGGCGTCGACCTCGACGCCGAATCGATCGCAATCGCCCGGACCGAGCACCCCAACCACACCTTCCAGACCGTCGCCGAATTCGACGCCGAGCCTCCGTCGGAGCCCTTCGATACCATCGTCGGCCTCGCCGTCATCGAACACGTGCCTTCCCCCGAGGCCTGGCTCAAAGAGATGGCCGCCCTTCTCAAGCCCGGCGGCCGCATCGTCCTCACCACTCCCCATCCCAACTACCGCCGGATTCACGAGTTCGGCGCGCGCCTCCGGATCTTCAGCCGGGAAGGGGCCGAGGAACACAACGTCATGCTCGACCGCGCGCTGATGCGCCGGACAGCGGCGGCCGCCGACCTGGAGCTGACCCACGCCCGGCGCTTCTTGTTCGGCGCCAATCAGCTGTTTCTCCTCGGGCGTGCCGCGGCTCCCGCGGCCGCCAGCGCTGTGCCCCAATGACGCCGGCGACGCGACACGCGCCCGTCAGCGACTCGTCCGCCGCCACCCGGGCCCGTCGGGATCAGGCGCTCTTCGAGCAGGTCGCCCTCGAGTACTGCCGCAAGGACCTCACCCCGTCCGCGCGGCGCGGGCGGTCCAGCCGCCTGCGGCAGAGCTTCGCAGCGCTCCCGCCCCTCGACCGGCCCCGCTTGCTGGAGGCCGGCTGCGGCGGCGGCTTCTCCGCGACCTACCTGCGCGGCCGCTTCGCGCAGTACCTCGGCATCGACTACAGCGAGAACCTGATCGCATTCGCGCGGCAGGAGAACGGCGGCGCCGATATCCATTTCGAAGTCGCTGACATCATGAGCTACCAGCCCGCGGAGCCGGCCGACGTGGTCTTCATGATCGGCGTGCTGCATCACCTGCCGGAACCCGACCGCGCCGTGGCCCACATGCGCGACTGGCTCCGGCCGGGCGGGTGGTTCCTGGCCAACGAGCCCCAATCGGGCAACCCGTTGGTGCAACTGGCCCGCCGGTACCGGAAGCGCGTGGACCACACGTACTCCGATGAGCAGGAGGAGCTCTCGCGGCAGGAATTCGCCCGCCTGCTCACCCAGGCCGGGCTGCAAAACGTCAAGGTCATTCCCCAGGGGCTGCTCTCGACGCCCTTCGCCGAAACCGTCGCACCGGTGCAGCCCCTGGCGCGCCGCGCCGCGGCACTCGCCTGCCGGGCGGACGCCGTCGTCGAGCGGTTCATGCGGCCACTGCTGTACCGCCTCGCGTGGAACCTGATCGCCGTCGGCCAGCGCCCCCACTCCCCCCTCTAAGTAGCCTATGCCGGATCGCCATTCCATTTCACGCCGCCGCAGCCTGTTGCGGTTTGGGATGGCGACGGCGCTCACGCTCGCCGCCAGCTTCGGTCTGACCATCCTGCTGCATGAGCTGCTCGGCACGACCGAAGAGCTCGCGTACGCCGTGGCGCTGGTGGTCGTGTTCCTCTCCAGCTTCGCGTTCCTGCGGTGGTACATCTACGGTCGCCGAACCGGCCCGATCGTGTCACAGTTTCTCTGGTACAGCGTCTCGGCCCTCGCGTTTCGCGGCTCCGAATACGGCGCCTTCATCATCCTGCACACCTGGCTGGGGGTGCATTACATTGTGGCGATGCTGGTGATCCAGTCCGCGTCCTTCGTGGCCAAGTTCGTTTTCTACGGCGCGGTTGTTTTTCGCCACCGGGCGCTGCCGGTGCCCTCAGAGGCCGCGATCGCCGAAAAACCCCTCCACCGTAGCCCGCGGGCCGCGGGCGATCGGCGGGTTGACGGGCCGCACCGCCCACGATTAGATGACTCCTGACCCGATCGCCCTGGTTCGGCGGTCGCGACGCGAGCACCACCGGACGCCGCCAGGGCTTCGCCACGCGGTGCGGGCCGCGCACGCAAGAGGCGAACTCGACCGATGTCCCCGAGATCATTCCTCGATAATCTCAACCGCTTGGTGGCCCGCCGCGAGACCATCCGCTACCTCACCACCAGCAACCTCAAGTCCGGCCACCGCGACAAGGTCCTGGGTCACCTCTGGTACCTCCTCGACCCGCTCGCCTTCATGCTGGTCTACTACCTCGTCTTCGGCGTGCTCTTTAACCTCGCCGGTGGCGGCCGCGACGCCGACTTCATGCTTTACATCCTCAGCGGCATCCTCATCTGGCGTTTCTTCTCCGGCACCGTCAGCCAGGGCGCCAACTGCATTCGCGGCAACCGCGGCCTGATCCACGAGATCAACTTCCCCAAGGCCGTGTTCCCCGTGTCCGTCACGCTCGCCCGGGCCTACGATCTGGTATGGGGGTTGGCGGTCTACGTGGTCGCCACGATGGTCGCCGGCGAGCAGCCGACGTTGACGGTGCTGTGGGTGCCGCCACTCCTGCTGCTGCTCTTGATGTTCGTCATGGGCATGACGTTCATCACGGCGTTCCTCGGCGTCTACTTCGCCGACACGACCAACGTCCTCGACGTCGCGCTGCGGCTCGGCTTCTACTGCTCGCCAATCTTCTATTACGTGCGGCCGAAGGAGTCGCTGCCCGCCGACGTTGTCTTCCTGAGCCCCCAAAAGAACGAGCAGATCTGGAACCTGTACATGTCGAACCCGGTCGCGTGCTTCTTCGAGTGCTTCCGCGACGCGATCCTGTGGCACGAAACGCCGGACATGGAGCTCTTCGGCTATGCCGCGACCGTCTCGGTCGTCGTCTGGATCGTCGGCTTCATCCTTTTCTCCCGTAGCGAGGGTGCTTTTGCCAAATACATCTGACCAAGCCGGCACCCCCGCGATCGTCGCCGACGATGTCTCCGTCGGCTTCCTGATCCGCTACCACCGCAACGAGGTCACCCTCCGCGAGACCTTCGTGCGCCTCGTCGACCGCCTGCGCCCGCAGCGCCACCAGAAGTGGCAGGAACGCTTCTGGGCCCTCCGCAACGTCAGCCTCGACGTCCACCCCGGCGAGGTCGTCGCCCTCATCGGCCGCAACGGTTCCGGCAAGTCCACCATGCTCAAAACCCTCGCCGGCATCATCCACCCCGACCAGGGGCGCGTCTCGGTCCGCGGCCGCGTCGGCTGCCTGATGAGCTTCGGCGTCGGCTTCAAGCCCAACCTCAGCGGCCGCGAGAACGTCTTCATCAACGGCTCGATTCTCGGCCTCGCGGAGTCGGAAATCCGCGAACGCCTCGACGCGATCATCGACTTCAGCGAGCTCGGCGAGTTCATCGACGCCCCGGTCCGCACCTACTCGGCCGGCATGAAAGGGCGGCTCGGCTTCGCCGTCGCCGTCAACATCGACCCCGACGTGCTTCTTCTCGACGAGGTGCTCACCGTCGGCGACGCCGGGTTCAAGGCCAAGGCCGGCTCGTTGCTTGACCGCTTCCGGGCCAACAACCGTACCGTCGTCATCGCCACCCACTCGATGAGCCTCGTCAAGCAACGCTGCACCCGCGCCATCTGGCTCGAGCGCGGCCAGATCCGCGCCGTCGGTGAGCCCGAGGAACTCGCCGAGGCCTACACAACCGCCACCAGCCCCGCGGCCGCCGATGCCACCGGCGAGCCCCGAAAAGCGGCCTCCGCCTAGGCGCGTTGACCCAGCCAGCTACAATGCCGGCAAATCCGCGCCTCCGCCGATCAGGGCGCGGCGCAGGCGGGGGGTGGCCGGACAGCGGCCGGCCGTCTGCAGGCAATGGTCCGCACGAGAACGGGAATTCTGGGCAACCAGGGAAGGCGAGCAGCGATGGCGGACTCCAGCGGTATTGTCGTTTCGGACAAGATGCACGCCCGGATGCAGGCCCAGGAGGCCGACATCGGTCTTGCCGTTGCCCGCGACCGCATCGCCCAGGCCTACCTCGGCCAGTGGGGCTCCCGCGAGACGATCGAGCGCTCCCGGAACCGGATTCACTGGCTCGGCCAGCAGGTCCGCGGCCGCCGCGTGCTCGACGTCGGCTGCAGCGAGGGGATCCTGGCCCTCCTGATGGCCCGCGAGGGTTTCGAGGTGACGGGCGTTGACCTCAACCGTGAGGCGATCCAGTACGCCACCGAACTCGTCGAGCGCGAGCACGAAGAGGTGCGCCAGCGCATCCGCTTCATCTGTGCGAATATCACCACCCTTGAGCCGACCCGCGAGCAGTTCGACACGCTGGTCCTCGGCGAGGTCATCGAGCACGTCGTCAACCCGCACGCCTTTCTGGAGCGCTGCTTCCTCCACTTGAAGCCGGGCGGGACGTGCGTGCTCACGACGCCGTTCGGCATCCTCCCCAACATCGACCACAAGCAAACCTTCGTCGGCTCGCACCTCAGCCGTCTGCTTGGGCCCTTCATGCAGATCGAGCACCTCTCGATCGCCGACGGCTACCTCCGCGTCGTCGGCCGCAGCCACGCGAACGGCAACGGGCGGTCGGTGTCGGCCGACGCCGATGCGGGTAACGGGGCGACAGCCCCTGGGCAGCAGGTCCTCGCCACCGCCCAGGCCGGCGCGGCCGGGGTGACGGACCCACACTTCGTCCAGGACCTGCTGGTCGAGACCGAACAGGCGCTGCTGGCCTCGCAGCGCAAGCTCTGGGCCCGCCTCGCCGAGCTTCGCGAGGCCAACATCGAGCTGCGCGACAAGCACGACATCGACCAGTACATCACCCGCAAGGAGCACGACGCGATCGTTGAGCGGCTGCGCGACAAGCACCAGGCCGCCATCGACCAGGCCTACGCCGAGCGCGAGCAGGCCCTCGGCGAGCTTCGCCGCACCTGGGAGGCCAAGCGCAAGAAGCTCTTCAACCACTCCCGCGGCACCCACGACCGCCTCCGCGACCAGATCAAGGTCCTGACCCGCGCCCGCGACCAAGCCGAGAAGCGGGCCACCAAGGCCCTCGCCGCCCGCGACGTCGCCGAACGCCAGGCCGCCCGCTTCAAGGCCAAGTTCGAGCGGCAGGGCGACCAGCTCGAGTACACCCGGGCCCAACTCCAGTTGCTCCAGCAGGAGGTCCGCTACCGCCTCGGCGACGCCCTCGTCAACGCCTTCTACCACCCGCTCCGGATCTTCAGCCTGCCGTTCACCTTCATCCGCCTGCTCCGCGAGGGCCAGCGCCGCCGCAAAACCCGCGCCGCCGCCGAAGCCGCCGAGGCCCGCGCGCTCACCCCGCTCGAGCGTCCCGCCCAGCCGCCGAACCGTCCCAACCCGGTTGCCACGCCCCCGGAGCTGCCCGCCCCGGCCCGCTCAACCACGCCGGCCGCCGAGCTCACGCCCGCCGCCGCGACCGTGACCGCTCCCGACTCGGCCACGCCCCCGGACATGACAGCCGACCCCCGCATCGAGTTCACCCCGCCGATCCGCGCCGCCCAGCCCCCGCGCCTGCCGATGCACGTGGCCGCGATCATGGACGAGTTCACCTACGAGTGCTTCCGCGACGAGTGCCGCCTGACCACCGTCGGGCTGAAGGACTGGAAGCAGAAGCTCACCAAGGATCCCCCGCAGCTCCTGTTCGTCGAATCCACCTGGCGCGGGAACGGCGGCCAGTGGAAGCTCCAGTACGAAAAGTGCGATCCCCTCCGCGAGCTCGCGAGCTGGTGCCGCAGCAACCAGATCCCGACCGTCTTCTGGAACAAGGAAGACCCGCCGAACTTCGACCGCTTTATCCACTCCGCCGGCGTCTGCGACTACGTCTTCACCTCCGACGCCAACTGCATTCCGAAGTACCGCGAGCGCCTCGGCCACGACCGCGTCGCCGCCCTGCCCTTCGCCGCGCAGCCCACGATCCACAACCCGATCGGCAGCCTCGCCCCCCGGCTCGGCAACTTCTGCTTCGCCGGCACCTACTACCGCGTCAAGTATCCCCAGCGCCGCCGCGACATCGAGACCCTCCTGGGCCCCGCCAGCCGCCGCGGCCTCACGATCTTCGACCGCAAGCACGGCTACGCCGAAAGCGACCTCTACCGCTTCCCGGACCAGTACAAGGAAATGATCTACGGCGGCCTCTCCTACCCCGAGATGCTCGCCGCCTACAAGGCCTATCACGTCTTCCTCAACGTCAACTCCGTCCGGGAGTCGCCGACGATGTACTCCCGCCGCGTCCTCGAACTGCTCGCCTGCGGTACGGCCGTCATCAGCACCCCGTCGGCCGGCATGGAGGAGATGCTCGGCCGCGACGCGGTCGCCATCGCCGACTCGGAGGAAGAGGCCGCCGACTGGATGGACCGCCTCATCAACGACCCCGAGTTCCGTCGGCGGATGATCATCCGCGGCCAGCGGCGCGTCTTCGGCCAGCACACCTACGAGCAC
>CAZCKC010000104.1:0-13111 GCA_964499235.1 uncultured Planctomycetales bacterium | reverse complement strand
CCGCACCGGCGGCTCTTTTTTCGCCCCCGGCGGCTACGCATGCCATCACCGGCCGGGCATCCCCCGTGCGGTTCCAGCAACAGCTGGTCGTCTCAGCGTTTTAAAAGTGAAAAGTCAGGACAGGACGACCGGCAGCGGCTGCACGCCCGGTGCCGGCTTGTTGACCGCGATCTTCGCGAAGATGTCGTCGTAGCCCTTCTCGAGAAAGCCGCGCTGCATGTGCAGGCTGATGTGATCCCACGGCAGCAGCTCGTCAAACCCGCGCTCGCGATGGGCATAGAACGCCGGGTCGACCCCCGTCGCCGCGAACGCGGCGTCCCAGGTCCGCTGGTCAAAGCACTCGCGCCAGCCGTCCAGCCGCGCCCCACGCCGAAAGGCTTCGATGACGACCGCCCCCAGCCGCCGGTCGCCCCGCGCAAACACCGCCTCCAGCACCGACTGCTCCGGGTCGTGCGTCTTGATCTTCACCGCGCTCCGCCGCCGCCGCTCAATCCCCCGCAGCCGCGCCCGCACCTCGCGGAAATAGTCGATCCGCGGCTGCGCCGCCCACTGCAGCGGCGTGAACGGCTTCGGCACCAGCCAGCTCACCGCGGCCGTCACCGCGGCCGGCGGTTTGCCCACCTCGCGCCGTGCCTGGCTCACCTGGTACGCCAGGTCAAAGATCCCGTCGATGTCCGCATCTCGCTCGCCTGGGAAGCCCGCCATGAAGTACAGCTTCACCCGGTTCCAGCCCGCCTCGTAGGCGGCCCGCACCCCGTCCAGCAGCTTGCCGTCGGTCACCTTCTTGCGGATCGCGCCGCGCATGTCGTCCCGCGCCGCCTCGGCGGCGATCGTCAGCGCGCTCTTCCGCACGCTGCTGGCCATCCACGGGATGTTCGCCAGCATCTTGTCGACCCGCAGCGACGGGAAGCTCAGGTTCACCCGCCGCGCCGCAAACCGCTCGTTCGCCCGCCGCGCCAAATCTTCCAGCAGCGGATAATCCGCCGTCGACAGCGACAGCAGTCCCAGCTCGTCAATCCCGCTCGCCCAGTATGCCTCCTCCGCGATGTCCAGGATCTGGTTGACGCTGCGATACTTCAGCGGCCGCTTCGTGTAGCCCGCATGACAAAACCGGCACACCTGCGGACAGCCCCGCATGATCTCGATCGCGATCCGGTCGTGTACCGCCTCGGTCCACGGCACCAGCGGCCGCCGCGGAAACGGCGCGTGCTCGAAATCCTGCGTCCGGATCCGGTCGATTCGCGTCGGCAGCTCGGGGTCCAGCGGCCGCAGCTCGGCTAGCGTTCCATCCGCGTGATAGCGCGGCTCGTAAAGGTTCGGCGCGTATGCCCAGTGAAACCGCTGCGCCAGCCGCGGGATCATCGCTCGCCGCGGTACGCCGGCCGCCCGCAGCTCGCGATACGCCGCCAAGAGCTGCTGCATCGCGTCCTCGCCGTCCCCGATGACCAGCAGGTCAAAGAACTCGGCAATCGGCTCGGGATTGTCCACCTGCGGCCCGCCGCCAATCACCAGCGGCACGTCGTCGCCGCGCTCCGCGGCCCGCAGCGGGATCCCCGCCAGGTCGAGCATGTTCAGCACAGTCGTGAAGCACAGCTCGTACTGCACGCTGATCGCCAGAATGTCGGCCGCCCGCACCGGCTGCCGCGTGTCCCACGTGAACAGCGGGATCCGCCGCGTCCGCATTACCGCCTCGGCGTCTGTCCACGGGCAGTACGTCCGCTCCGCGCACACGCCTGGCGCCTGGTTGCAGAGCCAGTACAGGATCTGGCAGCCCAGATGCGACATCCCGATGTTGTACGTGTCTGGAAACGCGATCACGACCCGCGTGTCGGCCTGCTCCCAGTCACCCCGACGCACGAGCTGGTTCACCTCGCCGCCGATGTATTGCGCCGGCTGGCGGACGAATGGCAGCAGCTCGTTGCTGACGCGTTGCGGCAGGTTCTCGGTAGGAAAGACGTTCGCGCTCATCGCTCGCTCATCAGCAGGGGATCAGGTCGCGGGCGCGGCCGACCGCCCGCCGGCCCTAACATTGGACCCACCGGGTAGAGTTTAATCCCGCAACGGATCGGAGTGGAATTTCGGACTTTCGCCTGAGTCCCGCGTTCAGTCGCCCGTGGCCGCCGGCGCGGTGCTCGGGTTGGCTTGGTCGAGCTCGAACGCCTTGTGCAGCGCCTGCAGCCCGCGTTCGCCTTCCTTGCGGTCCACCAGCACGCTGACGACGATCTCGCTCGTCGCGATGTTCTCGATGTTGATTGCTTCGTGCGCCAGGGCGGCGAAGATCCGCGCCGCCACGCCGTGGTGGCTCCGCATCCCGATCCCGACAATGCTCAGCTTGCTGAGGTGATCTTGGACCTCCAGCTCGAGCAGGGGGTGGTTGGCGGCCAGGGCCTCGGCGACCGCGCCCGCCTCGGCCAGGTCCTTGCCGTCGACGGTGATCCCCATGTTCACCTTCGCCCCGCCTTCCTGCACCGTCTGGATGATGTCGTCGACGATGATGCCGCGCTGGGCGATCTCGTTGAACAGCTCGGCCGCCAGCCCGGGGCGGTTCTCCAGCCCGATGAAGGTGACCCGGCCCACGTCGCGCTTGAGCGTCACCCCGCGCACGAGCACGTTTTCCATTCCCGGCGGTTGGTCCATGATCATCGTCCCCGGCCCGTCGCTGAAGCTGCTCCGAACGTGAATCTGCACGCCGTACTTCTTGCCGAACTCGATTGAGCGCCCGTGCATGACGCCCGCCCCCAGGCTCGCCAGCTCGAGCATCTCATCATAGCTGATCGTCTCCATCTTCCGCGCCTCGGGCACCACCCGCGGGTCGGTCGTGAAGATCCCGTCCACGTCGGTGTAGATCTCGCACAGCTCCGCCCCCAGCGCCGCCGCGATCGCCACGGCCGTCGTGTCGCTGCCGCCACGCCCCAGCGTCGTGATGTTGAAGTCCGCATCCACGCCCTGGAAGCCGGCCGCGATCACGATCCGCCCCGCGTCCAGCAGCGTCTTGATCCGGTGCACGTTGATCGACTGGATTCGGGCCTGCGTGTGCCGGTTGTCGGTCAGCATGCCCAGCTGGGCGCCCGTCAGGCTGATCGCCTCGTGGCCGGCCTCCTCGATCGCCATCGCCATCAGCGCGATGCTGACCTGCTCGCCCGTCGACAGCAGCATGTCCATCTCGCGCTTCGACGGCTGCCGCGAGATCTGGTACGCCAGGTCGATCAGCTTGTTGGTCGTCTTGCCCATCGCGCTGACGACCAGCACCACCTGGTTGCCCGCCAGCTTCGCCCGGATCGCCCGCCGCGCCGCCAGGTGCACCCGGTACGCGTCGGCGACGCTGCTGCCCCCGAATTTCTGTACCACAATCGCCATTGTCTCGTTCCACCCCCGGGCGGCCCCGGCTTTGCAGCCTAAACCGGGTAAGCTAAGCCAAGGCGACCCCGTTTCGCCAGCCCCGCCACTTAGGCGATCAGCATCGCGTCCCCATAGCTGTAGAACCGGTAGCGCTCCGCGATCGCCGCCGCGTACGCCTGGCGGATGTTCTCCTCGCCCGCCAGCGCCATCACCATCGCGATCAGCGTGCTGCCCGGCAAGTGGAAGTTCGTGATCAACGCGTCCACGTTCCGCGCCCGGTAGGGGGGGTAGATGAAGATCTCCGTCCACCCCGTCTGGTCGGCTTCCGCCCCCACCAGCTCAGCCACCGACGGCAGCGACTCCAGCACCCGCGTCGACGTCGTGCCGACCGCCACCAGCCGCCGTCCCGCCGCCCGCGCCGCCGCCAGCGTCCGACACGCGTCGGCCGACACGCGGTACCATTCCGCGTGCATCCGGTGGTCCGCCAACGTCTCGGCCGCGATTGGCTGAAACGTCCCGATCCCCACGTGCAGCGTCACGTTCACCACGCCGACCCCCCGCTCCGCCAGTGCCTCGAACACCGCCGGCGTGAAGTGCAGCCCCGCCGTCGGCGCCGCCACCGCCCCCGGCGTCGCCGCGTAGATCGTCTGGTAGCGCTCCGTGTCGCCCGCGTCCGCCGCCCGCGCGATGTACGGCGGCAGCGGCGCCGCCCCCACCGTCGGCAGCCACTGCTCCGGCTCGACCGCCGGGATCGGCCGCACCGTCCACGCCCCGCGCTCGCCGGCCGTCAGCAGCTCCAGCTCGACCGCGCTGCCCGCACACCGCAACCGCTCGCCCACCGCCAGCCGCCGCGACGGCTTCAGCAGCACCGCCCAGCCGTCCGGCTCCGCCCGCTGGAGGTACAGCACCTCGATCCGCCCGCCACTCGCCCGCAGGCACCTGAACCGTGCCGGCAGCACCTTCGTGTCGTTGCGCACCAGCACGTCGCCCGGCCGCAACAGATCCGGCAGCTCCCGAAACACGTGGTGCCGCAACGCCCCCGTTGCCCGCTCGAGCACCAGCAGCCGGGCGGCGTCGCGCGGCTCCACCGCCCGCTGGGCGATCAACTCCTGGGGCAGCTCGTAATGCAGTTCATCCCGGCGCATCTGCTATACTGCTCGCAGTAAAGAGCCTAAGCGAATCTTCGAGGCAGCCATGCCCGTCGAGACGATTTTCCGCGACACCTGCCCCTGCGGCAAACGCTACCGCGTCCGCAACCCCTACCCCGGCTTCGTCTTCACCTGCCCGGCCTGCCAGCGCCGCCACGCGCTCACCGCGGAGATGCTCCGGGCGGAGCCCACCCAACCGCCGCCCGCCGCCTCGCAAGGCGAGGAAGAAGGCGACGTCTACCGCCTCCAGGACCAGCTACCGCCCGCCGGGGGCGACCGCCAATGGGCCCGCCCGCTCGCCACGCTCCAGCTTCGCCTCGCTCCCCGCGGCGCCAAGCCCGGCGCCTCGGGCCGCGTCAGCTACAGCCACGCCGACGCTCAGGCGTTCGGCGCCGGCCACGGCCGCGACCTCGTCGAGCGCGAGCATGAAGCACAGCATCAATTCCGCGAGTGGATGCTCCCGGGCCGGTCGCAGGCCCGCCTGCGTTCGTTCGCGGGCGACCTCGCTGCCACGTTCCACTTCGCCGGCGAAAAGAGCAACTACCTGGTCTTTGGCGCGATCATCGGCGTCTGGACGCTGCTGGTGGTCGTCCGCGTCGTGATGACCGCCGTCGGGCTTTGGTTCTTGACACCGCTGCTGTGGCCAATCTGGCTCGCGCTGAGCATCACCTTCATGCATTACGCCTGGCTGGCGCTGACCGAGACCGCCGCCGGCCGCGACGACATCCCGCTGGTGCCGGCCGATTGGAGCATCTGGAGCGACGCGATCAAGCCGCTCCTCGTCCTCCTGCTGATCTCGTTCGTCTGCTGCGTCCCGATGTTCATGGGGATGTCCTTCCTGCCAGCGGGCACGCCCTTCCGCAGCGCGATGCTGGTCGCGCTCCTGGCGGTGGGCAGCATCGCTTGGCCGGCGGCCGTCCTGGCCTACGGCGTCACCGACTCGATCACCGGCCTCCGCCCCGACTATGTTGTCCGAGTCATCGCCGTGACCCGCGGCGTCTACGTCCTCGCGTGGCTGATCGTCGCCGGTGTCGCCACGCTCTGGTGGCAGGTCTCGGGCAGCGCGAAGGCCCTGGTGCTGTTCGTCAACCCGTTCGTGGCGATCGCGATTATCGAGGTCTTCGCGACCGTCATCACCCTCTACTGCACGTACGTGGTTTTTCGGACGCTGGGGCTGCTCCAGCGCCATTTCGGCCCCCGCATGCCCTGGGCCGGCTAGCCGCGCTTCAATCCCCCCGACGCCCGCCGCTATACTGAAACAAGTCCGAGCCGCCCACTGCCGCGAGTGCGCCCCATGCGTTCACCGCACATCACCGTCACCGTCAACCTCGCCCACGTCCGCCAGCGGGCCCTCGCCCTCAAGGCCGAAACCGGCGTCAAGCTGATGGCCGTCATCAAGGCCGACGCCTACGGCCTCGGCGCCGCCGAGGTTGCCGCCGAACTCGCTCCGGTCGTGGACGACTTCGCGTTCTTCTCCGTCGACGAAGCCTACCACGTTCGCGTGCCGGCCCTGATCCTCGGGCCGCCCAACGCCGACCCGGGCGACTTCCGGGAGCTCCGGCTCCGCCCCACGATCACCACGCCCGCCGAGGCCGACCGCTACCGTGGCCTGCCCTGCGCTGTCAACATCGACCTCGGCATGCAGCGCTTCGGCGCCCCACCCGAAAGCCTCGACCAGCTCGCGGCCGACAGCCACGTCGTCGAGGTCATGAGCCACGGCACCGATCCCGAGATCGGCCCACGGCTCCGCAAACTTTGCGGCGAGCGCTTCCCGCGGCTTCACGTCGCGTGCAGCCACATGCTGCCGCACCCCCAGACCTGGCTCGGCCTGATCCGCCCCGGCGTCGCGCTCTACCGCGGCGCACTCCGCGTCACCACCACCCTCAGCCACGTCCGCGACACCTACGGGCCGGCCGGCTACACCGGCTTCAAGACCCCCCGCGTCGGACTGTTCCAGGCCGGCTACGCCGAGGGCATCCAGCCCGGCCCGGTGATCGTCAACGAACGCCGCCAGCGCATCATCGAAGTAAACATGAACGCCTCGTTCGTCACGCTCGCGCCGCAGGATCAGGTCGGCGACGAGGTCGTGCTCCTGGGCGATGAATTGCGGGAGCCCGAGTTGGCCGCGTGCTTCAACATCCGCGACCACGAGGTCATCACGCGCTTCGCGGCCCTCGGCCTGCGTCGTTACGTGCACGCGGCCGCCACGCCGGAACCAACCCCGGCGGCGACGGCCGTCGCGGAGCATTAAAGGCTCAGGCAGCCGGGGACGCGAGCGACCGGTAGTAGTGGATCGCCCGCGCGAGGCCTTCCGCGAACATCACCTGCGGCACATAGCCGATCGCCGCGCGGGCCGCTTCGACGCTCGCCAGCGAGTGCCTCACGTCGCCCGGGCGCTGATCGTGGTACTCGGGCGCGATCTGCTTGCCGAGGTGCCGGTTGATCATCGCGACGATCTCGTTCAGCGTCGTCCGCTCGCCGCAGGCGATATTCACCACCTCGCCCTTGAGTTGCTCGGCGTTCGCCGCCTGCCAGTTGGCCGCCACGACGTTGTCGATGTAGCAGAAGTCCCGCGACTGCTCACCGTCGCCGTAGATGATCGGCGGCTGGTCCGCCACCATCCGCGACACGAACGCCGGGATCGCGGCCGCGTACGCGCTGTTCGGATCCTGTCGCGGCCCGAACACGTTGAAGTACCGCAGGCTGATCGTCTCGAGCCCGTACACGTTCGCAAAGCACGAGCAGTAATGCTCCGCCGCCAGCTTCGACACCGCGTACGGGCTCAGCGGCTGCGTCGGCATCGTCTCCACCTTCGGCAGCGTCGGCGTGTCCCCGTACGCGCTCGAGCTCGACGAGTACACGAACCGCCGCACACCCGCATCCCGCGCCGCCAGCAGCAGCACCAGCGTCCCCGTCACGTTCGCTTCGTTCGCCTCGAACGGATGGGCCACGCTCCGCGGCACGCTCGCCCGCGCGGCCAGGTGAAAGACCGTGTCACAATCCTTGACACAACGCTCCACCAGCGGCGCGTCGACGATCGACCCCGGTACGAACTCGATCGCGTCCGCCACCTCGGCCAGGTTCTCCGCGTGCCCCGTGCTCAGGTCGTCGAGCACCCGCACCGCCCAGCCCTCAGACAGCAGCTTGCGCACGATGTGGCTGCCGATGAACCCGGCCCCGCCGGTTACCAGTGCGGTCTTCATAGCGAATCCTTCGGCAGGTTGAAGAAGCGCCGCGCGTTCGCCGTCGTCTGCGCTGCCAGCGCCGCGCAGCTCATCCCACGCAGTTCCGCCACCCGCTGCGCGGTGTGCACCACGAATGCCGGCTCGCACGGCCGCCGCCTTCGCACCGGCTGCGGCGACAGGTATGGCGCGTCGGTCTCAACCATCAGCCGCTCCGCCGGCACCCGCTGCGCCACCGCCTGCAATTCCTGCGCGTTCTTGTACGTCACGATCCCGGTCAGCGAGATCCAGTAGCCCGCCGCCAATACTTCTTCGGCCGTCGCCACATCGCCGCTGAAACAGTGAAAGACTGCCCGCTCCCGCAGCGGCGGAAACGCGTTCAGCGCCGCCACCACCTCGCGCTCCGCCTCGCGCGCGTGAATCACCACCGGCAGGTCACGCTCGCACGCCAGCCGCAGCTGCGCCCGCAGCACTTCCTGCTGCACCTCCCGCGGCGCAAAATCGTAGTGAAAATCCAGCCCGACCTCCCCCAGCGCCACGATTCGCCGCTGGATCGTCGGGTGCAGGTTCCCCGGCTCGAGCAGCCCCGCGAGCGCGTCCAGCTCGCCGCCCGCCCGCGCCGCCTCGTGCGGATGAATCCCGACCGCGAAGAACACCTCCGGGTGCCCGCCCAGCAGGTCAAACGCCCGCCACGCGTCCGCCGGCGTCGTGCAGACGTTGACGTAGGCCGCGACGCCCGCGGCCCGCGCCCGCGCCAATACGTCCTCCACCTGCTCTGCCAGTTCCGGGAACGTGAGATGACAGTGGCTGTCGATCAACATCGCCCGACCGGCCCTCGCAAAACGCCGCTCATTCGACGTTCAGCACCTGCTCTTTGACCCGGTCCACCGCGCTCTTCATCTCGAGCATGTGCCGGGCCACTTCAGCGTCCGTCGACTTCGAGCCGATCGTATTCGTTTCCCGCAGCAATTCCTGCGCCAGGAACTCCAGCTTGCGCCCCGCCGCCTCCCGCTTGCCCAATGCCGCCTCGAACTGCTTCACGTGGCTCGCCAACCGCGAAAGCTCCTCGCTGATGTCGCTGCGGTCCGCGTAGATCGCCACCTCCCGCGCCAGGTCCTCACCCGCCAGCGCGACGTTCTGCTTCGCAATCAACTGCTCCACCCGCGCCGCCAGCCGGTCGCGATACTCCGCCACCACCACCGGCACCCGCGCCTTGATCGCCGCCGCCCGCTCCGCAATTACCGCCAGGTGCACCCGCAGGTCCTCCGCCAGCGAGTGACCCTCCGTCTCCCGCATCGCCACCAGCTTCGCCAGCGCCGCCTCCGTCAGCTCCGTCGCGATCCGCAGCCGCGCCTCCCGCTCCTCGTCGCTCAACTCGTGCGGCTGACAGACCCCCGGCAACTGCGCCAGCTGCGCCAGGTCGATCACCACCTGCGCCGACGCCGCCTGCGCGGCGGCCGCCTGCAGCTGCCGCAGGTAAGCCCCCAGCGCCGACGCATTGATCGTGTACGCCGCGTCCGCGCTCAGATCCCGCACGTAGAGCCGATAGAACACCGACCCCCGCTCAAGCCGCTGCCGCAGCAGCCGCTCCAGGTCCGCCTCCGCGAAGCCGTAGTCCTCCGGCAAGCGCAACGCGGGCTTGAAGTAGCGGTTGTTGACCGTGCGAATCTCGACGTGGTACGCATGCCCGGCCACCTCGCGCTGCGCGTCGCCGAAACCGGTCATCGATCGGATCATGCGCTCTCCGTGCCGCCGCCGGCCACGTCACCCGGCGCCAGCCTCCCACATGCCGTGTGTGTGCAGGCCGCGATCAGCCTCAGCTCAGCTCGCCAAAGATCGCTGGCGCCATCCGCCAGGAGCTCTGCGGCGCCTCGGCCGCCTCGTCGGCTTGGCCGTCCGCAGCCGGCTCGCCCTCCGCGGGGGCTTCATCCGGCGCCGCCGTGTCAGGGCCCGGGCTCACCTCGGCCGCGCCGTCCGCCTCAGCCGCGCCGTCCGTTGCCGGCGCAGCGCTCGCGTCCGGGGCGGCATCAGTCGGCGCAACGGGCGCCGCAGGCCCGGCACCATCCTGCGCCGCCGCAGGCGCCGGTGCTTGCTGCTGCTGCTGTGGCTGCGCGACCGCCTCCAGACCCGGATCCGCCTCGCGGAACACGTAGTTCAACACGATCGCGAACAACAGGAAGAGCACCGCCATCCCGACCGTGATCCACGTCAGCGCATCGCCCGTCTTCGCCCCGAACGCCGACGTCGCCGCCGCGCCCGCCCCGCCGAACGCGCCCGCCAGCCCGGAACCACGGCCCCGCTGTAACAGGATGATCAGGATCAGCAGGATCGCGATAAACGCGAACGCGACCGCCAGGATCGGGTGATACCACGCCGCCAACATCATCACTTTGGTTTCCTGCTAGACACTCTCTGCCCCCGCGCACCCGCGGGTCAGGCAAGCCCCACAGACTAGCAAACTCAACCGCTGACCGCCACTGCGGCCTCAATGATCCCGAGGAACGCGTCGGCTTTCAGGCTGGCCCCGCCGATCAGCCCGCCGTCCACGTCGGGCTGGCCGAAGAGCTCCTTGGCATTGTCCGGCTTCACGCTGCCCCCATACAGGATCCGCAGCTCCTTCGCCCGGTCGCCATAAAGGCCGACCAGCTCCTTCCGCGTGTGAGCATGGGCCTCCTGCGCCTGCTGCGGCGTGGCCGTTTCGCCCGTCCCGATCGCCCATACCGGCTCGTAAGCGATGATCAGGTCCGCCGGGTTGGAAAATTCAACCCCGACCAGCCCCGCCCGGATCTGGTACGTCAGGACGTCCTCGGTGTGGTCGCCCTTCCGCTGGCCCAGGGTTTCTCCAATGCAGAAGATCGGCTTCAACCCCGACGCCAACGCCGCCCGAACCTTCAGGTTCAGCATCCGGTCGTCCTCGAGGTGGCCGATGGTGTGCCGCCGCTCGCTGTGTCCGATAATCACATACGCGGCTCCGACGTCGGTGAGCATGCTGGGCGCGATTTCGCCCGTGAATGCGCCTTTCGACTCGAAGTAAACGTCCTGGGCCCCGACCTTAACCTCCGAGCCGGACGCAACTTCATTCATCGCATGGACATACACAAACGGCGGGCAGACCACCACGTCCACCGCTCCCGCCTTGGCCGCCCCGCCTGCCACCGTCCTGACCAGCGCCGCCCCCTCGGCCAGCGACAGGTTCATCTTCCAGTTACCGGCCACCATCAATCGCCGCATTGTCTGCTCCCGAGCAAGAGGTCCGCTTCCGAGTACGGCCCGATATCTAGTGCCGAAACCGGTTGCGGGTCAATCGCTTATCGCGCTGCCTTCAGGGCGGGAAATTGACAGCCCCTGTCACAAAAAGGGCTTGGTGACGCCCAGCAAGCCATCTAGAATCATTAACTTGCTCGACAGGGCGTGTCGGGCGTGACCGGGGAATCCTGCCTACGTCTTTGTGCCCCGGCGCTAGTGGAAGAGATTTCGGAGTACAACTTATGCGCAGCGTGAAGCTGTTGACCGCGCTGACCGTCTCGGTGCTGCTCGTGACGGGCTTGGCCATGGCGTCGCTCAATCATTTGCAGAGCGCGCTCGATGAGGCGCATGGCACGGATCAGCGCGGCGCGACGTACACCGACGGCGTCATCCCGCCGCTGCCGCGGCTCCTGCCCGCCAATCCCGAACTTGCCGCTTACGAGACGCAGGCCGCCGCCGATGAAGCGCGGGCTTACGCTGACTCGCTGTCCGGCGGCGGGCTTGACCCGGCCGCCCCGGAAACCGACATCGACGCACGGCGCATCATCCATCGCGTCTGCCGCGTGACCGCCTACTGCGATCGCGGCACGACCGCCGCCGGCACGCAGGCTGGCGTCGGACAATGCGCCGCGCCGGGGGACATCCCGTTCGGCACAGTCGTCTACATTCCCGCGCTCGACCGCACGTTCGTCGTGACCGACCGCACGCACAAGCGGTTCCGCAAAAGCACCGTCGACCTCTTCGTGCCGGGGTGCCGCGACGCGAAAGAGTTCGGCCTCAACTTTTTCGAGGTCGTCTTCGTCCTGCCCGAAGACCAGTAGCCAACCGCTAGACCCGCGGTGCACCACGCACCGCGCCCGCTACGCGTCCGGTGTCGTGGGCAGGCCCGCTTCGAGCCGGTCCAGGTTCGCCTGCATCACGGTCAAATAGTTTTCGCCCGCCGCCACGCTTTCGGCCGGGGCATAGACCACCGACTTCAGCCCGAACGTCATCTCCATCGCAGCGGCCACGTTGGCGGCCGGCTCGGACTCCCACAGGAGCAGCGTGGCCTTGTTCTCATCCTGGAAGGCCCGCAGTGCGGCGAGATGCTCGGCGCTGGGCATTTCGTCGGGCTCGAAGTGGAATGATGTCACGTTCCACCCATATCGCCGCGCCAGGTAGTCGTAGGCCGGGTGGTTCGCCACCAGCGTCGTCGCGGCGATCCGTGGCTTCAGCGACCGCAGCCGCTCGTCGAGCTTCTTCAAGTCCACGATCAGCGCCGCAAAGTTTTCCTCGATCGCCTGGCGCTGGTCGGGCAGCCGCTGCAGCAGCGCGTCGCGAATCACCGTCGCCTGCTGTATCGCCAGCAGCGGATCCAGCCACACGTGCCCGTCGTACTCGCCCTCGTGGACGTGCTCGCCCTCCGGCCCGTGCGTGTGCGTCACGCCATGCTGGCTGCGGATCAGGTCGTCCTTGATCGCGGCCGTGGTGTCAACGATTCGGGCCTCGGGCAACGACGCGTAGCCGACCCACTCCTCGAAATCCGCCCCGTTGATCACGATCAGGTCCGCCGCCTGGTACTCCGCCAGCACCTCGTCGGCCGGATCCCAGGTGGCCGGATCCGCGTCCGCCGGCACCGGGTTCACCACCGTCACGTTGTCCGGCGCGATCCGCTGCGCGAAATATGTCGTCGGATGAAACGTCGTGTAGACGGTGATGGGCTCCGTCTGCTCAGCAGCCGTTCGCGTCTCCTGCCGCTCACAGCCCGTGTTCAGCCCGAGCATCAGGCTGATCCCCATCAGCCCGGCCATGACCCCCGTCAACCGCCTCGTGCCAGTACCCATGCGCGAACTCCTGTCTGATCTCGGTGAATTGGTCAAATGCGACCCCGGCATTATACGCCGCGCCGCGCTCACAGTACTGCCGTCAGGTCCGGCGCCAACCAGAGAATCAATCCCGTCAATCCGACCGTCAGCGCCACGCTGAACCCCAGCACAATCCCCAGCTCTCCCAGCTGCAGCCACGCCGCCGTCGCCCGCGGGCAGCCCAGCTTGTGCAGCGTCTCCATCTCCCGCGCCCGCAGTCGCAGCGATAACAGCACCACCAGCGTCAAAAACAACCCCGTCGCCACCAGCACCATCAGGAAGTTCGCGTCAAAGAACCGCTTGATCCGCAGCACCATGCCCAGCAGCTCGTTCACGACCTCCACCGGCCGCA
>CAZCKC010000103.1:0-13239 GCA_964499235.1 uncultured Planctomycetales bacterium | reverse complement strand
CGGCCGGCTTCGTGGGCTACGGCTATCCGCTGAGCCTGTCGCGGCTGGTAGAGGCGGTGCGACGCAAGCGGATCAGCAAGGGGGCGACGCTGACCGACTGGTTGCGGCGGCCGCTGACGGCAGAGCAGGTCCGCTACGCGGTGAACGACGTGCTGCACCTGCCGGCGATCCACACGAAGCTGGCAGACAAGCTGGCCAAGAGCCAGCGGACGGCGTGGGCGGACGAGGAGTTCCGGCGGTTCGAGGATCCGGAGTTTTATCGGCCGCCGGCGGAGGACCGGCTGTTCAAGATCAAGGGGGCGAAGAAGCTGAACGCCGAGGGGCTGATGGTCCTGGCGCGGCTGATTGATTGGCGGGACGAGTGGGCGGCGGAGCGGAACCGGCCGGTGCGGGCGTTGATCCGGGACGACATCCTGACGGAGATCGCCCGACGGCAGCCGACGAAGGCGGAGGAGCTGCAGGTGTTGCGGGGCTTTCCGCAGGCGAAGAACAGGCAGGTGGTGCAGAAGATGCTCGACCTGATCGCGGAGGCGCGGGCGGTTCCGAAGAGCAAGTGGCCGGTGCCGCACGAGCGGCGGGACGAGACGCAGATGATGCGGGCGGTGACGGATTTGTTGTCGGCGGTGCTGCGGGCGCGGTGTTGTGAGGAGGGGGTGAGCAGCGACCTGGTGGGGAGCGGCGCCCGGCTGCGGGAGCTGGTGGACTATTCGCTGGGGCGGCTGGAGGAGCCGCCGGCGCTGCTGGCGGGATGGCGGGAGGCGTTTGTTGGGGGGGAGCTGGTGCGGATCCTGGACGGCGGGGGCGAGGTGCACCTGAGCGGATGGCCGAAGCAGCCGCATCTGGAGATCGTGCCGACGCCGGGCGGGCAGTCGAAGGGATAGGAGCAGTCGGCGACGACCCGCCAAAAACACGATTCATTTCATCGGGGTTTTTCTGGTGGGGTCGCGGGCGGCCGATTAACCTGCTGAAGCGGTTCCCGCGGGTGGTGGGGGCCGCAGATCGCCCGTGTGCTGCTGAGGATCCCGATGAGCGAGATGGCGAAAGTGGGCGCGGTGGCGGGCGACGCCCCGGCGCACACGACGGCGTATCGGCTGGGGAAGCGGTACGCGGCCGACGGCGTGGTGGGGAGCAATCCGGACAAGCGGTCGGGCCGGGGGGACGACGGGGTCGTGACCTCGGAGGCGTATGCGGCGGGGGCGGCGTGGCAGCGGCGTGGTGGTGGGGGGTACCTGCCGGCGACGCAGCGGCGCTTGCGTTCGATTCAGAAGTCTTATGTCGACATGGATTACCACCATCCGCTGGAGGATTTCCTGGACCGGTGGGTGGTGCGGAAGTTGCTGGGCTACATCACGCGGACGCGGAAGAATCGGGCGACGATCATCGAGGAGATCATCGCGAGTTATCGGAACCCGGCGGCGCCGGTGGGGCAGCGGGTGATTTATTGGCCGGTGCATCGGCTGATTGACCGCTGGCGGGGTTCGACGCCGGTGGCGACGTTTCGGGAGCGGATCGCGGAGCACCGGGCGACGGTGCGGGGGCTGGTGATTGCGGCGCGGAGCGTGGCGGCGTTTGGGCTGCGGGTGCCGCAGCGGTTCAGCGCGCCGCTGTTCGTGGTGTGGAACTTCACGAACCAGTGCAATTTGCGGTGTCGGCATTGTTACCAGGACGCGGCGCACCGGAAGCTGCCGGCGGAGCTGACGCTGCACGAGAAGCTGGCGGTGGTGGACCAGTTGGCGGCGGAGTACGTGCCGATGATCGCGTTGGCGGGGGGGGAGCCGACGATCAGCCCGGACCTGATCCCGGTGTTGCGGCGGTGCCAGGAGCACGGGATTCACACGTCGGTGGCGACGCACGGGGGGACGATGACGCCGCGGCTGGCGCAGCAGCTGGTGGCGGCGGGGTGCAAGTACGTCGAGATCTCGCTGGACTCGGTGGAGCCGGCGAAGCACGACGCGTTCCGGGGCGTGCCGGGGATGTGGGCGCGGACGGTGCGGGGGATGCGGATCGTCGCGGCGCAGGAGGGGCTGCGGCTGGGCGTGGCGATGTGCGTGCACCAGGGGAACTACGACGAAGTCGAGCGGATGCTGGAGTTCGCGTGCGAGGTCGGGGCGAGCTGCTTTGCGCACTTCAACTTCATCCCGGTGGGGCGGGGGCTGGAGATGGTGGCGGACGACCTGACGCCGGCGCAGCGCGAGCGGCTGCTGGTGACGCTGAACGCGTGGATGCAGTCGGGGCGGATCGGGGTGTTGTCGACGGCGCCGCAGCTGGGGCGGGTGTGTTTGGCGCACGCGCCGCTTGACGGGCAGCAGGCCGCGAGCCACGCGGGGCACGGTGGGGGCGCGAAGGCGCGGGTGGTGAGCAAGTACCTGGGCGGCTGTGGGGCGGGGCGGTGCTATGTCTGCCTGGAGCCGGACGGGAACGTGACGCCGTGCGTGTACCTGCCGCACCGGGTGTACGGGAACGTGCGGGAGCGCGCGATCGTCGAGATGTTTCGGGCGAGCGCGTGGTGGGACGTGTTTTGTGACCGCGATGCGCGGGAGCACCACTGCGAGGTGTGCGACTTCAAGAACTATTGCGGAGGGTGCCGGGCGCGTTCGGATGCGTACTACGGGGTGCTGAGCAGCGGGGATCCGGGGTGCGTGTTCAACCAGAAGCACTGGGATGAGCTCGTGGCGCGGGGCGTGGTGACGGGGGACGCGGCCTGCGAACCGACGGCGGTGGCGGATTGAGGCGCGCGGTAGACTGGTGTGTTTCGTTTTTCGTTGCTCGTTTGGCTGGAACAGGAACGTCCTGATGGAAGTGACGGCGACGGCGCTGGCGGACGTGAAGATCATCACGCCGCCGAAGTTCGGGGATCACCGCGGCTTCTTCAGCGAGACGTATCACAAGGCGAAGCTGGTTGAGGCGGGGATCGACATCGAGTTCGTGCAGGACAACCAGAGCCTGTCGACGACGCGGGGGGTGTTACGGGGGTTGCACTACCAGGTGCCGCCGTTGGCGCAGGACAAGCTGGTGCGGGTGACGCGGGGAGCGATCCTGGACGTGGCGGTCGACATCCGGCGGGGGTCGGCGACGTTCGGGCAGCACGTGGCGGTGGAGCTGAGCGCGGAGAACTGGCGGCAGCTGCTGGTGCCGATCGGCTTTGCGCACGGGTTTGTCACGCTGACGGACGAGACCGAGGTGTGCTACAAGTGCTCGGACTTCTATTCGCCGGAGCACGAGCGCGGGATCGCGTTTGATGATCCGGAGCTGGGGATTGAATGGCCGCTGGCGGTCGGTGAATTGACGCTGAGCGCGCGGGACCGGCAGCATCCGCGGCTCAAGGATCAGGCCGACGTGTTTGCGTGAGCGGGGAGCGGGGCGCGCGGACGCGGTCGTGTGCGCCCGTCATGTGCGGGCGCGGGCGATGAATCCTGCCCGTGGCGGCCGGCGGGACTACGATTACGTGTTGGTGCTCAAACCACGTCCCTGTCCCGGCGGGAGGAAATCCGATGGCGCAGAAGCTGTCTGACGCTGATATTCAGAAGGCGCTCGAGAAGACGCACGGCTGGCAGCTGAAGGAGGGGAAGCTGCACGCGGAGTACAAGTTCGATGATTTCGTGTCGGCCTTTGGATTCATGGCCAAGGCGGCGTTGCATGCGGAGAAGATGAACCATCATCCGGAGTGGTTCAACGTTTACAACCAGGTGCATGTCGACCTGACGACGCACGATGTGGGGGGGATCAGCGACCTGGACTTTCAGCTGGCACAGAAGATGAACGAGTTGGCGAGTTACTAGCAAAGCACACTTGCGCGTGGCGCGCGTGAGCTTTCCTAACGTTACTGCTGACGCCGTTTCGGTCCCCCGGACTGGGGTCTGGGCCCGCGCGTTTCTGACGCGGTTTCAGTCCATCAGGCTGAAGCCTCGGGCACCCTTCCTGGGGTCGCCTTGCTGAGGCAGCCTTGCTGCGGCAGCCGGCGCCAGCTTACCAGGCTTGTTGGGAGATTTCGGTGCGGCAGGGGGGGAGGCTGTTGAGGAACTGCTTGCCGTAGGGCTTGCGAAGGACGCGCGGGTCGAGGATGACCACGATGCCGGTGTCGGTCTGGCTGCGGATCAGGCGGCCGAAGCCCTGGCGGAAGCGGAGGATCGCCTCGGGTAGCTGGTAGGTCTGGAAGGGGTTCTGGCCGCCGCGGCGGAGCAGGTCGATCCGGGCCTCGATGGTGGGGCGGTCGGGGACGGCGAACGGCAGCTTGGTGATGATGACGTTGCTGAGCGCGGCGCCGCTGACGTCGACGCCCTGCCAGAAGCTGTCGGTGCCGAAGATCACACAGCGGGGGGTGGTGCGAAACACGTCGAGCATCTTGGAGCGGGGCAGGTCCTCGCCCTGCGCGAGGACCGTGTAGCCCTCGCTGTTGAGGTCGTCGCGGACGATCTCGACGGCATCCTGCAACATGCGATAGCTGGTGAAGAGCACGAACGCGCGGCCCTCGGTTTCGCGCAGGTAGCGGACGATCGCGCTGGTGGCGGCCGGCAGAAAGGCGCTGTAGTTGCCGGGGTCGGGCATGCCGGCCTCGATGTAGACGGTAGCCTGCTGCTCGAAGTCGAAGGGTGAGCCGAGCTGGGCGGTGGTCAGCTCGGGCGCGCCGAGGCGCTGGCGGATGTAGGCGAAGGGATCGCTGCCGGCGACGGCGAGCGTGGCGCTGGTGAGGACGACGCTGCGGGCCGGGTCGAAGAGCTGCTGGCGGAGGAACGGGCCGGCCTGGAGCGGGGCGGTGCAGAGGGCGACACGGCGGGGGCCGGGGTCGCCGGATTCGATCCAGTAGACGTGCTCGTCGTAGCGTTGCTGGAGCATGTCGGCGAGGCGGATGGCGAGCTCGCGGGCGCGCTCGAGGGCGGCGTTCATCTCGGTGCGCTCTTCTTCGCGCGGCAGGTCGTCACGCAGCGCGGCCAGGCGCTCGACGAGCGACTGCAGGGCGGGCGAGAGCTCGTTGGCGACGGGGTCGGGACGGACAAGGCGTCCGTTGGAGCGGCCGAAGCGGGCCTGCCAGTTCGCGAGATCGTTGAAGAACTCGGTGGCGGCGCCGGCGGTGTGGACGACGGCGTGGCGATCGGTGTCGGTGCCGAGGCTGGCGAGCAGGCCCTTGCCCGTGCGGTCGTTGAACAGCGTGCCGAGCAGGTGCTGGACGTTAACGTTGGAGACGCTGAAGCCGAGGTGATCGGCCGCGACCTGGTCGAGCGTGTGGGCTTCGTCGACGATGACGAAGTTGTAGTCGGGCAGGACGCTGGCGTTGTCCTGGCGGAGCAGGAGGTCGGCCACGAGCAGCGCGTGGTTGACGACGAGGAGCTGGGCCTGCTCGGCGCGGCGGCGGGCGCGCTGGTAGAAGCACGGCTCGTAGGTGGGGCAGCGGCGGCCGAGGCAGTTGCCGTGCTCGCTGCGGACCTTTTCCCAGACATCGCGGTCGGGGGCTTCGCCGAGGTCGGCGCGCGAGCCGTCCTGGGTGACGTAGGCCCAGTCCTCGATCTGGTGGAGGACAGGGAGCTGCGATTTCTTGAAGACGGCGGCCTGGCGCTCACTGGCCTGCTTGAGCCGGCGGAGGCCGAGGTAGTTGTGGCGGCCTTTGACGAGCTCGGCCTTGAAGTCGGCGCCGAGGGCCTGCTGGAGCAGGGGGATGTCCTTGTGGATGAGCTGTTCCTGGAGCGCGATGGTGTGCGTGCTGACGACGACGCGGCCGCCGCCGGCGGTGATCTGCTCGATGGCGGGCAGCAGGTAGGCGAAGGTCTTGCCAACGCCGGTGCCGGCCTCGACGGCGAGGTGGTGGGGGGCGGCGAAGGCGGCGGCGACGGCGGCAGCCATCTCCTGCTGCTGGAGGCGGGATTCGAACCGCGGCAGGGCGGCGGCGAGCGGGCCGTCCGCGGCCAGCCAATCAGCGACCTGCACGCGCGGACTCCTACTGCAAGGACATCTGGCCGACGAAGTCGGCGATGAAGGCGAGCGTCACGGCGGCGCTGACGAGGATGACGACCGTGCCGAAGGCGGTGACGAAGGTCTGGCCGCTGATCCAGCCGTTGCGCATGGTGGCGATGATGTGCGGGCGGGCGAGCACGAGCATGCTGATGATCATGGCGGCGGAGGTGACGGGCACGAAGATCGAGTGGAGGTAGCTGTAGATCCAGACGGTGCGGCTGACGACGCGCTCCTGGCCGTGGAGGCTGCGGAGGAAATGCCCGCGGACGGTGTACTCGGCGACGCGGGCGCCGGAGTCGGTTTCGACGATGCGGCGCTGGCCGTTGTGGGCGTCACCGCCGAGGATGGCGTAGCTGAGGGTGTAGACGACGAAGTTGAGCAGCCCGAAGGCGATGATGGCGATGCAGATCTTGTTGCGGCGGCGGGTGGGGAGGCGGTCGACGGGGCAGAGCGGGGCCGCGGGCTCCAGCAGGTCGTCGGCGCGGGTGAGGAGCTCGGCGTCGACGACCGGGGTGGGGCTGCTCGGCTTGGTCACGAGCGCACCGTGGAGGCAGCGATGAGGCCTTCGAGCGGCGACGAGGCGGTGGCGTAGAGCTTGCGCGGGATGCGGCCGCTGCGGAAGGCGTGGTAGCCGGCCTCGAGCGCGTGGCGCATCGCGTGGGCCATCTGGACCGGCGCGGCGGCCGAGGCGATGCCGGTGTTCAGCAGGACGCCGTCGGCGCCGAGCTCCATGGCGATGGTGACGTCAGAGGCGGTGCCGACGCCGGCGTCGACGATGACGGGGTAGTCGGGGTCGTTCTGCTTGAGTTCCTCGAGGATGATGCGAATGTTGTTGGCGTTGAGCACGCCCTGGCCGGAGCCGATCGGCGAGCCGAGCGGCATGACGCTGGCGCAGCCGAGGGCCTTGAGGCGGCGGCAGAGCACGGGGTCGTCATTGGCGTAGGCGAGGACGGTGAAGCCCTCGTCGACGAGCGTTTCGGCGGCGCTGAGGGTTTCAAAGGGGTCGGGCAGAAGCGTCTTGCGGTCGGCGAGGCACTCGAGCTTCACCCAGCGGGCGCCAGGGTTATTGAGGCCTTCGAGCAGCTCGCGGCCGAGGCGGGCCGAGCGGAGCGCATCTTTGGCGGAGAAGCAGCCGGCGGTGTTGGGGAGGATGGTGTAGCGCTCGAGGTCGATGAAGTCGAGCATGCTGCGGCCGGCCTGGTCGTAGAGGCGTTCGCGGCGGACGGCGACGGTGATGACGTCGGCGCCGGAGGCGGCGAGGGCCTGCTGCATGAGCTCGTAGTCGGGCTCGCCGTCCTTGAGGTACTTGCCGGTGCCGACGAAGAGCCGGCTGCGGATCTCGAAGTCGCCGATTCGGATCGGGGGAATTTCCATCAACCACCTCCCACGAGGGTGACGATCTCGACGCGGTCGCCGGCGGCGAGCGCCGTGGCGTCAAACCGGTCCCGCTTGACGAGCTGCTCATTCACCTCGACGGCGACGTGCCGGGGGGTCAGGCCGAGCGTGGTCAGCAGCGCGGTGATCGTGGCGCCGTCGGGCACGTCGCGGGGTTCGCCATTGAGGGTCAACTGCATGTTGGAATCCATCGCCAAACTACTGCGATTGTAGCACCGAATGCTAGCGCTTGTGGAGCAGGCGGAGGGCCTCGGCGCGGGTGGACTGGTTGGTCTGCATGAGGCCGCGCAGGGCGCTGGTGACCATCTCGCTGCCGGGCTTGCGGACGCCGCGGCAGGTCATGCAGGTATGGACGGCCTCGATGACGACGGCGCAGCCGCGGACGCGGAGCTCGCGGGCGAACATGTCGGCGATCTGCGAGGTGAGGCGCTCCTGGACCTGGGGACGGTGGGAGAAGTCCTCGACGATGCGGGCGAGCTTGGAGAGGCCGAGCACCTTGCCGCCGGGGATGTAGGCGATGCTGGCGCGGCCTTCGAAGGGCATCAGGTGGTGCTCGCAGAGGCTGTTGAAGGGGATGTCACGGAGGACGACCATCTCGTGGTGGTCCTCGTCGAAGGCCTTGAGGTGGCGGCGCGGGTCGACGTGCAGGCCGTAGCAGAGCTCGGCGTACGCCTTGGCGACCCGCTCGGGAGTCTCGCGGAGGCCCTCGCGCTCGGGGTCCTCGCCGATGGCGATGAGGATCTCGCGAACGGCGGCGGCGATGCGCGGGAGGTCCATCTTGGGGTCGGCGGCAGCGGGCAGGGGTTCAAACGGTTGTTCGTTCATGGCTTACTTCGTCCCGGCGGCGACCAGGTTGCGGCGGAGGTACTCGATCATCAGCCGGACGCCGAAGCCCGAGGCGACCTTGCCGCCGTTGGTGTCGTTGGCGGCGACGGCCGCGATGTCGAGGTGGGCCCACGGGACGTCGTTCTCGACGAACTGCTTGAGGAAGATGCCGCCCTGGATGCAGTGAGCGTCCCGTTTGGGCGCGGAGTTCACGAGGTCGGAGTCGACGCCCTTCATCAGGTCCTGGTAGTCGTCCCACAGCGGCAGGCGCCAGAGGCGCTCGCGGGTCGCGCGGCCGCACTCCTCGAGCTCGGCCGAGAGGTTGTCGTCGTTGCTCATCAAACCGGCGGCGACGGAGCCGAGGGCGACCATGACGCCGCCGGTGAGCGTGGCCATATCGACCATCACGGTAGGCTGGCAGTACTTCTGGCCGTACCAGAGCGCGTCGGCGAGGACGAGGCGGCCTTCGGCGTCGGTGTTGGTGACCTCGACGGTCTTGCCGTTGGCCATGGTGAGAATGTCGCCGGCGCGGTAGGCGCGATCGGAGACCATGTTCTCGGCGGCGGCGACGAGGGCGGTGACGTTGCACTTGAGCTTGAGCAGGGCGGCGGTCTTGATGATGCCCATGACGGTGCAGCCGCCGGTCTTGTCGTACTTGAGGTTGGCGAGGCCGGCGGAGGGCTTGATGGAGTAGCCGCCGGTGTCGAAGGTGATGGCCTTGCCGACCAGGACGAGCTTGGTGCGGCTTTGCGGGTTACCGCGGTAGTCGAGCTGGATGAGGCGGCCGGGGTGCTCGGCGCCCTGGCCGACGCCAATGAGCCCGCCCATGTTGAGTTGCTTGAGCTTGGCGCCCTCGATGACCTTGCAGGTGATCTTGTTGGTCTTGGCGGCGGCGAGCTTGCGGGCCTCGGCGGCGAGCGTCTTGGGGTTGATGACGTTGCCGGGCTGCTGGGCGAGCTGGCGGGCGTAGTTGACGCCTTCGGCGAGGAGGGCGGCGGCCTTGACATCGGGCAGGGCCCGCTTGGCGAGCTGGCCGTTGCTGCCGTGGAGGTGGACCTTGATCTTGGCGGGCAGCGAGCGGTCGCCGCGCTTGTGCTGTTCGAAGCGGTAGCCGGCGAGGGCCATCCCGAGGGCCCACTCGGCCGCGGCGTGCTCGATCCCGGTGTTGGCGAGGCCGGGGAGCCAGAGGGTGGCGGTATTGAGCTTTTCGCTGATGAGCCAGCGGGCGGCGGCGTCGGCGGCCTGGCGAAGGTGGCGTTCGTGCAGTTGCTGGTCGTCGCCGAGACTGACGGCGAGGATGCGGCGGAAGCCGCGGCTGCGGGTGGCGTGGGTGAGCTTGCCGACCTCTGAGCCGAGGGCGTCAGCGCGGACGATCTCGCCGACGGCGCCGTCGCAGAGGCGGTCGGCTTCGGCCAGGCTCTGGAGGGCGGGCTTGGGGGTGGCGATGAGCGGGACGATGAGCACGCCGGCGGAGCTGCGGCCGGCGAGGGTGAAGTCGAAGGTGGTGCCGTTACCGGTCATTTGGGATCCTAACGCCGGGAGGTCTGGGACTGTCTAACAAATGGACTGCGTACGGTACCGCGCGGGCGGGGGTGGGGGAAGCTCAGGCGATTTCGGCGGGGGTATCGACGATGGTGGTGGCGTCGGCGGCGGCGAGGTCGGCGCGGGTGCGGAAGCCCCAGGTGACGCCGATGGCGTGGGTGCCGGCGCGGCGGGCGGTTTCGATATCGGTGGGGGTGTCGCCGATCAGGCAGGCTTGATCGGGGGTGACGCCGGCGCGGCGGCAGAGGTCGAGCAGGTAGTGGGGGTTGGGCTTGCGAAGCGGCTCGGTGATGTAGCCCTGGATGTGGAGGAAGGGGCCGGCGGGCCAGAAGGCGTGCACGATGGTGCGGGTGAGCTCATGGGGCTTGTTGGAGAGGACCGCTAGCTGAGCGCCGCGCTGATCGAGCCGATGAACGAGTTGCGGGACCCCGTCGTAGGGACGGGTGTGGTGGAGCGGGCGGGCCCGGTACCGCGCCCGGGCGAGCTCGGCCAGGCGGTCGACGAGGTGGGGTTGGTTGTCGCCGATGGCGCGGGTGGCGAGCTTGGGGATGCCTTCGCCGACGAGGTAGCGGTAATCGGCGACCGAGCGGGTCGGCAGGCCGAGGAGCGTCAGACAGTCGTTGAGGGCCTCGGCGATGTCGGCGAGAGAATCGACGAGGGTGCCGTCGAGGTCAAAAACGTAAAGTTTTATCTGGCCTGGGGTTGGGGGCAACGTGCTGGCACCTGTGGCTGAGGGTGGTGACGCAACCCCCTGGATCGCGAATCGTATAATGGCGGTGCGGAACAGGCCGCCCAGCGTATAGCATAGTTGCTCGCAGTCGCAGCGCGGAGAATCCCATGCAACGCAGTCTCGCAGCGATGATCCTGATCGGCCTGGTCGCGGGCTTGACCGCCGGTACCGCCAACGCGGCCGAGCGGTCCGAGCGGCGCTTGATCGGCGGTTTTCTGGACGTCGACCTGCTGCTGAACAACTACACGCGGATCGTGGCGCGGAAGTACGACCTGACGGATGAGCAGGCGGAGTGGACGCACGCGTTCGTCACGGAGAAGGCGCACGGCTTCATCGACAAGCACGAGGAGACGATCTATCCGCTGGTCGGGAAGATGTTCGCGGTTCGGCAGGGCGGCGCGATGGACCAGGGCGAGCTGATCGAGTGGGGCCGCCAGATGCAGCCGATCTGGCAGGACGCGAAGGCGATCATCGAGGAATCGAACGACGAGTTTCGCGGGATTCTGACCGACGAGCAGAAAGCGGTGCACGATCGCGACCTGGAGCTGATGTACCAGAGCTTCGCGATGACGAAGGACCAGCTCGACCGGATCGTCTCCGGCGAGATGACGGTCGAGGAGTTTCGGAACCCGCCGCGGATGCGGCCGCAGCCGCGCGGGCGACCGGCCAATCCGGACGTGGCGCCGCCGGTGGCGGAGCAGCCTCCGGTTGACCCGGTCGAGACGGCGCCGGCCGAGCCGTCGACGCGGGAGCCGGCGATGGTGTCGAACAACCCGCGCGCGGCGACGGCTGCGCAGCCGGATGCCACCGAGCGGGAAAAAGAGCAGCAGCCGGCGCCGCTCGGCGCGCCGGACAAGCTGGTGGCGGGCTGGGACAAGTACGTGGCGGACTTCGTGAAGAAGTACGAGCTCGTGAAGATGCAGAAGCAGAAGGCGGAGACGATCCTGAAGGCGTGCAAGGCGCAGGCGGAGCAGTACCTGCGGCGGGCGGCGGCGCGGATCGAAAGCGTCGACGAGCAGCTCGAGGCGGCGAAGAAGGCCGCGCCAAAAAACGAGGCGGCGATCACGCAGCTCGAAAAGCAGCAGCAGGCGCTGTTGCAGCCGTTGCAGGACGTCTTTGAGAAGCAGCTCAAGCCGCGGCTCGAGCAGTTGCCGACGCGGGCCCAGCGGGCGGCGGTCGCCGAGCAGGAAGCGAAGGCCGCGAAGGCGAAGAAGAAGTAGCCGGCGGCCGGCAGACGGATCACCGTGACGACGCGACGCGGCGGGCCTGGGAACCAGTGCTCGCCGCGTCGTTTTTGCGCGGTGGGGTGGGGGAAATTCGGTGGCGGCGGGTACTAATCCCCGCGGGGTGTGAGTCCGATGATATCGACGGAACCTGGCCGGCTTGGTTGACGTCTTGGGGCGTGCCGGCCGCGACTCTCCGGGCCGATCTCAAGGAGTGCCCCGATGCGGAACTGGTTTGCGAGCACGAGCGTCAAACTGATGGTGCTGGTAGCGGGCTGCGCGGCCGCGCTGACGCCGGGCTGCTATCCGGAGTACGAGGAAGAGATCATCGGCAGCTTCAACACGGCGACGAACGTGGTGACGACAACGTTCATTGACGCGTTCTTCGAGTCGCTGAAGCCGGAAGAGCCGGTGTCGCTCGGCTCGGTGTAGGGCGCATCGCGGCCCCTTGCGGCCGCAACGAACATGACGGGGTACATCGCAGTCCTGTCCCGCCGGGCGCAGGGCTGCGATTGTTTTATGCGCGGTGGTGTTGCGGGGAGTGGGGTGCTCAGCTCGACGCGCGGGTCGGACTGGCGGGGGGTGGGGCGTTGAGTCGTTGGCGCTGCCGGAGGTTGGCGAGTTGGATCGCGAGGCGGATGGCGGCTTGCATGCTGGCGGGGTTGGCGCGGTTCTTTCCGGCCAGGTCGAACGCGGTGCCGTGATCGGGGCTGGTGCGGATCGCGCCGAGGCCGAGGGTGACGTTCACGGCGTCGTGGAAGGCGTGCATCTTGACGGGGATGAGGCCCTGGTCATGGTACATCGCGACGAGGCCGTCGTATTGGCGGAGTGACTCGGGCGTGAAGGCGGTGTCGGCGGGCAGCGGGCCGCTGACGCGGATGCCGGCGTTGCGGGCCATGCCGAGGGCGGGCTCGATGACGCGGTGCTCCTCGTCGCCGAGCAGGCCGTTCTCGCCGGCGTGGGGGTTCAGGCCGAGGACGCCGATGTGCGGGCGCTCGAGCCCGACCCATTCGCGGAGGGCCTCGTCGAGCAGGGCGATCGGCTGGTGGACAAGGCCGATGGTGAAGTGGTTGCGAAGCTCGAAGAGCGGGACGTGGGCGCTGGCGAGGGCGACCCGCAGATCGTGCGCGAAGAAGGCCATCGTGATCCGGCGGTTGTTGAAGCGGCGGGCGAGCAGATCGGTATGGCCGGCGAAGCGGTGCTTGGCGAGGGTCCAGCTTTCCTTGCAGATCGGGGCGGTGACGAGGGCGTCGAGGGCGTTGTCCTGGAGATGGCGGATGCCCTCGTCGACGAAGCGGAACGAGGCTTCGCCGGCCAGCTCGTCGGGCTCGTGGCGGACCGTCGCGATGGCGGGCAGGTCGTCGAAGTCGGCCACCAGCACGCCGGAGGCGACCCGCGGGCCGTGGTCGTAGGGCTCGCGCCACCAGAAGGGCTGGATCTCGGCCTGGTCGGCGGCGTACTCGAGGACGTCGCTGAGCCCGAAGATGACGAAGCGGGCTTCGGCGCGGAGCAGGGGGTCGCTGAGGGCCTTGACGACGACCTCGGGACCGATGCCGAGGGGGTCGCCCATGGAGATGC
>CAZCKC010000102.1:6758-13302 GCA_964499235.1 uncultured Planctomycetales bacterium | reverse complement strand
GCTACTGCACCCGCTGCACGCACAACTGCGCAAGATGAAACAACGGCTCCCGCGCTGCCGTCGGCTCCCCCAACGCCGCCAGCGCACCCGCCAGAAACGCGTCCGCCTGCTGCCGCGCCGCATCAACCCCGACCGCCGCCGGCAACGTCGCCTTCCCCGCCGCCCGGTCCTTCCCACACCGCTTGCCCACCAGCTGCGGATCACCCGTCTCATCTAACAGGTCATCCACCGCCTGAAACGCCCGGCCCAGCTGCGTCCCAAAATCGCTCAGCCGCCGCACCGTCGCATCGTCCGCCCCCACCGCGATCGCCCCGCACCCACAACAGCACGCCAGCAGCCGCGCTGTCTTCAGCGCATGAATCCGCGCGACCGCGTCGGCGTCCGCCGTCCGCCCCTCGGCCTGAATATCCAGCATCTGCCCCGCAATGACACCGCCCCAGCCGATGTCACCGGCCACCCGGCGACTCAGCGCCAACGCAAGCTCCGCCGGCACCGCCTCGTCAACCAGCGTTTCAAACGCCATCACCGACAACGCGTCGCCGACCAGGATCGCCGTCGCCTCGCCGAACGCCCGATGCACCGTCGGCCGCCCCCGCCGCAGGTCGTCATCATCCATCCCCGGCAAGTCGTCGTGCACCAAACTGAAACAGTGGATCATCTCGAGCGCCACCGCCGCATGCCAGACGGGCCGCGCCTCCGGTAACTCCTCGCGCTCCTGCGCCGCCTGCGCCGCCGCCACCACCAGCGCCGGCCGTAGCCGCTTCCCGCCCCGCAGACACGCATACTGGATCGCCTCCCGCAGCCGCTCCGGCACGTCGACCCCCGGGTCGCTCAGCCGCTCGCGCAACAGCACGTTGACCCGCCGCACCACCGGCTCCAGCCAATGCTTGGCGAACTGCGGCGGCGTCTGCGTCAGCACGGCATCAGTCTTCACGACGACTCCAGCGAAACCAGCGACGGCGTGGCCGCCTGCTCATCAGGCGACCTGCGCAGCGGCGGCGCGGCCGCATCGGCATACGGCATGCCCGCCAGCGCGGTATGCAAACGCTGCCGATGCCGCGGCGAGAGTTGCGGATCCCGCATGATCGGCAACAACGCGATCAACACCCCGGCCTTGGCCGTGTACCACAGCTTCAGCCGCTTCCGCGTGAACGTCCGGCTCTCCCAGTACTTCGGCCCGCGCACGCGAACCACCTTGCCGATCGCCTCGTAGGCCCGGCTCGACATCAGGATTGCCCACCGCGCCCACCACGGCAAGTAGCACATCCCCTGGTCAGCGCTGCGATAGTAAACGTACGCCAGGTCGAGCAGGTCATAGACCGTGCCGAGTGCCGCCGCCTGGGCATCAAGATCGCCGTCGCGAACCGCGGCGCGCACCAGCGGTTCGTCGGCTTCGCTGGCCGGCAGGTAGATCCGATCGTTCTCGAAATCCTCGACGACGTCGCGGCAGATGTTGGTGAGCTGCATCGCCAGCCCCAGGTCGATCGCATAGGCATGCGCCTGAGGGTCGCGAACATCGAGCACGGCGCACATCATCAGCCCGACCGTCGACGCGACGCGATAGCAGTAGCGCAGCAACTCGTCACGGTCGGCGATCCGCACGCTGCCCCGATCGCTGCCGGCCCCGATCACCAGCTCTTCGGCGCAGCGGAGCTCGATGCCGCGCCGCTCAGCCAGCTCCAAAAAGCCGGCCACCGGCTTCAGCTCGCTGCTGCCGGCCTGCAGGTCGGTCCGGATCTGCTGCAGCAGCTTGAACGTTTCCGCGTCGTCCTCGGTTTCGTCGGCCACGTCGTCGACGTAGCGGCAAAAGCTGTAGAGCAGCTCGATGTCGCGGCGGATCTGTTGCGGCATCAGCCGCGACGCCCAGTAAAAGGTCCGGGCGTGGTAGGCCATGATCTCCCGCGGCGTCCAGTCGGCCTGCTGGTCGGCCGCACTGATGGACCGCGCGGCGGAACGATCTGGCCGGTCAGCGTTCATGCTTTTCCGTTCCCGTTGGGCAGCAGCCGTTCGACGACCTTGGCCGAGGTCAGCACGCCGGGCATCCCGGCCCCGGGGTGCGTCCCCGCCCCGACGAAGTACAGGTTACCGACATCTTCCGACTTGTTGTGGAACCGAAAGTAGGCCGACTGGGTAAAGCGCGGCTCGACCGAGAAGCCCGTGCCGTGCAGCGTATTCAGCGTGTCGTGGAAGTGCTCCGGCGTGACGTAAAAATCTTCCACGAGGTGCTGCTTGAGGCCGGGACAAACGGTGGCGTCGAGGTAGTCGAAGATCCGGTCACGGAAGCGGTCGCCCTCCACTGACCAGTCGACTTCCCCCTGGAGGTTCGGCACCGGCGCTAGCACGTAGAACGTCTCGCAGCCGGGCGGCGCCATCGACGGGTCCGTCCGCGTCGGCGCATGCAAGTAGAGGCTGAAGTCGTCGGACAGCGTCTTGCGGTCGAAGATGTCCTCCAGCAGCCCTTGGTACCGGGGGCCGAGCAGGATCATGTGGTGGGCCAGGTCGGGGTACTGCTTCGTCGCGCCGAAATAGATGACGAACAATCCCATCGAGTACTGCATCCGGTTGAGGGCGCGGTCGCTCCACTTGCGGCGGTTTTCCGGCTTGATCAGGTGCTTGTAGACGAAGGGGGCGTCGCCGTTGCAGATGACGGTGTCGGCCGGCAGCGTCCGCCCGTCCTTGAGCCGCACGCCGCTGACGGTGCGCTTACTGACCTCGATCTCGTCAACCTCGGCGCCGAGCTGAATGTCGATGCCCTCTTCGCGCATGAGCTTCTCGAGGCCGGCGACAACGCTGCCGGTGCCGCCCATTGCGAAGTGCACCCCCCAGGCCCGCTCGAGGTAGTGGATCAGGGCGTAGATGCAGGTGGTCGAGAACGGGTTGCCGCCGACGAGCAGCGGGTGAAAGCTGCAGACCTGGCGGAGCTTGTCGTTCTTGATGTATTTCTTGACGAGGCCGTAGACGCTGACCCAGCTGCTGAGCGTGAAGAGGTGCGGGGTGATCTTCAGCATGCTCAGCGGATTATGAAAGGGCTGATCGCCGAGCTTGACAAATCCGATATCGAAGATCCGTTTCGTGCGAGCGAGGAGCCGGTGGTAGCCGTCGACGTCTTCCGGCGAGAAGCGGCGAATTTCCTCGGTCATCTCCTCGAGCGTGCCGCCATAGTTGAAGACGCTGCCATCGTCGAAGCGGATGCGGTACCAGGGCTCGACCGGGCGGAGCTCCATGTAATCGCGGACGTCGCGGTTGAAAAGGGCGAAGAGCTCGTCAAGCAGGAAGGGAGCGGTGATGATCGTCGGGCCGGCGTCGAAGATGAAACCGTTGCGGTTGTAGACGTAGGCCCGGCCGCCGAGGCGGTCGAGCTTGTCGACGAGCGTCACGTCGTAGCCTTTGGCCCGCGCCCGCAAGGCGCCGGCCAACCCACCGAACCCGCCACCGATCACGACTGCCCGCTTTGGCATCGAATTGCGTTTCCTGTCGTCGACGGCGGACCGAAGCTCCGGTGACCGTGCGGCGAAGCGTGCCCCTTCACGGTCATTATAGGTTGCCTGCGGCGGGTGTCTGCGCTTGGCCGGTCGCGGGGTGGGGTCTAAGATTCAAAATCCAGTGACGCGGGCGTGGGGCCCGGCCCGGTCGCGACAGGACCGCAGATGACCGATTACGACGTGGTGTTGATCGGCGCCGGCCACAACGCGCTGGTCTGCGCTGGCTACCTGGCGAAGGCGGGGCGGCGGGTCTGTGTCATCGAGCGGCGCCAGCGGGTGGGCGGGGCGGTGGTGACCGAGGAGATCGTACCGGGGTACCAGTTCGATCTCGGCGGCTCAGCCCACATCCTGATCCACCACACGCCGGTGGTGCGCGACCTGGGGCTGACGGAGTACGGCCTCGAATACATCCCGCTCGATCCGCTGTTCTTCGCGCCGTTTCCGGACGGCAGCCACCTCACGATCTGGCAGGATCTCGAGCGGACTTGCGAGAGCATCGCGGCGCTGTCGCGGGCGGACGCTGATCACTATCGCCGCTTTGTCACCGAGTGGGGACCGGTGGCGGCCGGCATGGTCGGCGCGTTCACCAACCCGCCCACGCCGTGGAACCTCTTTCGGCACCTGACTTGGCCGAGCGCGCGGTCCAAGCAGCGCGTTCAGCGGGTGGTGACGGCGCTGCGGAGCTACGGGCACTTCCTGCGCACGAACTTCGAGACGCCGCAGCTCCAGGGATTGATCGGGTGGATGGCGGCGCAGTCGGGGCCGCCGCCGACCGAGGCGTTCTCCGCGCCGTTTGCGCTGTGGCATCCGATGTATCACGCTTCGGGCGTCAAGCGGCCGAAGGGCGGCTCGGGCATGCTGACGCAAGCATTAGCGCGGATGATCGCGGCCCATGGGGGGACGATCCTCACCGAGCGGACGGTGGAGGAGGTGCTGGTCGAGAAGGGGCGCGCGGTCGGTGTGCGGCTGCCGGGCGGCGAGCGGGTGACGGGTCGGCGCGTGGTGGCGGGTTGTCACGTGCACACGCTGCGGCGGATGCTGCCGGCCGGCGCGTTGCCGCGGCAGAAGGACGCCTTGCTCCGCGACTCCCGCATCGGCAACGGGTTCGGGATGATCGTGCGGTGCGCGGTCGACGAGCTGCCGAACTACACGGCCGTCTCAAGCCGCGGCGCTGCGGGCCCGGAGCACCGGGCACTGCAGTTCATCTGCCCATCGCTGGATTACCTCGACCGGGCGTATGCGGATTTCCTGTCGGGGCGGCCGTCGGCGGAGCCGGGGCTGATCGCGATGACGTTTTCGGCGGTCGATGAGACGCTGGCGCCGCCGGGCAAGCACACGCTGTTTGTCTGGGGGCAGTATTACCCGTACGCGTTGGCATCGGGCGAGGACTGGGACGCGATCGGTGATCGCGAGGCCGACCGGATGCTGGCGAAGCTGGCGCAGTACGCGCCGAATGTGCCGGGCAGCGTGACGGGACGGCTGGTGGAAACGCCGCTGTATTTGGAGCGGGAGCTCGGGCTGTTGCGGGGCAACGTGATGCATCTCGAGATGTCGCTGGACCAAATGTTCCTGATGCGGCCAGCACTCACCATGAGCGACTACCGGCTGCCGATCCGCAATCTCTATCTCACCGGGGCGAGCACGCATCCGGGTGGCGGGATCATGGGGGCGAGCGGGCGCAACGCGGCGCGGGTCGTGCTGCGCGACCTGCGGCGGCCGTGGGGGCGATAGGTCCGGCATGACGTACTTCGGCTTTTTGGGGCTGTTCCTGCTGATTCCGATCGCGATGTTCGGGTGGTTGAACTATCGCGACGCGCAGCGTGGGCGGCCGCTGGTCGCGAGCATGCGTGGGCTGCAGCCGTACCCGCTGATCGGCATCCTGGTGCTGATCGCGTTCACGTGGACGACGCCGTGGGACAACTACCTGGTGGCGACGAGCGTGTGGTGGTACGACCTGGATTTGGTTTCGGGGATCGTGCTGTGGTACGTGCCGATCGAGGAGTACTGCTTTTTCGTGCTGCAGCCGATCATGACGGGGCTGTTCACGGTCTGGCTGATGCGGCGGCTTCCGGCGCCACGGGTGCAGGCGGACACCGGGACGGCGTTGCGGCGGGTCAGCACGGCGGCGGCGCTGGTGTTGATGTTGGCGGCGTGGGTCGTGTTGCTGTTCGGACCGCGGCAGGCGAACTACCTGACGCTGGAGCTGATCTGGGCGCTGCCGCCGATCGCGCTGCAGCTGGCGTTCGGGGCGGACATCCTGCTGCGGCACTGGCGGCTGGTGGCGGTGGCGATCGGGCTGCCGACGATCTACCTGAGCATTGCCGACGCGATCGCGATCCAGTCGGGGACGTGGACGATCGATCCGGAACAGTCCTTTTGCCAGCTGATGCTCTTCGGCGTGCTGCCGCTGGAGGAGTTGTTGTTCTTCACGATCACCAACGTGCTGCTGGTATTCGGGCTCGTGCTGGGCAGCTCGACGGTCGGCGCGATGCGGCTGCCGGCCGGAGCGCGCCCGTGGCTGGAACAGCGAGCGCCGCGGCTGTTTCAGCGGCTACCTGAAGCGCCCGGCTCGCCCGGCGCACCGGTTTCCGCGAAGGCCTGACGTTCGAAGGGGTTTGCGCGGTAGGGATCGCGGCGGCGCAGCAGCAACCACGCACTGCAACCGAGGTAGGCCGGGATAAAGAGCGGGCCCCAGCGCTCGGTCTGGCGGACGTGGACACGTTCGTGCACGCGGGTGCGGTCGAGGGCGTCCGCGTCGACGGCGATCACGATGTGTCCGAGGGTCATGGCGGTCGCACCGCCGGGTAACAGCGTGCAGTGGCGCAGCACGAAGCGGGGCAAGGGACCGGCGACTTCAAAGACACCCTTGACCCAGCGGGCGCGGCTGCCGGTGAGGACGGCGGGCAGGGCGACGAGCAGGCCGATGGCGGTGACGGGGGCGGCCCAGAGGTAGGCGAGCAAGCGGATGATCATGGGAAATGGTCGTCTGGCTCTCGGGTTTGTGTGGGTCCTGGGTTCGGGTGGTTGTGGTTGCACCGGCGGGACGCCGGTGCTGTACGGGG
>CAZCKC010000102.1:0-6658 GCA_964499235.1 uncultured Planctomycetales bacterium | reverse complement strand
ACAGAGTATGCCGGTGCCACAGGGGCGACGAGGCGACTCAGGTGGTGCCGCGGTCGATGAGGACGATGCAGCTTTCGCGGGGGGCGGCGCGCTTGAGCTCGATGCGGAGTAGCTCGAGGACCTGTTTCATCTCGACGAGGCCGGAGAGGTCGATGATCCGCTGGTTAAGCAGGACGAAGATGCGGGGGATCGTGACGCCGGCGTCGGAGTAGTGGGTGTACTGTTCGGCAAAGGCGGTCAGCTCGGGTTCGGCCTGGGCGACGGTGGTCAGCTTGGCGGCCGCGTGGTTCGACGCCCAGCAGATCGCGCCGCTGTGGTCGAGCACGCGGACGGCCTGGCGGGTTTCGGGGAAAAAGCGCCACAGGCGGTGGGCGACGTGGGGGGCCTGCCAGACGGTGAAGCCGGCGGCGTCGGCGACGATGCGCGGCGGCGCGGCGGCGTTGCGGATTGACTTGGTAACGAGGTCGTGCTGGGCCGGCTCGTCGAGGGCGGCGGCCTGGAGGTCGCGCTCGCGGATCTCGGTGGAGCCCTCGGCGGTGGCGCGGAGCAGGTTGCGCTTGGCGTCGACCTCGACGAAGACGTCGATGGTGTCGGCGGCGGCGCCCATGTTCAAGACGCTCTCGAACGCCTGCTGGCGGATGGCGCGGATGTCCTCCTCGCTGGGCTCGATGACGGTGCGCTCGATCGTGTCCCGGACGAGGGCGAGGGCGACGCCGATCGCGCTGATGACGTCGGCGTTGGCGACGTTCTCGTGCGGGAGGTTCATCGTGCGGGCGACGAAGGGGACGATGGCCGAGGCGCCGCCACCGCCGCCGATGAGCTGAATGACGTTGGGGTCGAGCTTGTAGTTCTTGATCAATCCCGCGACAAGGCCGATCACCTTTGGGGCGGCCAATTGCATGAGGCGCTCGGCGAGGGCCGCGCCGTCGCCGGCCGGCGCTTTTGCGGCCAGCTTTTCGAACGCCGCGGCGATGGTGGCGCGGTTGCCGCCGGCCGGATCGCCGTCGGGCACGAGGCCGAGCTGGTTGCTGCAGCAGGTCGGCGTGACGGCCACGTGGTGAACGCCGTCGCCGAGGGTGAGGTAGGTGCTGCCTTCGTGCTCGAAGGAAGCCGGTGAGAGCTGCGTTGCCGGCAGCTCGGTGAAGCTGAGGTAGGGCAGGCCGGCGATGTGGCTGCTGCGCGGGCCGACCTGTTTCGGCTCGTCGTTGCGGAGGTAGACGAGCGAGCCGCCGGCGACGCCGACGGTGCGGACGTCGAGCGTGCTGACGTGGAGCTTTTGGCCGCCGATCTCGGCGGTGCGGATCTGGCAGCGGCCGTTCTTGATCGCGCTGATGTCGGTGCTGGTGCCGCCGACCTCGAGGAAGAGGCCGTCGGAGACGCGGCCGTAGAGGAGTGCCGCGGCGACGCCGGCGGCGGGGCCGGAGAGCATGGTGAGGATGGGGCGGCGGCGCATCTCGTTGATGTCCATGACGCCGCCGTCGCTGCGCATGATCATGACGGGGGCGGTGATGCCGGCGTCGCGGACGGCTTGCGCGGTGAGGTTGGCGGTGGCGAGCATGGTCGGGACCATGCTGGCGTTGATGACGGCGGTGCGGGTGCGGATGCCGAGGCCGTGGAGGCGGCTGACGTGGTGGGTGGCGGTGGCGGGGAGTTCGCGGCGGGCGGCGCGGTCGCAGACGAGGGCTTCGTGGCGGGGATCGTCGACGCTGAAGGCTTCGGCGGCGACGACGACCTTGGCGCCGCCTTTGACGAGGACGTCGAGGGCGTCGTCGATGGTGGTGGCGCTGACGGCGTCGGCGGTGATGAACTGGTGGGTGGTCTGGAGGTAGCGGCCGGGGGCGAGTTGGATTGGGCGGATGGCGGTTTGCTTGCGGGCGAGGAGGGCGCTGGGGCCGCGGCCCATGCCGATGATGCCGACGGGGGCGACGTCGCCTTCGAGGAGGGCGTTGGTAGCCTGGGTGGTGGAGTGGGCGATGAGGAGGATGTCGTCGGGGCGGAGGTCGTTGGCGGCGAGGAGTTGGAGGAGGCTGTCGACGACGCCGCGGGCGACGCCTTCGGCGGCCTGGTGGGTGGTGGGGACCTTGGACTTGCCGACGAGGTCGAGAGTGCGGGCGTCGATGGCGACGGCGTGGGTGAAGGTGCCGCCGACGTCGATGCCGATGCGGATTTTGCGGTCGGTGCGCATGGTGCTGCTCAGCCCTCCACCAGCCAGAGGCCGAAGATGACGATCGCGATGATGGCGGTCGCCCAGACGGGGAGGATCATGAAGCGGAGGATCTGGTTGGCGGTGATGCCCTGGAAGCCGGCGATCCAGACGTTGTAGGTGTTGGTGGGGTCGCAGACGCCCTGGAGCATGCCGGCGGCGAGGAGGACGCCGAGGATGGCGGCGGGCGGGAGGGTGGTGGTGCCGAGGAGGATGATGGCGACGGCGAGGCCCATGCCCCAGCGGTTGAGCGGGCCGCGGTAGAGGGCGAGGGGGGCGGCGATGCTGAAGAGGGCGATGTAGCCCCAGCGGGTGTCGGGGACGGTGTTGGTGAGCAGGGGCTGGAGGTAGGCCTGGACGGCGGGGGTGCCGAGGGCGACGAGGAGCATGCCGATGCCGACCATGAGGAGGATGGGGGGCATGACGATCTGCGCGCCTTCGATCAATGAGCGGGCGAAGACGCGGGTGGCGCCGGGGCGGCGGCAGACGCAGACGTACATGTAGACGAGGGTGAAGGTGAAGGCGGCGATCTCGTCGATGCCGCCGAAGTAGACGAGCAGGACGGGGAGGATGGGGGCGGCCATCAGGTAAGGTGGGATGTGCTTGGCGGGGGCGGGGGCTGGGGCTGGCGTGGCGGGCGTGCTGGAGAAGCTGCTGAGCAGGCCTTGGCGGGGGCCCCAGAGGATCCAGCCGGGGCCGAGGGGGGCGGAGAGGGCGACGGGGGGCCAGAGCATGGTGTTGGGGTGTTCGCCGGGGACGCCGAAGGGTTCGATCCAGAGGCGGCGGGAGACGGGGTCGAGGGTGCCGCCCATGGAGAGGGCGATGAGGAAGACGCCGGCGGCGACGATCGGGCTGAGGCCGATGGAGCGGAGGATGGGGAGGATGATGGTGCCGAGCATGATGACGGTGCCAAGGCCGCCGACGGAGGTGAAGATCATGGCGGTGACGGCGAAGACGGCGAGGGTGATCACGAGGGGGCGTTCGCCGGCGAACTCGGCGGTCCAGTAGACGAGGCGTTCGGCGATGGCGAGGTTCTTGACGTACATGGCGAACATGCCGCCGAAGATGGTGGCGATGATGGCGGCGTAGAGGCGGAGGCTGCCGACGCGGAGGAGGTAGATGAGGGCGTAGGCGAGGTATTCCCAGCCGGCGCGGAGGGTGAAGGCGGCGGAGTCGACAGGTGGGGGCTCGGGATATTGGGCGCGGAGCGCCTCGAGGTCAGCGCGGGCGTCGTCGAGGGCGGCTTGGAGGGCGGCTTGCGTGGCGGCGGGGGCTTGCTCGGCGCGGGGGGGGAGGTCCTGGAAGCGGGCGGCGATGACGATGGCGTCGTAGCGGGTCTGGAAGACGGCGCGCTGGCCGCCGTAGTGGGGCGTGCCGCTGAAAGGGGCGAGGGTGTCGGCGAGGCGCTGGTCGGCTTGTTGGTTGAAGCGGACCTGTTGTGCGTAGATCGATTGGACGGCGCGGGCGAGCTGGTCGGTGAAGGTGGGGACTTCGGCGTCGACGAGGGGGGCGAGCTCGGTGATGGCGGCTTGGAGGAGGGCGACGCGTTCGTGGAGGAGCGTGGCCTGGGTGTGGCGGCGCTGCTTCCAGGCGGCGAAGCGGGAGGTGGTCTCGTCGGTTTTGCTGGTGACCTGCTGGCGGCCGAAGGAGTCGGTCTCGGTGGTGAACACGGTGGTGGTGACGGTGGCGGGCTGGAGCAGGTCGGCGGTGATGGCGACGAGGAGGAAGAGGGTGGCCATCAGGGGGAGTGCGAGCAGGGCGGAGAGCCGCTCGAGGAACATGAGCGTCGCGAAAAAGAGGAAGACCGCGACCAGCGCCAGGCCAACGATGAGGGTCATGGCATCCAAACGGGCAGGGAGCTGGGCAGGACGGCGGGCTCGAGCGCGGGCGCCCGGCGCGGTGGTGTGGCGCGGGCGCGGAGGTGCGCGGCGAGTTCGGTAATGCACGCGGGCGGCGCAGCGGCGAGGGTTTCTTCGGCGGCGCGGTTGGCGGCTTGCTCGCGCTGGCGTTGAGCGGGGTCGGGCGCGAGGGCGTGCCAGAGCTCGTGGAGGAGGCAGCCGGCGAGGGCGCGGTCGGAGACTTCCTCGGCGGCGTGGAGGGTGAGACGACGGAGGACGGGATCCCAGCTGCCGTAGACGCGGCGGTTGGGGAGGATGCACGGGTCGCATTCGACGACAAGGGCGATGGCCGCGCGGCGCAGGGTGCAGACAAGGGCGCCTGGGGAGCGGGCTGCGAGGCAGCGGCGGGCGATGGTTTCGAAGCTCGCGCTCGGGGGGCGGCGGGTCATGGCTGCGGCTCCGCGGGGGTGTCAGCGGTGAAGCCGGTGAGGCCGACGAGGATCAGGCTGCCGGCGGCGTCCCGGCCTTTGAAGGTGATGCTGCGGATGGGACGGGTCGGGTGCGGGTTGGTCCAGGGGATGGCGCGGAGCGCGACGCGCTGGCCGGCGGTGGTCTCCCCGGTCCAGGCGAGCGGGGCAGCGGGCAGCGCGTTGAGGTCGGTGTAGGCGGCGATGTTCTGGGCGTAGGTGAGGGCGAAGGTTTCGGGCGGGCCGTCGGCGAAGGTGACGGTGACGTCGGCGATGGGGGTGCCGGTGCGGCTCGGGAAGCTGGTGGCGGCGAGGAGGACGAGGGTCGCGGCGCGGGCGTCGAGGGTGAGGGTGGCTTGCGTGGGGAGCTGGGGGTCGGGGGTGAGCTTGCTTTGGAGGATGAGGGCGCCGGCTTGCGCGGGGCTGTGCTGCGCGGGGAGCTGGAACTGGACGCCGTTGAGGTGTTGGCTGCCGGTCGGCAGGTTGCGGAGATCGAACTGGGGGCCGAGGCCGAACCAGTCGTTGGCGCCGGCGGCGACGAGCGGCTGGTTGTAGAGGTTGGCGAGGTCGGCGGTCCAGCCGGTGCGGTTGGCGGGCTGGAGAGTGGAAAGGTTCATGTAGTCGAGGAAGAGGGTCTGGGTGGGGTAGGTGGCGGGATGGGGGGGGTCATCGGCGTTCCAGGCGGCTTCGGCGGCGAGGACGTAGGTGCCGTACTGGTGCATTTCGCGGGCGAAGCTCTGGGGGTCGAGGGAGTAGCCGGCCCAGGTGGTGTGGAGCAGGCCCCAGCTGTCGTTGCGGTAGGCGGCGTGGGTGAAGTTGGTGATGTTGCCGGGGCGGTACCAGGTGGCGGCGATGGTGTCGTGGCCTTCGTCGGCGAAGATCTCGAGGCTGGTGAAGTTGGCGGGGTCGGTGTCGATGTAGTGCCAGTCGGTGATGATGACGTCGTCGGGCAGGGCGGCGCGCATGCGCTGGGCTTCTTCCTGGGAGTCGGCGTGGGTGGCGTCGGGGGCCTCGCCCTGGGCGAGGAGCATGTCGCCCCAGATCATGATGCGCGTGTCGCGCGCCGTGAACCACTCGTGGTGCTTGGCGATGTCCATCATGAAGAGCTCGGCGACGGTGTAGGGCTTGCTGGACGCGCGGTAGGGGACGCGGCCGCGGTCGTCGAACTCGTCGTGGCCGATGTGGAACCACTTCGGGTTGTTGAAGAGCTCGAGCGCTTCCGAGTAGACGTTGAAGATGAACTCGTAGCTGCGGGGGTTGGTGACGGTATAGGCCCACTTGGCCTCGGGGTCCTCGGCGATGTCGAGGTTGGCGTCGTCATGGAACGCCCACTGCATGTGGCCGAGGGAGTTGACGAGCGGCGTGACGTTGATGCCGGCGGCGTCGCAGGCGGCGAGGATCGTGCGGACGTCGGCCTTGGGCATGCCGTACTCGGGGTGGTGGAGCTCGGGGTGGTGGTCCCACTCGACGTACTCGGCCTCGAGGACGAGCTCGTTCATCTTGAGCGGGGCGAGGACGTTGTTGACCAGGTCGAGGTGGAGCTGGGGGCCTTGGCCGCCGGTGAAGAGGTGGATGCCGCGGTACGGCACGGCCGGCCAATCGCGGATCGCGACGCCGCGGGCGTGGAGCGTGTTGTCGGGCTCCAGGACGAGGAGCTGGGCGAGCGTGCGGACGGCGTGGCGGAAGCCGGCAGTGTCGTTGGCGGTGATCTTCACGTGGTCGGGGGAGACGTTGAGGGTGTAGCCCTCTTCCGGGAGCTGGTCGCCGGTTGCGGGTGTCATGACGAGCTCGGGGCGGGAGGCGCCGGATTCGGTGGCGGCGGCGGCCGGGTACTGGCCGAGCGTCTGCTCGAGGAGCGCGTGGGCCGGGTGGGTGGCCGGGTTGGCGGAGCGAGGGGGCAGGTGCTGACGCCAGGTGGTGAGGTCGGCGGCGCCGGTTTGCCAGCGGACTTCCTTGGGCGCGGGGACGAGGCGTTTTTCCCGGGGGTAGCGCTGGGCGTGCGGGGCGCGCGTGGGCGTGGCCTGGGCCTGGATCGGGTTGGCGGTCATGCGGGTCTGCTGGGGCGTGGGCAAATGGTAGATGATTCGGTAGCGGTGCGGCTCATCGGGGCGGAAGTGCGAGCCGAGGTCGCCGAACCAGAAGAACGGATC
>CAZCKC010000101.1:0-13419 GCA_964499235.1 uncultured Planctomycetales bacterium | reverse complement strand
ATTGGGCCCAGCAGGATTCGAACCTGCGACCAGCCGATTATGCGAGGCTTCCGCCGGTTTCCCGGTGGCTCGGACTGTCCCTTCACCCGGGCTGGGTGGGCTGCCGTCCAGTCTCTACACACGCCCGCGAACCCGGGACGGCGGTCGGCGATACCGGCCAATCTCCGCCGGGGAGGGGCGGAGGATGACGCGTTGGTCGCCGGCCGGGGCCCGGGTCCGCTGCTTGGCTCGGGATTGGCATAGGCCTTTCGGCCCTTAGCGTTCCCCGACTTTGACAGCCTGCTAGTTCGACGTCCCCGCCGAACAGACCCCACGCCGCCGCACCTATCCGCCCGAGGCGGACTTAGCGACGGCGGCGCACTTGAGTCGGCCGCTCTAACCGCTGAGCTATGGGCCCTGCTTGTTGCAATCCCAGTGTAGCCTGGGGCCCGCTCTGATAAAAAGGTGCGTCGCGTTTCCGGTTTTGGGCGTCGCAAAGGCCTGGAAACACGATACGCCGGGTCGCTAATATCAAAATCGGGGGCGAAATCGGCTGGCGATCGGTTAGAATCTCCGCCCCTGGCTCAATGCCGTTCTCGCGACGTCCGACTAGACTTTGAGGATGCGCATCGCTCGAGGGGGGCTGGCACCCGTTGGCTCCGCAACTCGATGGGTCGGCATGGCGCAACTTGCGATCAGTACACGATTTGGAAGTGATCACGGGAGTGGCCGCGGATGAGGAAGTTGGTGATGGATGGTGCCGGGCTGCAGCGGGCTTGCGCGCTGGCACTTGCGACAGTCGCCCTGGGGGTCTGGACGGGCTGTAGTGTCCCCCAGCCGCGGGGCGATGGGCGGCTCGAGCGGATCGTCGAGCCGACGACCAAGCGGGGGTACTGGCTCTACCTGCCGAAGCAGTACGTCGAGGCGTCGGACGTGGCGCGCCGGGTGCGGACTTGGCCGACGGTGGTCAGCTTCCACGGGATGAAGCCGTTCGACAGCGCCGTCGCGCAGGCCAAGGAATGGGAGTACGAAGCGGATCGCTACGGCTTCGTGGTGATTGCGCCGGAGCTCGTCGCGCCGGACCTGCTGTTCGGCCAGACGCCGCTGCGCACGGTGCATTCGGGCTTCAAGCGTGATGAAGAGGCGACGCTGGCGATCCTGGATCACGTTTTCCGCACGACGGAAGCGGATCCGACGCAGGTGCTCGCGACGAGCTGGTCGTCCGGCGGCTACCACGCACATTACATGGTGAACCAGCATCCGGAGCGCTTCAGCGCGATCGGCGTGCGGCAGTCGAACTTCTCGGCGGCCGTCATGAGCGAGGAGCTCGCGCGGCGCTCGCGGTACCACCCGATCCTGATCGTGAACACGCAGAACGACTTCAAGATCTGCAAGGAAGAGTCGCGCGAGGCGGTGGAGTGGTACGAGCGCAACGGCTTCGAGAACGTGGCCTGGGTCTACATCAAGGGGCTCGGGCATGAGCGGACGCCGGATTTGGCGTCGGACTTCTTCGGCCGCCTGACGGGGATCGAGCCGGAGACGCCCAACCGCGTGCTGGCGCGGCGGCAGGCGATCGACGGCAACGCCGAAGGGCTCTCGTTCCTCCGCGGTGGGAGCGCGGGCGGCGACGCGCGGCGACCATCGCGCACGGTGCCCAGCTATGCGGCGCAGAATCGCGCGGGGCGCAGCAGCCGGCCTGCGACCGCACAGGCGCGCTCGCGATCGACGCCGCCCGAGCGGCTGCCGGTCAATATCCGCGTCTCGAGCTCGATCGACGTCCAGCCGCTGAACCTGGGCTTTTCGGCGGTCGCGCCGCACCACTGGTATGACACGGCCGAGTTCCGCTGGACGCTGAACGGCGAGCCGATTGCCAGCGGGATCAACGGGCAGAAGCAACTGATGCAGCCCGGCGAGCACACCCTCGGGCTCGAGGTGATCGGCCCCAACCAGGAGCGTTACGAGGTCTCGCGAACGATCCGGGTGCTGCCGCAACTGCAGTCGGCGGCCGATGATCGCGAGGGGCGCGTGAGCCGAACCAACCCGTAGCGACGGTGACGGGCAGGGCGACCGCGGCGGCCTGAGGCGTGAGCGCGATGAGCGAGTTTCAACGAAATCTCTGGGCGCCGTGGCGGATGGAGTACATCCGGTCGCTGTCGGCGCCTAGCGACGGCAGCTGCTTTCTCTGCCACCATGCCGCGCATCCGGATGAGGATGCGGCCAACTTTGTCCTGTGGCGGGGCGAGCACACGATCACCGTTCTCAACCGGTTTCCCTATAGCAGCGGGCACGTGCTGATCGCGCCGCGGATGCACGTGGGGAGCTTTGACGAGGTGCCGCTGGCGGTGATGCAGGCGCTGATGACGGGGGCTCGCGATGTGCAGCGGGTGCTGCGCAAGGCGGTCGACGCCCAGGGCTTCAACGTCGGGTACAACATCGGCACGTGTGCGGGAGCCGGGCTGCCGGATCATATCCATTGCCACGTCGTGCCGCGGTGGGGCGGGGACATCAATTACATGGCTGTGCTGGCGGATGTGAAGGTCATTCCCGAGTCGCTGGCGAAAGTGCGCGAGTTGTTTCACGCGGCCGCGGCGGAGCTGGGCCTGCCGGCTGATGCGTGAAGGGGGGACGTGCGTTCACGGCGAGCGCAGTGGCGCAGAGCTCAGGCGGCGGTCGAGTCCGACTGGGCGGTGATGATCGGCGGCGATTTGGGGGCGGACGAGCGGCGGGCCAGTCGCACCTTTACCACGACCAGGATCACGACGGCGGCCACGACGGCCATGATGATCAGCGCGCCCTGCACGCCGACCAGGTAGCTGCGGAGCGTCGGCAGCATGTCCGCGAACCAGTATCCCAGCAGGACGAACAGGGGGATCGACAGGACCGCGCCGGCGCAGTCGGCGAGGAAGAACTTCCAGTAGGGGAACCGCGTCACGCCGGCTGCCAGGCACATCATCGCGCGGATGCCCATGAAGAAGCGGCCGAAGAACACCGCCCAGATGCCATACTTGCGGAACATGCGGATGATGTTGCGAAAGCGGCTGGGGGTGACGATCCGGCGGACGAAGCGGTGGTTGACGACGGCGGGCCCGAAGAAGCGGCCCATGGAGTAGAGCACCAGGTCGCCGCTCATGATGCCGATGAGGGCGACGATAAACGTCAGGTGCCAGGAGGCGATCTCGGGATGCGTGTTGAGAAGCACGCCGGCCGCAATCAGCGGGATGTCCTCGGGGATGGGCACGCCGAGGCTGGCGCCGGCGAGCACGAAGAGCAGTGAGGGGTAGAAGGCCCACTCGAGCCAGGCGATCACCTGCTCCTCGCCCGGGCCGAACGCGAGCAAGGCCGTCGTCAATAAATCAGGGCTCATCCAGAGTTCACAATCGGCTTTTCAGGGCTGGTTACTCGACGCATCGTATTGAAGCTGCCCGGCGCGGCGAATGCAAGCCGCCAGTGCCGCAAGTCTCGATTTCACCGGGCCTTAACGCAGGTCGGTGCATCCAGCTCGGCCGCCCGCCCGCCGCAGTACCGGATAATCCAGGTCGCCAACCGGAACCCATTTCGGCGTTTTGAGCCGAGAGGTTCGGGGGCGGCGACGGCCGGTAAAAAGTTGCAGAGCGGGCCGGTAAGCCGAATTCTGTCCCCGCGAGCGTTGCTCGTGGGGGGCGACCATTCATCTAGGCCTGCCGTTGCCGGCAGGCTCGTGCGCCCTACCCGGGGCTGATGGCGAGCCGGGCCGGCTCTCGCCCCCTATTTGGGCTTGCTGGCGGTGGGGTTTACCGTGCCGCGGCTGTCGCCAGCCGCGCGGTGCGCTCTTACCGCACCCTTTCACCCTTGCCTGTGTTGTCGCCGCGCGGGTCGACAACCATCGGCGGTTTGCTTTCTGTGGCACTTTCCCGCGGCTCGCGCCGGGTGGCGGTTAGCCACCACCGTGCCCTGACCAGTTCGGACTTTCCTCTGGCGGGAGCCACGCGGCACCAAGGCCACGCGGCTTCGCCAGCGGCCGCCAGGCCCGCTCTGCACATGAAAGTATACCACGGCTTGGGCCGGCCGGTTCGCAGTTCCGGTCGCCGGCGGCAAGCGACCTGCTTAGACTATTGGCCCGAGCAGGCAAGAGGGAGGCGGTATGCCACGCGAAGAGATCACGATCGAAGGGCACATCATCGACTCGCTCGTCTTTACGCGGGTGCTCGATGACATCGTTCAGTTCGGGGGTGACTTTCAGATCCTGGAGGTCAACATCGGCCGCGGGCGGCATGACCGCAGTCACGCCCGGATCGAGGTCAGTGCCGACGACCCCGCGACGCTGGCCGCGGTTCTCAACCAACTGTCCAAGCACGGAGCCATGGTCTTGCAAGAGTCCGAAGTGCGCTTTACGACGGCCGACCTCGACGGGGCCTTCCCGCCCGACTTCTACGCCACGACCAACCAGACCACCCGCATCCGCCACCAGGGCCAGTGGCACGACGTCTTCGACCAGGAGATGGACTGCGGAATCAAGCGCGACCCCGACGGCACCTTCCGCTGCGTCCCGATGCTGCGGGTCAAGCAGGGCGACCAGATCGTCGTCGGCCACACCGGCGTGAAGGTCGTCCCGATCGAGAAGGACCGCCAGCGGGGCGTCTTCGAGTTCATGTCGTCGGAGATCTCCACCGAGAAGCCCAAGTCCGCGCTGATCCGCAATTGCGCCCGGCTGCTGTTTCGCGCCAAGGAGGAGGGGCAGCGCGTGCTGCTGGTGGCCGGGCCGGCCGTTGTCCACACCGGCAGCGTGCCCGACGTGGTGAAGATGATCGAGCGGAAGCTGATCGACGTGATCTTCGCCGGCAACGCGCTGGCGGTGCACGACATCGAGAGCGCGCTGTACGGCACGAGCTTGGGAGTCTACGTCGACAAGGCCACGCTGGCCGACACCGGGCACGAGCATCACCTCCGCGCGATCAACACGATCCGCCGCGCCGGCGGCATCCCGCCGGCGGTCGAGCAGGGGATCCTGAACGGCGGGATCATGCACGCTTGCGTGCAGCACGGTGTGGAATATGTGCTGGCCGGTTCGATCCGCGATGACGGCCCGCTGCCCGACGTGATGACCGACGCGGTGCAGGCGCAGCAGCGGATGCGCGAGGTCGTGACGGGGGGCAACGTCGGCTTCTGCTTGATGGTGGCGACGGGGCTGCACTCGATCGCGACCGGGAACCTGTTGCCGGCGTGGATCCCCGCTGTCTGCGTGGACATCCAGCCGATGATCCTGACGAAGCTGGGCGACCGGGGGTCTTTCCAGACGATCGGGCTGGTGACGGATGTGGCGCCGTTTTTCCGGGAGTTGCTGACGGAGCTGGATGCGCTGGGGGCGTAAGGGGGGATGCGAAGGCGTAATCAGGGCCCGGGGCTCGAAGTTTGGGTCGCCCGGGCTTCGGAGCCCTGATCAGTCCCCCAGACTGAAATCTGGGGCACCCGATAAAGACGCGGGCGACGGGGTGGCCGTCGCCCGCTTGCTATTGGGGCTGCTTTCAATTTCAGCCGCTGCTTAAGCGGGTCGCTGGGCGCCTTGGCGCTCGACCGCGCGGTCGCGGACCGGGCGGGCGTCGGGATCCGGCTTGCCGTCGCGGTCGTGGCTGTAGGCTTCGAAGTTGTAGAGGTACTTCCACCAGTTGTTCTCGCGGCCGTCAGGGTTGACGCCTGGGGCCTTGGGCAGGTGGGTGAACATCCACTTCATGTAGTTGCGGTGGTAGTCGGGACCGCCCCAGGTCTCGCGGTCGATCATCGCGGTCTTGCCGGTCAGGCGCGGAAAGTTGAGCCAGTCCGGCGCGGTGGACTTCACCGTCCGCTCGTTGGCGTAGTCGTAGTCCTTCTCGCCGTTAGGCGGGTAGTGGCAGTGGCCGACGCCGGAGATCTCGGCGCCCTGGGCGATGACCTTGGCGAAGTGGTCCCAGTTGGTCTGCGGCTCGTCGAGGCTCCAGCCGCCGTAGTAGTGCGACATCGTCGACTCGAGCCGGTGGCCGACGTTGTGGATCATCTCGGCCACGCCGCGCTCACTGTTCCAACCCATGATGGCGAAGCGGCGCTGGGAGTCGAATTGGCTCTGCGGCGGGGCGTTGATCCAGAAGCTTTGGGGGCCGAACATGACCGATTCCCAGTAGCCGAAGTAGGGCAGCCCGAACCACCAGATCTCGTCGGCGACGCCGGCGTCGATCTTCTTGGCCATGCCGTACTGGCGGATCTCGTGGTCGTAGTCGACGCCATCGGGCTGGTGCCAGTCGGATTCGCCGCGCTTGGCCTTGAGATAGGACTCGGCGGTGTAGGTGAACCCGTCGCGCTTCCGCTGGAAAGCGTCGACGATGTTCCACTCGACGATCTCGAACTGGATGTAGCCGCCGCTGGCCGCGAGCATGTCCTCGATGAAGCCCTGGGCGAGGATCCGCGAGTCGTTCCAGCCACCGACCTTGGCCAGCCGCTTCGGCTCGGCGTCGGGTTTATCCGGGCTGTGCAGGGCACCGGGGATCCAGGGGTTGAACTCGTAGACCAGCACCTTCACGCGGAGCGGCTTCTGGTCGTGCGCGGCGCGTTCGGGAAACTCCACGCGGGGGAACTCGGATTCGTCGAGCTGGACGATCCGATCGGCGGCGGCGGTGCCGGCGGCCACCAGCAGCGGCAGCGCAATCAAGGCAATCAGGCGCTGCAACCGGGGCATCAGCATACTCAGGCTCCTCAAGTAAATGATCCCCCCGCGTAAAGTTCCCGTGCTCGGCGTGCCGCAGGGGCTCAGACCCGCGGCGGTGTGTCAGGTGAGTTGCAATCGCGTAGCGGCGCGGCGCGCAGGCTCTGTCGGTCACGGGAGCGCGAACCGATTACATGCCGGTGATGGACCTGCTGGTCACAACAACGCTGGTGCATCACCCGCGTTCAGAGACGGCGCGGCCGCGCCGGCGACGCGGCGCCGGCTAGCCCTTCTTGGCGCCGGCCTTCTTGCGGCGGCCGCCGGCCGGGCGGCGGCTGGCGCCGCTGGGGCCGGGCAGACCCTGGTTCATCGAGGCGGCGAAGTCGGCGGCCCAATCCGAGACCATGCCGGCGCAGTGTCCGGGCTTGGTCTTGGCCAGGGCGTCGAAGTCCTTGCGGGCCATCATCTCGTAGGCGATGACGCGGCGCTCGATCTCGGCCGGATCCATCGACAGCAGGCCGTCGATAGCGGCCATCCACACGTACCGCATCGGGCAGCCGGTCTCCTTGGCCGCCTCCGCGACACCGTCTTTCCACCCAGGGGGCAGTTCGATACCGACGGGTTGCCATTGACTCATGTTTTCCTCCCAGCTAAAGTTGCCCCAAAGTAGTTGCAGGCCTGTCCTAATCTTACAAATTCCTACAAAATCCCATTTTACGCCGAATAACGCGGTAGGCAAGCCCCCCGGGGGGGCGATTTTGCGAACTCAGCATTTTTTCAGGCTACGAGCTACGCGAGACGTAGATTATTCGTCGGCGGGGGTTGCGCCGACGACGGCGCGCGGCAAGGCCGCGCTGGGCGCGTCGGCGGGGTCGATAAGGACGGTCACGATAGACGCGACAAAATCGGCGTTTACCCCGTCCGTGTGCTGCCCATGGTAGCCGTATTCAGCGTATTCAGGCTGCCAGGGCATGTTTCGCAGGTGGCGGCGGTAGAGCGCCTGCGTCGTTTCGTCAGCCTCGGCGGGTGGGGCGAAGCCGTGCAGGCCCGCGAGGTTCTCGCCGGCGAACTTGCGGTCGACCGAGCCCGTGAGCGGTACGCCGTACTTCAGGATCGGGTCGTTGGTCGAGTAGAAGTTCCAGAGCACGCCGTCGACGCCCCGGAACATCCGCGTCAGGTCGTAATCCCGCGAGAGGCTGCTGCCGAAGTAGACCACCTGCCCGACGCGGTACTCCTCGGGCAGGTTCTCGAGTGCCCAGGTGATGATCCCCGTGCCCGCCGAGAGCCCGATCAGGTTCACCCGGTTGCCCGGGTACGCGTCGAGGTAGTTAATGATCCGATTCGCCAGCCGCTGCGCTGCTTCGTGGTTTCGCCGCGCGTCCATCTGGTCGCGCAGCGTGCCGCCCAGCACACTCTGCCAGCCGAACACTTCGATCGCCCCGCGGTAGCCACCCCGGCGGAGGCCCGCGGGGACGCTGCGGACGCCCGTCACGTTGCCGATCGGGCCCGCACCGCCGAGGTAGAACGTCTTCCCGTTCGCCGCCCCGCGCTCGTCCGAGCTGAGCCGGGGCGCGACCTGGCAGCCGCTCATCAGGCTGAGCAACGTACCGGCCGCCAGCCAAACCAGCAGCCCGACAAACCGTTGCGAACGATCTGAACGATTCGTAACCGTGATCGAATGACTCCTCAGGGCAAGCGACGGGCAATCCTAGCGACCGCGACGGGCCTGATCGCGGATGTCGATCAGCTCCTTCATGACCCGGCCGAGATCCGCGGACCGGTCCACCCCGCCGAACGCATCGTGTAAGCTGCTATACAGCGCGTAGAGGCGATCGTAAACCGCCCGGTGCCGCGGCTTCGGTTTGTAGACCTTCGTCTGCGTCCCGGTCATCGCCCGCTGGGCCCGCTCGAGCGAGGTATGCGCCCGTCCGACGACCGCTCCGCAGATGGCCGCCCCCAGCGCGCAGGTCTGGTCCGAGCGCGAGAGCTTCATCGGCCGCCCGGTCACGTCCGCGTAAATCTGCATCAGGAGTGGGTTTTTATCAGCGATCCCGCCGCAGTTGATGACGGTCCGGACCTCGGCCCCGATCGCTTCCATCCGCTCCATGATCTTGCGGGCCCCGAATGCCGTGGCCTCGATCAGCGCCCGGTACACCTCCGCCGGCTGCGTTTGCAGCGTCTGGCCGAGCAGCAGGCCGGTGAGGCGCACGTCCACGAGCACGGAGCGGTTGCCGTTGTTCCAGTCCAGCGCCAGCAGGCCGCTCTCGCCCGGCGCCAGCTCGCTCGCGGCCGTCGTCAGCGCCGCGTGGGCGTTTCGCCGGTGGTCAAAGTTGGCGACCCACCAGTTGAAGATGTCGCCGACGGCGGGTTGGCCGGCCTCGATCCCGTAGTAGCCCGGCACGACGGAGCCATCGACGACCCCGCACAGTCCGGGGATCTCGGGTCGCCGCCCGTCCTTCGGCGTGATCAGCATGTCGCAGACGCTGGTGCCGAGGATCTTGACCAGCGTTCCCGGCCGAATGCCCGCGCCGACCGCGCCGAGGTGGGCGTCGATGGCGCCGACCGCGACCGGGATGCCCGCGGGCAGCCCGAGCTTTCGGGCCCAGCCGGCCGACAGCGTCCCGCCGACCTGGTCGGCGGCGTGGGCGTCGTCGTACAGCCGATCGCGCAGCGCCGCGAGCTCCGGGTCGAGCCGTTTCAGGAACGATTTGGGCGGCAGCCCTGGCCCGGGGAGGAACATCGCCTTGTGGCCGGCGGCGCAGACACTCCGCGGGACGGCCTGTGGGTCGCCCAGACCGCACAGCATGGCCACGATGTAGTCGCATTGCTCGAGCCAGGAAGCCGCGGCCTTGAACACCTGCGGCGCGGTGCGGCGGCAGTGCAGGATCTTCGACCAGAACCACTCGCTGCTGTACACGCCGCCGCACGCCTCGAGGGCTTCAGGCAGGTGCTTTGCCGCCAGCGAGGTGATCTCCGCCGCCTCGGCCGCGCTGGTGTGGTCCTTCCACAGCCAGGCCATCGCGTGGGGATTGGTTGCGAAGCGCTTTTGCGCGGTGAGCGGCCGGCATTCGGCGTCGACGGGGATGGGTGTGCTGGCGGTCGTGTCGACGCCGATCCCGACGATCGCGTCGGCCTGGAAGCCGCGCTTGGCCCGGGCTGCCTTGAGGGCGGCGCGGATGGCTGTCGCGGCTGCCTTTTCGTAGTCGCCGGGATGCTGGCGGGCGAGGTTGGGATCGCGGGGGTCGGTGACGATGCCGTCGCGTCCCGTGGGGAAGCCGCCCACGCCTTGGGCGATCTCCCGGCCGGTCTTGGTGTCGACGATCAGTGCCCGGGCGGAGCTGGTTCCGAGGTCGAGTCCCAGGGCGAACGAAGTGCTCTTGGCCACGCGCAGGCTCTCCTGGTATCGGGCGTGTCAGCGGGTTGGACCGATCGCACGCGGCGGCCTCACCGCGGGCCGCCGGCGTGGTGTAACGCGTTTCGGGTCAGGGCGCGACCTCGTCGAGGACGTGGTCTTCGACGTAGATTGGCACCTCCGTCGCGACGCCGAGGGCGATCGCATCGGAAGGCCGGCTGTCGATTTCGAGCAGCGCGCCGTTGTGCCGCACCACCAGCTTGGCGTAGAAGGTGCTGTCCTGGAGGTCATTGATAACGATCTTCTCGAGCTCGGCCGAGAGGTGCTCGATCAGGTTGGCGAGCAGGTCGTGGGTCATCGGTCGGGCGAGCTGGACGCCCTTGACCCGCCGGTCGATCGCCAGGGCCTCGGTAAGCCCGATGACGATCGGGAGGGTCCGCACGCCGTTTCTCTCGCGAAGCACGATGAGCTGATGGTCGCGTGTTTCGGAGATCACGATCGTCGCCAGATCTACCCGCACTTCCATGGCGCGACCTTCCGCAGTTTTCCGAAGGGTGCTCTTCAACTCGGGAGGCTAGCGACACGCTGCGACCACTGCAAGCAAGGTCCCGCCGCCCAGCTCGCCGGGGAGGCGTGCGCGTTTGCGGCTGGGCGCCCCGGCTGTCCAGGAAAAGCCCCCCAGGGGTTCACCGGGGCGGAGCGATTCCAGGTCCCGCGGGTGTTGACCCCGTTCCCCGAAGCCGTAGACTCCACAAAGAGGCCAGTGGGGATTAGTGTAACGGTAGCACGACTGACTCTGGATCAGTTAGTAGAGGTTCGAATCCTCTATCCCCAGTCCAACGCCGGGCGGTCGACTCCGTGGCACGACAGCCTGGCTGAGCCACTTGTGATCGTACAACCGGCTACGCGGGAGGCGTGGCCGGCCTGGACGCGGCCAGGAGCAAGGTGACGCCGCTGAACGGCGCGTAACCTGAGCCGATTCCGTCGGCAGTGGGTTGCGATTCACTACTATCCAGGTAGTTGCTGTAGCGGGAAACCAATCGTACATTTCCCCTGCAGGCCGATCATAAACTTGGGCCGGTGTTGTCGGTGAACGTGTCCCCCCCCGCACGTCCCGACCACCGGCCCTCTTTTTATCCCGGCTCCCGCCGGGCCTGGCAGGCAATTTAGCGCAGCAAACAGTCAGCGCGATGCTTCTCGGACTGGTCGAACCGAGCGAGGCACGATGTCTGCTGCGCGGAGCGCGCGCCGCGGCCCAAACACCTGCCGTGACGGTGCCACGGCGGGTCACGTTGTGCTCGCCGCGGCCGTTTTCGGGCTGATTGACACCGATAATCGCCCCTCCTACGATTCGCACCAGCGATAGCGAACGGCAGCCTGTCGTCGTTCCGCAGCGGGTTCCAACCACGCAGAAAGCGCCTCCGAATGCCCAGCTTCGTTCGATTCTTCGGTCGCGACCGGCTCGGCTCCTCCGGTCGGGTGTGCGGTTTCGTGCTCGTCGCCGCGGTCGGTGGCGGGGTGCTCTTCCAGTCGAACGTCGGCTGCCAGCAGGATTTGCAGCAAGCTGACGCGGCCATCGTCGCTTACGAGGAGCGGCTGGCCGAGGACGCTGCCGTCGAACCGGCTCCGGGACCGCGCGCCCGGCTCGTGATGCAGGAGTACGAGTTCGAAAAGCCGCCGGTGATCGAGCCGGCCGAAGGGCTGACCGACCTCCCGCCGCGGCGGGCATTACTGGCGATGCCGGAGGCTCGCGAGTTGCCGGAGATCGCATCGATCTTGTCGGAGATCCCCGACCCGATCGCGGCCGAGGCAGTGCTGAAGCAGCGGCTGGAGGTGATTCGCGAGGAGGCGATCGAGGACCGGGTGGTGGCGGCGTACGAGCGCGTGCTCGACGTGGCCTTGGGCTACCTGCGCGACATCGACCGTTCGAACGATTACCCGCTGACGCTGGAGGAAGCGATCCAGCGGGCGCTGGAGCACAACTACACGATCCGCGCGTCGTCCTACAAACCGGCCATCGAGGGCACCCGGCTGGTCGAGGCGCAAGCGGCGTTCGACGCCGAGTTCTTCCTCGACGGCTCGGTGCGCTACCAGGACAGAGCGTCGCTGCCGATCGACCGTCCGAGCATCGGCGACCAGACCACGACTCGCAGCATCTCGGGCGGCATCCGGAAGCTGTTGCCCTCCGGCATGGTGGCCGAGGTCAGTTCGTCCTTAAACCGCGTCGTGATCCACGACGACGCGGTCCCGCCGCGCACGAACCCGCTGTACACGTCCTTGCTGACGGCCTCGGTGCGGCAGCCGCTGCTCCGCGGCTTCGGCATCGAGGTCAACCGCGCGCAGATCGAGATCGCGCGGGCGAACCGCGATGTCTCCTACTGGCAGTTTGCCCGCGACGTCCGCGACCAGCTGCTCGACGTCGAGACGGCCTACTGGCGGCTGGTGCAGGCGCGGCGGCGCGTCGTCGTGCTGGCCGAGTCGATCGCGCAGAACAAGGTGACCTTCGAGGGGCTCGTGCAGCGCATGGAGCTCGACGCGACGCCGGTGGAGATCGAGAACTCGCGGGCCCGCTTCAACAGCCGCTTCGTGCAGCTGCAGGACTCGATCAAGACGCTCCGCGACGCCGAGGACACGCTGAAGTTCCTGATCAACGATCCCGAGCTGCTGCTGTCGGACAACATCGAGATTATCCCGACGTCGATCCCGCTCGCGTTGCCGGTGACCGTCGACCAGTTCCGCGAGGTACGGACGGCGCTCGACGGGCGCAGCGAGATCAAGGAGGCCCGCCAGGCGATCGACGCGGCCCAGATCTCCACCTTCGTGGCCAAGAACCAGCTCCTGCCGCAGCTCGACCTGTCGTTCCAGTACTCCGTCGAGGGGCTTGGGAACAACGCCGACGCCTCGTTCGACGAGGCGACCGGCGGTGATTTCGCCTCCTACAGCGTCGGTGTCAGCTTCAGCTATCCGATCGGCAACCGCGCCCCGGAAGCCGCCCACCGCCGGGCCCGCCTCGAGGAACGCCGCCTCGTGGTCCTGCTCAAGCAGGTCATCGATTCGGTCGTCCAGGAGGTCAACACCTCCGTCCGCAACATCCTGCTGCGGTATGCCCAGCTCGGGCCGCAGTTCGAGGCCGTCCAAGCCAGCGAGCGCAACCTGCGGTCGCTGCAGGCCCGGGCACAGGAGATTTCGCCGGCCTTTCTCGAGACCGAGCTGAGCGCCGTTGAGCAGCTGGCCGACAACCGGCTGACGCTGCTGGGCGTGTTGCTCGACTACAACCTGGCCCTTGCGCGCCTAGAGCGCGACAAGGGCACCCTCCTCGAGTACAACAACGTCGCCCTGGCCGACGAGCCGCGGCTGCCGTAGACTCCATTCACGCGCTGACTGAGGAGTCTGTGGATGAGCACGCGCCATCGTCTTGCGGCAACACGTGCAGCCGTGC
>CAZCKC010000100.1:8713-13728 GCA_964499235.1 uncultured Planctomycetales bacterium | reverse complement strand
TTACAAAACCGCTGCTCTGCCAATTGAGCTACGGTGGCGTCGACATAAGTTATTTTTCTGTCGCATCTTACAATTACGACACGCATGGCGGGCGGAGGGAAAATGCGATTGGCCGAGCAGCGGCTCGCGGCACCGCCGCGGCGCCAACGGCGGGGTCATCGGCCCGACGCATTTTCTCTCGCCGACCCGTGATTAGCTCATATGCCGCAGCACTTGTCAATGCGGCGAGACGCGCTCGGACGCTGGACGCCCGTCATCAACGGCAAGCGTCGCTGGCTCAGATAAACCCGAATCGGCTGATCGGACGTTCATCGGCTCGCGGCAGCTCGATCTGCGTGATTGCTATCGTTCAGCCTCGTGTGGCGATTGCGCGGCGTAGACGAACATGGGCCCGTCGCCGTCTAGCAGCGGAGCGACGTAGTGTTCAACGAAGCGGGCGTTGACGGCGCCCGTGTGGCCACCCAGGTTGCCGAAACGGGCGAACTCGGGTTTCCATTCGATGTTGATGATCTTGTTGTACTGTTGGCGCGTCGCGTCGCTTGGATTCTGCGGAAGGTGGAAGCCACCGAGGCCGGCCGAGCAGGCGCCGCAAAACTCCCGGTCGGCAGTGCCGAAGGTCGAAGCGCCGAAGCGCAAAACGCTGTCATCCTGCGAGGTGAACACGTAAACGCGGTTGCGGACGTGACGCAGCGCTTCAGTAAGGTCGTAGTGCTGGTTCAGGGACGAACCGAGCAGGACGACGGTGTCGACTTGGCGGCCGGCCGGCAGCGCTTCGAGCGCGAAGGCCGCGATGGCAGTGCCAGCGGAGAGCCCGATGAGGTGGACGGGGGCGTCCGGGGGTGTCTGCTGGAAATGGGTGATCTCGGTAGCGACCTCGCGGGCCTGCTCGCGCTTATAGTCGACGTCGGCGGTCTGGTCGGCGAGCGCGCCGAGGCCGGTTTGCCAGGGGTGATTCTCGAACGCGCCACGGTAGCCAGCTTCGCGCAGGCCCCGCTTGACGCCCCCGCCCCAATTGGTCAGGACGCCGCCACCGCCGGCGCCGTCGAAGAAGAAGACGCGGCCGTGGGGGTCGCGGGCAGTGCGTTGCGGGTGGGTGGCAGCACACCCGGCGAGGACGGTGATCAGGGAGAGGGTCGTCAAGAGGACGAAGCAGCGGCTCGGCATGGTATTCTCCGTAGGTCGTGCAGATTCACCTGGCGGTTTTGTAAGTCCGTCAACCCGCCTCGACTTGCAGGGCCAACCGCGCACCGGTGCGAGAAACGGCGGCTAAACGGATTCCCGCCGCCGAGGCTCCAAATACCTCACAGGTCGTTACAGTTCGTCCTGTGTGCCTGACGCCCACATTGTGACATGCCGGCCCACGTTCCCGACCTGCAAAGGACTATTCCTCCGGTGTCACGACCGGACAACGCGCATCGGCGGCCCAGTCGCCGAAGCTCAGGTAGTAGTTCATCACCGGGCCGTACCCGGCGCGCTCGGCGGCCAGGGCGGCGAGCGAGGCGCGGCCGCCGCCGTCGCAATGCGTGATGATGATAGGGTGGCTGCCCTGGAAACCGGCACAATCGAACAGGGCCGCAAGTTCTTCCGGCGGCCTTGGCCGACCGTCGACGAAGATGGCCGACGTGGCTACCGTTCGGGCACGCGGTGGTTGCGGTTGCATCCGGGGGCGTGCCCGTAGAGTATGACGCCGATGTCAGACCAGGACACCGTCAAGCTGGTGGAAGGGTGGGTCGACGAGTACGGCGACCGGCTGTACCGCCATGCGCTCGCGCGGGTGAAACGTCCGGACGTCGCCGAGGACCTGATCCAGGAGACCTTTATCGTCGCCGTCCGATCGGCGGGTAAGTTCCGCGGCGAGGTGTCGCCACTGAACTGGCTCCGGGGCATCCTCCGCCACAAGATCCTGGATCACTTCCGCGCAGCGTATCGGGCTGAGCCAGCCGACGCGCTTCCCCAGGACGATGAGCTCGGTGGCCTGTTCGACGAGCGTGGCCGCTGGCGCCGCCGGCCCGGACCTTGGTCGGTCGACGACGACCTGGTCAGCCGCGAAGAGTTCTGGCGGGCTTTTCGGGAATGCCTGGAGGGCCTGCCCGAACGCCTGCGGGAGATCTTCACGCTCCGCGTGGTCGACGAGGCGGAGAGTGACGCGGTGTGTAAGGCGCTGGGCGTTTCGGCGACCAATCTCTGGGTATCCCTGCACCGCGCCCGGCTGCGTTTGCGTGGCTGCCTGGAAACCAACTGGCTCGTCACCGACTCGTCGGAGGCATCGTGATGTTGAGCTGCCGCGAAGCCAGCCGGCTCGTGTCCGAAGGACTGGAACATGAGCTCTCGTGGAAGAAACGCCTGATGCTTCGTTTCCACCTGGTGATGTGCCGCAACTGCTCCCGCGTTCGCCGGCAGATCGAAGGGCTCGATCGGCTCGTGCGGGGCCGCTCCGAAAGGGTCGAACCTGCTGATCCGACTACGAAGCTCTCGCCGGCGGCCCGGGAGCGGATCAAGGCCGCGGCCCGCGACGCGGAGCGTTGACGTCAGTTTTTTCCTGAGCTGCAAGTAAGGCGCTTTCCCCCTCAGCGACCCTCCTGACAGAAGCCACCCGATCGGGGTGGCGGCGACACAGGAGGTCGACATGAAAAGCCGTGCTACCCGCAAGATCAACCCCACGCAATCGCGCGACGTGCATCAAGAGCACACCCAGGACTCCTCACTCCCCATTGGGGGCTGCCCCCTGTGCATGGTCGCGGCGGGCATGTCACGTCCGCGCGTCCGTCGCTGGCTGGTGCCGGCGCTATTGCTCGGTGTGGCTGCGCTCGTGGTGATCAGCGCCCTTTAGCCTGTTTTGGCGCCGGTGACTTCCGGCCGCGCCGGAAGGCAGGCTCGGGGAACACCCTGATCCCGGCGGGTGGTCCGATCCGGTCGAGGGCAAGCGCCGCGGCGCCCCTTTCCGGCAGTTCAAGTTTCTGGCAACCGATTCCTGTAAGCATGGGAGTTGAACCGGTGAAACGCATGCTTCTCGCAACGGCGCTGTTGCTGTCCGGCCTGGGCTCACTTCCCCTCGCGACAGCCGGAGAGGATTCGACGGCTGCATGCAACGCGGCCAAGCGACCATCCGGGGAGGCCGCCAAGATGGTTTTCATGCGGGGCGGGCGATTCATGATGGGCAGTGTCCACGGTCACGGGGACGAGCAGCCCGTTCACGAAGTGCACCTCGATTCGTTCCTGATCGACAAGCACGAAGTCAGCAACCGCCTGTTCGCGGCCTTCGTCGCGGACACCGGTTACGTCACGCAGGCCGAGCGCGAGGGTTATGCCTGGGGCTTTCTCGAAGGCGATTCGGATTTCCGCAAGGTCAGGGGAGCCAGCTGGCGCCACCCGGACGGTCCCGGCTCGTCGTACGAAGATCGCCTGGACCACCCAGTGGTCAATGTGACCTGGCACGATGCCGCGGCCTATGCGCGTTGGGCCGGCAAGCGCCTGCCCACCGAAGCCGAATGGGAATACGCAGCCCGATCCGGCGGCGGCGGGCAGATCGCAGCTGACCCGACCCGCCCGGCGACGCGGCCGCCCGAATCCAGGGCCGATGACCATCGTCATCCACCTGGTCATTCGCGGGATGATGAACAGGGCCAAACGCAGGACCCTGGCGGCGTGCCGCTCGTTGAGGCCTCACATCCCAGCGCTGCTGACCACGGCCGGCACGGGCGGCATGTGTCGCGAGGCGCGTCTTCTGTCGATCGCTTCGTACCGGCCAACGTCTGGCGCGGCACCTTTCCGCAAACCCGGCAGCGCATCAATGGGTCGTTCACGACGACGCCGGTCGCTACGTTCGCGGCGAACGAGGCGGACCTCCACGAGATGATCGGCAACGTCTGGGAGTGGACTGCCGACTGGTATGCCGCTGATTACTACGCAACGAGCCCGACTGCGAACCCGCGGGGCCCGGCCACGGGAAAACATCGCGTCGCCCGCGGCGGCAGCTGGTTCTGTAATCCCGACTATTGCGCCGCCTACAACAGCCACTACCGCGGCGCGAGCCCGCCTAACCACGCGTTCAACAACGTCGGCTTCCGTTGCGCCAAGGACATCGACTGACTGACTCGGCAAAACGTGTCGGAGACCAACCCATGAAGAGGCGCACGATTATCACCTGGACCGTGCCCGTCCTGATCACGACCGCCATGCTGATTACCTGGCAGGCGACCGGCGGCGACGCGTACACGAAGTTTACCGTTGTCGAGCGCGTCGAGGTGCCGGCCGATCCGAGCGATCCGCTCGCGGGGACCGGCATGTTTGCGCCCGCCGAGCCGCGCTACGAGACCGTGCGCCGCGACGAGTTTCGGCTGGGGCTGCTTCCGACCCCCCAGGGCCTGTTCGACAAGCACGTTATTTCCGTCGCTAGCGTGGTTGTGCCGCTATGGGGGCTGTTCCTCGGGGGGTGGTGGCTGACAAAGAAGTTGTCCGCCGCCGCCTGCTGTGCCCCGGCGCGCCAGGAGTCGCCCCAATCCACTGAGGCATGAGCCGACTGAATTACCGCACCTGAGAGGAGCCTTGTTCGACATGCCAACCGTATCCCGGATGATCCTGCTGCTAATAATCGGCAGCGTCCCCGCGCTGTTTGTAGGTTGCACCACAAGCAACCGTGCCCACGCCGGCTTCTCTAACGCCCCGACGCCCGCCGTTCAGAACCCGGGCGCTGCCACGGCTTCGGCGTCCGTCAACCCATGCTGTGAGAAGGCCGCCAATCCGTGCAACCCGTGCGCCAGCAAGTTGAGCCGGGACGGCGAAGCGTTCGACCCCTGGGGCCCCGACCAGCAGGCAGACCAGCGCCGCGCGGCCGAGTCTTCCGACGCGTGGTGGTGATCGGGCTGCCCCCCGATCTCGAACCGACATCAACGGAACCTCGACATTCGAATCCCACAGAAAGGACGCACCATGATGAATCACAAGTTGTTCTACGGCACCCTCACGATTCTGGCGATGATGACGCTCAACGCCCACGCGCAGCAGAATCCCTGCGG
>CAZCKC010000100.1:5944-8613 GCA_964499235.1 uncultured Planctomycetales bacterium | reverse complement strand
GCCCTGTCCGGCTATCTCGTCTTCGACCCGGCCGATGCGCGCAAGGGGCTCCGCGGCTCGGTGGCCGTGCCCGTCAAGCAGATGGACACCGGCATCCCGCTCCGCGATGAACACATGCAGAGCGCGGCCTGGCTCAACGCTGCGGCCCATCCGCACATCAAGTTCACTGTCACCGAATCGCAAGATCTGAAGCTGGTGAAGCGCGGTGACGGCTTCTCGACGTACGATGTCACGCTAATCGGCCCGTTGACGGTGAACGGCGTGACGAAGCGCCGCGAGATTCCGGCCCGCATCGTCTATCTCGAGGAGAGCGAAAAGACGAAGACCAAGCGGCCGGGCAATCTACTCGCCGTCCGGGCCGAATTCCGGGTGCCGCTGCCGGATCACCGGATCAAGGGCTTCGAAGGGGTGGTCGGCTCCAAGATCAGCGAGTCGATCGCCGTCGACGTGAGCATCTTCGCCAGCGACCAGGCTCCCGAAGGCGCCGCCAACCCCTGCGGTGACAAGGCCGCCAACCCGTGCGGTGGCAAAGCGGCGAACCCCTGCAATCCGTGCGGGCGAAAGACCGCGCAGGCCGCGAATCCCTGCAATCCTTGCGGCGGCAAATAGGCACTGCGCGGCCGATCGCTACGCCTCCTGTGGGTATCGAGACGGGAATGGCTAACAAGTTACACGTCGCAGTGGGTGACGCGACACGCGAGAAGTGCTTCGGGTTTGCATGGTTGTGGGCAAGGCCAGCGCGTCTGGCAGGTGGGAGTTGCCGGCCCTGGCGATGTTCGTGATTGATTGCCCGGGCACCATCCGCTACGCGTTCGCGGATGGGGATTACGAACGACGCGCGACCCGATGACGCGATCGAAGTGTCCGAGGCTTTCAAGCAAACGCGGCACTCCCCGGGTGGCCGCCGACCCGCTATTTTGCAGACCAGTCCAAGATTTTCGTTGAGCGGCTAAGAACGTCGGCGGCGCGCTGCATGATGATGATCCTTCGGCGGCGCGGACGGGGGACTGGTCTTGGGTTTGTGAAGGCGGCTCGGAGAGCGAGCCGCCACCTCCAGCGTGCAAAGTCCACGGCCAACGGTGCGTGCACTTGCTGCCGTAGTCGGTCACGGCGACGGGTTGTCCTTTGGACGCGATCCGGACGCCAGGTAAGGGTAACGGGCTTGTCACGCCATCGGTAAGTGTGGGCAGTGTACGATCAGAAAAGCTCCGGGCTCGTGCCGGGATGGCGTGCCGCCGGATGCTCAGCGGGCCGCATTGGGTGAATGCCACGTCACATTGGAGGACCCGCGATTGTTGGTTTACTGACGCTCGGCTGTGCCTTGCTGCTGCTGGTGAGCGCGCTGCGGCACTACGCCCGTGATGCGGTGATCCCACCGGTCACCTGGGTCTTGCTGGCGGGAGTGGGATACGGGTTGCTGGCGCACGCCACCGATTGGCCGGCCTTACCAAGGCTCACGCTGGAACCGGAAGTGACGTTTCACGTGTTCCTGCCGGTGCTCATTTTCAAGGCCAGCCGAAAGTTCCGGTTCAAGCGGCTGCGGTCGGTGGCGGTCGACGCAGCTCTGCTTGCCACCGGCGGCCTCCTGCTCACGCTCGCGGTTCTGGCTTTTGGATTGCGTTGGCTGCTGGACGTCGCTTGGGCCGACGCCCTGCTGTTGGCCGCCGCGTTATCACCCACGGATCCGCTGGCCATCATTGCCATCAGCAAACGGCTGCAACTGCCCGAAAGGTTGCGCACGCTCATCGAAGCCGAATCGATGTTCAACGATGGCAGCGCGCTGGTTCTATTCGGTATCATTAGCGCGCGGGTGTTTGACCGTCCCGCCCTCGTCGTGGATTGGCCTTTGTTGGGATTCGCCTTGGTAATGGTCGGCGGTCTTTCGGTGGGCGCAATCGCCGGCTGGATCGGGAATCAGTTGCTGTGGCGGTGGCGGGCGCTGCACGACCCGGTCATCGGGGCCCTCATCCCAGTGATTACGGTCTACTTGACCTTTTTCCTCGCGGAGTCGTTCTTGCATGTCTCGGGCGTGATCGCGGTGATGGCCGCAGCCGTCACGTTGTCAACCCTGCATCGGCGTGAGGACCACGACCAGCCGTCATCGCAACGAACCGAGCAAGACCGGTTCTTTTTCCAGTTCTGGGAGGTCGTGGACACCGTCGTCACTGCCATCCTGTTCTTCGTGCTCGGCGTGATGATCGGGGGGCACGATTGGAACCTCGCGTGGCTAGCGGTGCCGGCGCTGGCCGTCCTGCTACTGGTGGCGCGGGGTGTCGGCGTCTACGGCGGAGCGCTGCTGCTGGCGCCGACGCGCTGGCGAATACCGGCGCACGGTCTGCATGCCATCAATATTGCGGGGCTGAAAGGAGCGCTGACGGTCGCCATGTTGTTGGCTTTACCGGAAGATTACCAGCATCGACAACTGTTCGTGTGCGTCGCATTCGCCTTGGTGCTCGTCACGTTGATCATCAATCCCTTAGTCGGTCAATGGTACCTGAGCCGTCACGAGAACAGGCGCGTTCAGGCGAAGCCGGGCGAGCAGGGGGACGGGGAACACAGCCCAACATGAACCGTCGCGAGGTTGTCGCGCGGCGTTGAAGCCGGCGCCGGCAGCTACTCAGCGCAAGGGGTGGCGAACAGCGGCGATCCGCCCGTGCGGCCGAAGCCGG
>CAZCKC010000100.1:0-5844 GCA_964499235.1 uncultured Planctomycetales bacterium | reverse complement strand
CGGGCGACAGGCCGACCCGCCCCTCGCGGTAACGGGCGTCGAGCAGTTGGGGTTCGGTAACACCGCACCGCGCCTCACGACGTGGGTGGTGCGGGCGGGTCGTCTGGGTTCCCGGTGTGTCGCGCTGCCTTCGGGGGCCGTGTGCCGGCCTGGCGGGGGTCGGAGTGCATCCAGGGCTCGGTCGCCGGCGTGCTTCACCCGGCGGATGACGAATTGAAAACCCCCCATGGGCGGATAGCATCTTGCGCTGCGATCAGGGAGCGCAACCAATGCCCGACACATTCGACGCGATCATAATCGGTTCGGGACAAGGCGGCAGCCCACTCGCGGGCGCCTTGGCGGGAGCCGGCCGGCGCACGGCGCTCGTGGAGCGCCGGCACGTCGGCGGGACCTGCGTGAACGACGGCTGCACCCCCACCAAGACGCTTATCGCCAGTGCGCGGGCGGCCCACGTCGTTGCTCGCAGTGGTGACTTTGGTGTTGAGGGCGGCCCCGCCGAGACAACCTGGGATGTCGTACGTCGCCGGAAACGCGATATCGTCCAGATGTTCCGCGAAGGCAGCGAAAAGCGCCTCGTCGATACCGGCGTAGAGCTGATCCGCGGTACGGCCGCCTTTACGGCCCCGCATGAATTGACCGTCCAGATGAAAGACGGCGGCGAGCGCAAGCTGGCGGCCGAAACGATCGTGATCGACACCGGCGCCCGCCCGCTGATCCCGCCGATCACAGGGCTTGGCGACGTGCCCTATCTGGACTCGACCAGCATCATGGAGCTCGACACGCTGCCACAGCACCTGATCGTTCTCGGGGGTGGGTATGTGGGGCTGGAATTCGCGCAGATGTTCCGCCGCTTCGGCAGAGACGTGACGATCGTGCAACGGGGACCACAGCTCCTGGAACGCGAGGACGCCGACGTTGCGGAGGCCGTTCACGAGATCCTGCGGGAAGACGGGATCACGCTGCACCTGTCCGCCGAGGCCACGGCCGTGCGCGGCAAAGCGGGCGACTTGAATTTGATGCTGGACACGTCAGCGGGTGAGACCACGATCGGCGGCTCGCATCTGCTCGTGGCGACGGGGCGCAAGCCGAACACCGACGAGTTGGCCCTCGCGGCGGCGGGGATCGAAGCGGATGACCGGGGCTTCGTGCGCGTCAACGAGCACCTGGAAACAACCGTCTCCGGCGTCTACGCCGTCGGCGATGTGAAAGGCGGGCCGCAGTTTACCCACATCTCGTACGATGATTTCCGGGTGTTGCAGGCCAACCTGCTCGATGGTGGGGTGCGAACGACCGCTGGCCGGCTCGTTCCGTACACGGTTTTCATCGACCCCCAGCTGGGCCGGATCGGCCTGAGCGAGCAGGGGGCACAGTCCGCGGGAAAGCGCGTGCGGGTCGCGCGCATGCCGATGACCCACTCGGCCCGAGCGTTGGAAATCGACGAGACGCGGGGCATGATGAAGGCGGTGATCGACGCCGACACCGACCGGGTCCTGGGCGCAGCGATTCTCGGCCCGGAGGGGGGCGAGGTGGCGGCCATGATCCAGATCGCCATGCTGGGCGGGCTGACCGCCAGCGCGCTGCGTGACGGCGTCTTCAGCCATCCGACGCTGGCGGAATCGCTCAATACGCTGTTCGCGTCGATCGACACCTGAGGGGGCGAGTCAAGTCTCCAGCTTGCTGAAGCATGCATACTCGCCGTCATACACCGCGCGGTAGGCCATGATGTACGTGGCCGCGTTCCAGCTCTGCAGGCGATGGCCCGCGGGTTGGCCCGCGTCGCCGGTGAAGTACTCGTAGAACGCCCAGGCGTCTTCATCATCGGCGGCCGCCCGGAGCGACCCGGCGAGTTGGCCCAGGGCCCGCTCGGCCTGTTCGGCGTGTCCCTGACGGGCCAGCAGCACCACCCAGAACGCCCCGGCAAACGGCCAGATCCCGCCGTTGTGATAGGCATAGGCCGGCTCTTTCTTCGCGTAGACCTGATCCCAATCAGCGTCGCCTTCCTCGATCACGGGGTCGAGCACCTGCAGGGGATGGTGCCGGGTCAGACCGCGCTCGTCGATCCGCTTGAGGATCTGCTCGATCCGCTCGGGCGGCGCGATGCCCATCAGGCCGGCGAGCACGTTCGCGAAGGCATCGAACCGGTGGTACCAATGGTTGCAGAAGGGCTTGAGGTGGCTCTGGTACCAGGGTAGCTCCTCATCGGTCGGAATCGGGTTGGCCAGGAAATACTGCTCGATGCAGCCCCGCATCGCCTCCGGCGTCCACCAGAACTGGCTGTTAAGCCGGCGTTCCACGATCGCCGCGCGTCGCTCGAAGTCGTCGGCGTCCGCGGTGCGCTTGCGTTGCCGGCTCAGAATAGCAGCGCACTTTAGCGCTCGGTACCATAACACCTCGTCGTAAAGCACGTGATAGGACCGGTCGAGGATGTCCGACCAGTCGCCCGCAACCGGGATTTCGAGCAGGCCGCACGAGTCCGAATCCAGCGAACGCAAGTGGCGGAAGACCCGCTGGTACACCGTCATGAAGTCGTCGTTGATGAACTCGCTGCGGTGCGCCTTGCTGAACGCCGTCTGGGCGGCGACCAGGAACCACAGGTTCGAATCGATCGTCGTGACATTTCCCAACCCGCCATAGACGACGTCGGTGATCTCGTCCGTCTCGTCGAGCAGCATGTAAGAGGGGATCTGACCGTTCTCCGCCTGGTTGCGGGCCAAATTGTGCAACGTCGTGACCCCAGCCTGCCGCACCGTTTCATCGCCGCTGAACAGGGCCCCGATCGCACAGATCGACCCGTCCCGGCCCCAGACGGCATAATAGTTCGGGCCGTGTCGTTCACCGGAGGCGACGAAACCCTGTGGCGTTGCATTGCGCCGCAGGAGATCGACGGAGCGCTCAAACGCCTCGTCCGTCAGTCCGCGGGCTGCTTCCATCGACGACAAATCGTTCTCCTTCCTGGCGGGGCCCCGCACGCCGATCTAGTCGGATGACCAGTTCTCCCGAAACCCGGGGTACATGGTCAGCCCGGCGTCCACGAAGATCGTCTGGCCCGTGATGCATGCGGCTTCGTCCGTGGCCAAAAACGCGAAGATCGCGGCAATGTCTGCCGGCCGGGCGATGTGCCCGAGTGGGATGTGCGCGAGCACCGCCTGGCGGGCCTCGTCGTCGGCCAGCGACTCGTTCATCGGCGTATCGACCACGCCGGGAGCAACCGCGTTGACGCGAATCCCTTCCGCCGCGTACTCGAGCGCGAGCGTCCGCGTCAGGTTCCGCAACCCGCCCTTGGACACCGAATACCCGAGAAAGCCGGGCTTGGGGATGATCTCGTGCACGCTCGAGTTGTTCAGGATGACACCGCCGCCCCCCGCCTGCGTGCGAAATTGTCGAATGGCCGCGAGCGAACACAGCGCGGCGCCGCGCAGGTTGACGTTGACCACCTTGTCAAAGTCCTCCGGCGACAGCTCGTGACTGGGACGCTCGACCTGAATGCCCGCGTTGTTGACGAGCAGGTCGAGCCGCCCCCACTTCCGCACCGTCTCGGCGACGATGTGTTCCGCATCAGCGCCCTTGGATACGTCCCCGGCAACCATCAGCACCGCCTCATCATCGACGTGTGCCGGGGCCGTGAGTGCGGCTCGGACTTCAGCGCAGCGTGGATCGTCCGGCTTGCGGTGATTGACGGCCACGCGGGCGCCTTCGGCAGCGAAACGCTGTGCGACCGCCCGGCCGATGCCGGACAGGCCACCGGTTACCAGCGCCACCCGGTTGGCGAGCCGGCGGGGGAGAGATTGCGTGGCAGCCTGATCGGACATCTCGTGACTCCCTCTTTACTGGGCGGGCGGGACGAGTGCCCCACGGCGGTGGATTCCAGTCGCCACGCCGTACCGGCCGTCCTCGTTCGGATCCTAGGCGGCTCACCACGCCGTGGCATCCGCAAAAAGGTGCGGCCGCGGGATCGACGCCGGCGGCTCCCTCGGCGCCCGCCTTTGAGGAGAACTTTTCTGGGACGACGGGTTATTCGGCGATTCAACGGCGACCAGGCAGCGCGGTGCCCCGGTTGACGCGCGGATCGGTCATCCGTAAACAGGGAGTTGGGTGAACGTTGCCCGGACCGCGTTCTAACGTCGGGCTGGGCCGACTCGAATCAGCAGGGAGGTGTCCGCGGATGTTAGCGACACAGGTCGACACGCACGTGCAGCGCGCCATCGGTGAAGCCGAACAGGGTACCCCGATCGGCGATCCGGAAGACGTGGCGGCGTTGTTCCGCATTCCGACCTTCTCGGCCGAGTCCGCGCTGCTGATCGCGGCGGCCCGGCGCCTGTCGGAGCGCGCCTGCGACGGCCGATCCGAGGTGCACGGCCAGATGTCGGTGAATGTCGGCCCGTGTCCGCGGAACTGCCTGTTCTGCGCCTTCGCCCAGTGCCACGAAATCTTCACCGAACAGCACGAGTTCGACGTCGACGACGTCGTCGCGCGGGCGTGCAAGCTGGAGGCGGACGGGGCCAACGCCGTGTTCCTGATGGCGACGGGCATCCTGCCGTTTCGGCGCTTCCTCGAGTACGGCGTGGCCGTGCGGACTGCCCTGAGGCCGGAGACCACGCTCATCGCCAACATCGGCGATTTCGACGTGGACGAAGCGCACGAGTTGAAGCAAGCGGGGTTCGCCGGGGTGTATCACGCGGTGCGGCTCGGCGAAGGCGCGGCCACGAAGATTCCGGTGGAGCAGCGTTTCGCGACGTTCCGGGCGATCCACGCAGCCGGCCTGAGCCTCGGCACCTGCCTGGAACCCGTTGGTCCCGAGCACACGCCGGAGGAACTGGCCGAGAAGCTCCTGATCACGCGGGAGGCGGAACCCGTCTACAGTGGCTCTGCGCGCCGCATCGTGATTCCCGATACGAAGCTCGCGCCGCTCGGCCAGGTCAGCGAGGCGCGGATGGCGCACATTCTCGCCGTCTGTCGCGTGGTGTTGCCGCTGAGCATCCCCGGCATCTGCACCCATGAGCCCAATGCCCTCGGCGCCGCCGCGGGGGCCAACCTGTTCTGGGCCGAAGTCGGCGCCAACCCGCGCGATACCAGCGAACGCACGGAAGACAGCCGCGGCATGACCGTCCCGCGCTGCCGCGAGATCATGCGTGAAGCCGATTGGCAGGTCCGCCAAGGCCCCTCGCGGTTTTACGCTTGGCGGCGTACATGACCGCCCGCTGAGATGTGGACAGATCAGACGGCGCGGCCTGTTCCGCGCCGGCCGTGCAGACCGACGTGAGTCGTGGCAGTGCTCCCCGGCTTCTGGGCAGGCCGGGGTGAACGCTTTGTCAGCTGCAGTTCATTCGCGATTCAGCTGCGTGACGCGTAACTGTCCAGGTGCTTGGTAGCACGGAACGTCAAACCAGCCTCGTCCAAGAGCAGATCACAGGCCGCCCCACCGATGAGCAGGTAGCGGTCCGCATACGCGTCGAAATCCGCGCGAAAGATGTCCAGCCCGATCACCACGGCAGTTCCTTCATCATCTCATCCAGCGCGGCCGCGATCCGCTCATCTGGGTGGTCGCGTCGCGACAGGTACAGCGAGAGTCGATCAACGCGGTCTCCTTCGGCCAGAATTCCTGGCCGCTAACTCCAGACGTCGATCTCTCGAAGGCTCTCGTCCGGTTCGCTCATCTCAACGACGCGCTGCTGTCCCCGCAGCGCCTTCCAGTCACCCTGACCGAGAGCGCCGATGGGGTATCGCCACCATCGTCAGTGGTGCAGGGCATATTGAACCCCCACTGCTTTCTGCGGTCGTGGTCCGATCCGAGGAGACGCAACCCCGGTTTGACCCTTCAAAACAAGGTCAAAACGCCATCGGCCA
>CAZCKC010000099.1:0-13861 GCA_964499235.1 uncultured Planctomycetales bacterium | reverse complement strand
TTCCCTACACGACGCTCTTCCGATCTCCCACCGCCCGCCCCGCCCGGGGCCGACCTCGAGCACCGGGTCGAGGTCTCGTTCGAGGAAGCCATCCACGGCACCAACCGCACCGTCGTGTTGGCGGCGACCGACTCGCCCTCGGGACGCGAACGGATCGAGTTCCGCGTCCCGCCCGGTGTGCGCGACCAGCAGAAGATCCGGCTGCGCGGCAAGGGGCATGTCGGCCCCGGCGGACGCGGGGACCTGATCGTCACGGTGCGCGTCCCGCCGCACCCGCACTTCCGGCGCGAGGGCGACGATCTCTACCTCGACGTCCCGCTCACGATCACCGAAGCCGCGCTCGGCGCGAAGATCACGATCCCGACGCTCGACGGGCAGGCGACGCTGACGATCCCACCGGGGACCAGCTCGGGCGCCCGCCTGCGGCTGCGCGGTCGCGGTATGCCGCTGCCCGGCGACCGCCACGGCGACCTCTACGTCGTGGTGAAGATCGAGGTACCGAAAACGCTCGACGACGCGAGCCGCCACTTGCTTGAGCAGCTCGCCGAAAAGCTCGACCACCACCCACGGAAACACTTGGAAACCTGACACCACCCCGAAGCGGTGCCGATGTTCCTCATCCTTGCCAGCCCACCGCCCGCCACGCCGGCCGACGCCCCCGAGTTCAACGACGCGCTCTACCTCATGACCGCAAGCCTCGCCGCCATCCTGCTGCTGGTGCTCTTCATGGTTGCCGTCTACTTCGTGCTGCGTATCGGCCGCCAGCTCCGCAAGACCGAGGTCGGCGGCAATGCCTCTGAGTACCACGACGCCTGGTCCGAGTACCGCCTCAGCGACGAGCAGATCGCCGCCGCCACTTCCGAGCCGCCCGACGCCGAATCGCCCCCGCCCGACGACCAACCGCCGCGCGGCAAGGAGTAAACCCCATGGAACGCGAACCGCGCGTCAACCCTCATCAATTCGAACGGCTGCTCATCCTCGCGGCCACGCTCCTCGCCGTCGTCGCACTACTCGTCATCCTCGGCGGCGTGATCATCTGGCAGCGGATCAACTCCGTCGAGCGCTCCGTGGCCGCACTCGCGGCACAAGTCGACGAGATGCAGACGGAAACCGCGAACCCCGCGCCCGTTCCCCAGCCCCAACTCGACCAGGAGACCGCGACGACCAACGCTGCGCCCGCCCCGGGCGAGCCGCCCGTCACCCGCGAACCTGAACCGCCAACCCCCCAACACCCACGCGATCTCGCGGCCGATGTCGCCATGATCCGCGCCGAACTCGCGGCCGCCCTGGGGAACAACGCCGTCGGCCTGATCGAGATCGCCGATTTAAATGCGGCCGAGGGCGTCCTTGTGCGGGTCGATGCCCACCCGCCCGACGCCTGGCCGCCTGATGTCGCGCTCCAGACCGCGATCGTCGCGGAATTCCTCCAGCGGCCGGCCGCCGCCGAGCGGTTGATTGCCGCGCTCCCCGCGAGCGTCGATCCGACCCGCTATTACATCGCGGCCGCCCGCTTTCACCTCGGCCAGGACACCCCCCAGCGGGCCCTGACGCTGGTCTCCGCACTCAGCGAGGAAGCCGCCCCGCCGGCAACCACCAAGACCCTCCAGCTCTGCGCCTACGCCGCCGTCGGTGACCTGGGCGCCGCCGACACCGCTCTCCAGCCCGTGCCCGACTGGCCCACCGTCCTCACGGCCGACCGCGTGGCCGCGCTCCGCGCGCTGGTTAAGCTCCAACGCTGGACGGTCCTCGAAGTCGTCCTGGCGTCCTTGCCGCAGGACACCAACGATTACTTCGCGCCGACGCCCGCCTGGGCCCGGGCGGCGTTGCAACTCGAACGCGGCTCCAGCGCAATGCCGATCGATTCGCTCGCCGAGCTCGCCGAGGCCTACCCCGCCGACTACGACGTGCAGTGCTGGTACGCCCGCGCACTCGCCCGCACCGGCGACGAAGAGGCGGCCGACGAGCGCCTTCAGACGCTGGTCATTCGCACGCCGACCCGCCCCGAGGCCTGGCACCAGCTCGGCGTGCTCGCCTTCCGCGCCGGCGATCCGGCCACCGCGGTCCGGCACTTCGAGGAAGCCCTCGAACGTGAGCGTGGCTTCACCTACGCCTGGGAATCGCTCGCCACCGTCGCCATCAACAGCGAAGAGTTGCCCGCCGCGATCGGCTACCTCGAAGAAGCCATCGCCTCCTACCCGACCCGGGCGACGCCACACTTCCTGCTCGCCCTCGCGCAGGCCAAGGCCTCGCGGCCGGAAGAGACCGCGTCCGCCCTCCGCACCGCGCTGGCACTCGATCCGACGCTAGCCGAGGAGGTCCGCACGATGCCGGTCTTCACGCGCCTGTTCAGCGCGGAGGCGTTGGCCGACCTCGTCGAGACCGCAACGACCGACGAGTCGGAAACGCCGTCCGCCGAGCCGGCCTCCTGAGCTCAGCCCCGCAGCCGCCGCATCAGCAGCGACACCCGGTCAATATCCACCGGCTCATCCACGTCGCCGTTGGCCTTGAAGGCCGTCCCGATCACGAACCCGTCCGCGTGCGGCACGAAGTCCATGATCGTGTCGATCGACACCCCGCTGCCGACGAGCACCGGCAGGTCGCTGGCCGCCGACGAGGCCCGCTGCGCGTCCTCGACATCGGTCAGGATCCCGGTCCCGCGTCCCGTCACGATCACGCCGTCCGCCCCGCCGCGCCCCAGCGTGTCGCGAACCTCGTCCTCGAGCGACACCCGCTGCCCGAGCGGCGTCGAGTGCTTCACGTTCACATCGGCAAAGATGCGGATGTGCTCCGCGCCGAGCTGCCGCCGCCAGCGCAGCAGCTCGCACGCCGGCCCCTCGACCACGCCCTGGTCGGTCACCCGCGCGCCGGTCAGGATATTGACCCGAACGAACTCCGCCCCGATCGCGTGCGCAATCCCCAGCGCCGCCAGCGCATCGTTGCGCAGCACGTTGATCCCCAGCGGCAGCTTGCTGGCCGCCCGAATCGCCGCCGCGACGGCCGTCATATGCGCAACAACAGGCGCCGGTACCTGGCGTGAATAGAACGGCACGTCGCCGAAGTTCTCGATGATCAATCCGTCGACACCGCCCGCCTCCAGCGCGTGCAGGTCCGCCAGCGCCGCATCGCGCACGCGGCTCAGCTCGCCGTCGTAACGCGGCGCCCCGGGTAACGGCCGCAGGTGCAGCATCCCGAACACGGGCTTGAAGTCGCGATCAAAGTTGGGCAGGACCAGCGTACTCATGGCTATCTCAAAGCATGCGAAGTTCTGGTAACATTTGCCAACGCGCCACCGCCACCCGCGACGCAACCCCTATTACGGACCCCTCCCCGCCCGTTAGGGTTGGTCAAATCAACTCCCCCAGCGTGTACACCGTCCCGCACTCCGGACACCGCGGCACCGTCTGCGCTCGCAGGTTATAGGAGCACCGCGGGCACAACATCTCACCCGCGCTCCGCCCCCCACCGCCCAGCCGCCGCAGCTGCCTCGGCAACAGCCACACGCCATACACCAGCCAGAACACCGCCGGCCCGAGGACCGCCACCGACCAGAACCCCTCCTCCTCACCCCGCACGACAACCAGCGCCCCGACGACCGCCGCCATCCCCCCTACCGCCAGCAGCATGTGCCGCCGCGCCCGCTGCCACATCCGCCTGCGCGCCACCTCCGCGCCGCTCACCATCGACCCCAGCACCCCCAGCAGCCCGACATATGCCACCACCGCCGGCAAGCTCGCCGACAATGCCACCAACCCCATGCTCGACCAGGCGCGGAACGTCACGCTAACTCGCCCGGCGTTGATCAGGAATAACACGGCCAGCGCCAGCGCCGCCACCGCGCTGCCGATCAGCACCACCCCGCCAAGCAGCACCGGCCGCGCCCGCTCGTCAGCTGACCCGCGCATCGGCCACCACACCCCTCGCGCTCGCATCATCACTCGACGCGGTGTTGGACAGCTCGCCCTCCTCCGCTAGCCCGAGCGCCTCCCGCACCGCCGCCGCCGCGGCCAACTCGCTCAGCGCCCACGTCCGCTGACACGCCGGACACGTGCACGACCGCCCTGCACTCAAATCCACCCCACACGCCGGACACGGCACCACCCCCCGCGCTTCCACCCGCGGCGTCATGCTCGCCAGCAGCAACAACCCCCCACCCAACAACAGCGGCGTTGTGAAGACCGCCCCGAGCGCCCCCAGCATCTCCAAGAAATCCGTTTCCTCCGCATCCAGCGCCCGGATGACCTGCCCAGCCAACGCCAGCGCGATGATCGCGAACAGCAAATAGCCCCACCGCGCGAGCCGCGCTCGCGGCCGCACACTGAAGCTGTGCCGCCAAACCAACCAGCAGCCAACGTAGACAACCAGGAACGGCCCTCCCAACGTGACTGCGATCAGCCCCCCGTCGCTCCACCCCGTTAGGTCCTCGATCTGGTCCCACCAGATAACCGTTAAACACAGCGACCCGAGCGCCACCGGCACCAGCGCCAGCGTGGCCGCCAGCCGCGCTGTGAACCCAGCCCGCTCCGTTCGGTTCACCGCCGCCCCTCTTCGTTCGGGCTCTGAAACGGCAGATCGGGAAGTTTCAGGACATGCTGCGGAAACTTCCCGGGCAATCAGTCAGCGCATGCGCTCCGACGGCAAAGAACCAGCCATGCTCAAGCGCCACTCCCGCCGCGACCCCCCGCTACCACCCGATGATGTTGTACCCCGCGTCGACGTAATGCGTCTCGCCCGTCACGCCGCTCGCCAGGTCGCTCAGCAGGTACAGCCCGCTCTTGCCGACCTCCGACCCGCTGATGTTCCGCGCCAGCGGCGCCTTCGTCGGGTAGTGCTCCAGCATCTTGTGAAAGCCCCCCACCCCCATCGCCGACAGCGTCTGCACCGGGCCGGCCGACAGCGCGTTCACCCGCACCTGCCTCTCCCGCCCCAGCTCCGCCGCCAGGTACCGCATCGACGACTCGATCGTCGCCTTGCAGACCCCCATCAGGTTGTACCCCGGGATCACCTTCACCCCGCCCATGTACGTCAGGCAGAGCACGCTCGCCCCCTCGTTCATGAACGGCAGCCCCCGTTGGCACACCGCCACCAGCGAGTACGCGCTCACGTCCATCGCCTGCAAAAAGTCTGCCCGGCTCGTCTGGTAAAACGGGTTCGACAGCGCCTCCCGGCTCGCGAACGCGATCGAGTGCACCACGAAATCCAAGGGCCCCATCGCCTCGTGCGCCGCCTGGAACGCCGCCGTAATCTGCTCGTCATCGGTCACGTCGCACGGCACGATGCACGGCGATTCGATCGGCTCCGCCAGCAGCCGCACCCGCCGTTCCATCTTCGGCGGCGGCAGGTGCGTGAAGCCCATCACCGCCCCCTGCTCGTGACACTGGCTGGCAATGTGCCACGCCAGCGAGCGGTCGTTCGCCACCCCGAAAACCAGCCCCTGCTTGCCGTCCATCAGACCCATGCCGAGCTCCTGCGACCGATCGGTGGTTGACTCGTGTCAAACCGCTCAGCATAGACAGCCACCTGCCGGGCGTAAATGCAGCCCGCCGCCCCCCGCCCGAATTGGCAGCCGCCTCCACCCCTGCTACACTCCGCGGTTCGTCCGCCGCCACGGTTTTCGGCGGAAAATCCCCCGTGTGAGCACAGGAGCGTGCGCGTGCCACTCAACTTCGGGATCGCCGGCTTCGGCGCCATGGGCCGCTGGCACGCCGCCGCGGTCAAGCAACTCCCCGGCCTCAAGCTGCACAGCGTCTTCGACATCACCCCCGCCTGCCGCAAAGACGCCGAGCGCGAGATCGGCTGCCCGACCTACGGCGACCTCAAGGCCTTTCTCCAGGACGACGCCCTCGACGCCGTCGTCATCGCCACCCCCTCCCACGCCCACGTCGAGCCGACCCTCGCCGCCCTCCAGGCCGGCAAGGCCGTCCTCTGCGAAAAGCCCATCACCCGCACCGAACGCGAGGCCCAACGCCTCTTCGACGCGGCCGAAAAGCACCAGCGCCCGCTGATGACCTTCCAAAACCGCCGCTACGACGGCCACTACCGCCTGATCCAGAAAATCACGGCCGGCGGCGACCTCGGCGAGATTCTCGACGTCCGCATCAGCGACTGGGTCTTTTCCGACCTCATGCGGACGTTCGGCGTAAAATCGTTTCGTCCGGGGTGGCGCAGCGAAGCGGCCTACGGCGGTGGCGTCCTTCTTGATTTCGGGCCCCACTACTGCGACCAGGTGCTTCAGCTGGTGCCGCAGCCGCTTGAAACCGTTTACGCCGTCCTGAAGTCGCGCCGCTGGAGCCAGGACGCCGAAGACCAGTTCCTCGTCGTGCTCAACTTCGCCGGCGGCGTTACCGCCACGATCGAGGTCATGCACGCGGCCTTTGTTCGGCAGCCGCTCGTCTGGCGAATCAATGGCACCAACGGCGGCCTGCGGGTTGCAGACGGCGTCGGCGAGCTGGTGCGGGCGTCCGGCAACGGCCGGGTCCGCACCGCGCAGCGCAAGCAGCCGGTCGAGGACTGGCACGCCCTCTATCGCAACCTGCGGGACGTGCTGAAGGGCAAGGCCAAGCTCGCCGTCCAGCCGCGCGAGACCTTGCGGCTAATGCGCACGCTGGACGCAGTTCGCAAGTCGGCCACCAACGGCCGCGTGGTGGCCGTCGACGACACGTACGCCCCCCGCCGCCGAAGGGCGCGCGCCGCGGCTGCCAGCTAGGAACGCATGGAAACCAAACGTCTCATCATGGCGATGCTCGGGGCGGTCGTCCTGTACTTCGCGACGCTGATGATTCTCAACGTCGTCGACCCCGCCCCCCCGGCGCCCCCGCCGGGCGACCAGGCCTCCGAACGCGAGATCCTCGACGACAGCCCGACCGCGCCCGGACCACAGGCTGCGGACGACGGCGCGGAACGCGATGCGGCGGCCGAAGCCGATCCCGCTGCTGGCCCGAGCGACCAACCGACGCTGCGGGCGCCCCGGCGCGGCACCTACGCCTGGCAAGGCGGGGATTCGACCGAGCCCATCGTCTTCGGCGGCGACCGGCAGCTCCCGCTGAAAGTTCGCTTCAGCCCGCAGGGCGCGGCCGTCGATGCGATCTGGCTGACCGCCCGCGAGAGCGACGAACCCGACGCCCGCTTCCGGTTCCGGGAGTCGCCCGAGAGCGAGGAGCCGTACCAACTCCTGCGCCCGGTCGAGAGCGGCGCCGTCATTCACCGCTCGTTCAAAACCGCCCGCATCACGATCAAGGAACACGACGACCGCCGCTACCCGCTCGGCGACCTCGCCTGGGAACGCGTGGCCGACACCGAAGATACACACACGATCGCCTTCGCCGCCCGGCTGGTCGACCAATCCGACAACACGCCGCTCCTCGCGCTGATCAAGCGCTACCGGCTCGACCCCGAGCACCCGCTGCTGACGCTCGAGCTGGAAGTCCGCAACCGCAGCGACCAGCCGCTGACCGTCACGCTCGTGCAGGACGGCGGCGTCGGTATTCAGCGCGAGCAGTTCCAGTGGGACCAGCGGCGGCTTTTTGTCGGCGCGCATAACCAGCAGTCCGCCGTGATCGCCGAGAGCTTCGACCACGGCACGCTCTACAACGCGACGACCGCCCACCGCCAGAACCCCGAGACGCCCCTCCCGACGTTGACCTCGACGCCCGAGCAGGAGCTCATCTGGACCGGCCTGACCAACCGCTTCTTCGGGCTCTTCATGCGCCCGTTGATGGAGGCCTCGCCGGGGATGCCCGACTTCCCGCAGGTAACCGGGCTGGTGGCCGCCCCGCAGCTCGCCAAGGGCGTCGCGCCCGGCGACATGGTCGCCCGTCACATCCTGCCGCCGCTGCAGCTCGAGGCGCAGGGCAGCGGCGTGCGCCGGCTGGAAATCTATGCCGGCCCGAAGGACACCGACCGGCTCGCGGCAGCCAACCCGAGCTTCGCCGACGAGAGCCAGCTCGGCTACATCGTCGCCCAGTACGCGGACCGGATGTGTGTCTGCACCTTTGACTGGCTGACGCGGTTCATGACCGTGCTGCTGCACTGGATTCACGCCGGGATCCCGAACTACGGCGTGGCGATCGTCATCCTGGTCATCCTGATCCGCTCGCTGCTGCACCCGCTGACGGTCTTCCAGCAGCGCGCGATGTTCAAGACCCAGGAGGGCATGGCCCACATCCAGCCCAAGATGCAGGCGATCAAGGACAAGTACCCGAACGATCGCCAGAAGCAGAACCAGGAGATCATGAAGCTGATGAGCGAGGAAGGGGTCAACCCCCTCGCGAACTTCGTCGGCATGGTGCCGATGATCATCCAGATGCCGATCCTGGTCGCGCTCTGGCAGGCGCTGAACGCGGATGTCGAGCTGCGCCACGCCCCGTTCGTCGCCTGGATCCAGGACCTCTCCAGCCCCGACCAGCTCCTGCGCTTCCAGGACGTCTTTGGTGCGGACCTGACGATCCCGCTGCTCGGCTGGATCTTCCCCGGCGTCTTCGCCAACATCGAGTACCTCAACATCCTGCCGATCATCATGGGTGTCAGCATGTACTTCCAGCAGAAGTACATGCCCAAGCCGCACCTCCAGCAAAAGCGCGAGCAGGCCAAGAACCACGCCGAGGAGTCCGGCAAGACCTCGCAGTTCGAACAGCAAATGAAGCAGCAGCAGACCATCATGGCCATGATGAGCATCATCTTTCCGCTGATGTTCTATTACATGCCCTCCGGCCTGACGCTCTACTGGCTCGCCACCAACGTCTTCGGCATCTGCGAGACACTGATCATCCGCCGGCAGATCGACCGCGAGAAAGCCGCCCGCGCCGCCCGCGGCGACCAACCCGCCCCGAAGCGCAAGCGGACGCCCGGCTTTGTCAGCAAGGCCTTCGCCAAGATGGCCGAGCAGGCCGAAGAGCTGCAACGCAAAGCCGACGAGCTCTCCCAGCAGGAAGCCGCCAAGAAAGCCAAGAAAACGCCCAGCGACACCCCGCCGCCCCGCTACCGCGGCAAGCGCGAGAAGAAAGCCAAGAAACGCTGATCATGCCCGACACCCGCTTCGACTTGCAGACGCCCGACCAAGCCGCCGCGCTTCGCGCGCTCATCGAGCAGGCCGCCCGCATCGGCGGCGATCTCGCGCAGGCCCGCTACGGCCGCGTCCGCGACGTGCGGCTCAAGAACGACCGCAGCGAGGTCAGCGAGGCCGATGAGGCCGCGCAGGCCGCGATCGTCGCCTTCCTGGCCGAACGCCGCCCCGAGGACGCGATCATCGCCGAGGAAAGCACCTCGAGCGGCCCGGTGCCGCCGGCGGACGATCGCTACTGCTGGGTCATCGACCCCATCGACGGCACCCGCAGCTACCTCCGCCAGGCCGGCAACTGGTGCACCAGCATCGGGCTCATGGTCGAAGGCTACCCGATCGCCGGTGCGATCTTCGCCCCGGCTGACGGTTGCATGTTCGCGGCCGTCCGCGGCGGCGGGTTGTACGTCAACGGCAAGCCGTGGGACCCCGCCAGCGGCTCGGTCAGCAAGGCTCACAAGTACGTCGTCGGTATTCCCAGCACGACGACCGGCGACGTCCACGCGCTGGCCCACAATTGGCTCGATAAGTGGATCGTGCGCAACCTCGGCACGACCGCGCTGCACATGGCGTACGTCGCGACCGGGCAGTTCGACGCGGCGCTGTCGGCCAACTCGAAGCTCTGGGACATCGCGGCCGGCGCCTGCCTGATCGAGGCGGCCGGTGGGCGCCTCACCGCGCCCCGCGGCACCGAGTTGTTCCCCCTCGACGTGAGCCGCTACGAGCGGGAAGAGATCCCCACGCTCGCCGCCAGCGCCGCGGCGTACGACGACCTCGTCCTGCCGGCCGATTGACTCAGCCCACGCGGCGCGGTGCCCACCGCCCAGCAATCATTGCTATTCGCCGATAATCTTGATCAAGGCCCGCTTCCGCCGCCCGCCGTCGAACTCGCCGTAGAAGATCTGCTCCCACGGCCCGAAGTCGAGCTGCCCGTCCGTGATCGCGACGACGACTTCGCGGCCCATCACTTGGCGTTTCAGGTGGGCGTCGGCATTGTCCTCGCCGGTGTCATTGTGGCGGTACTGCTTGATCGGTTCGTGCGGCGCCAACCCCTCGAGCCACTTCTCGTAGTCGTGGTGCAGGCCGGACTCGTTGTCGTTGATAAAGACGCTGGCCGTAATGTGCATCGCGTTGACCAGCACGAGGCCCTCCTTGACGCCGCTGTCGCGGACCGCCTGCTCGACGTCCGAGGTGATGTTGACGAACGCCCGCCGGCCGGGCACGTTGAACCACAGTTCCTTGCGATGAGACCGCATCGGATTCCCTTTCTCGTGAGTTGCCCCGCTCGCCGCAGCGCGCCCCGCCCGGCCGCGGCCCGTTTTCGTCCGAAAATAGGCCGCCCGCCAGCCACTGCAACCGCCCGCGTGAAATTAGGGAAAATCGCATTGCCGTCCGGCCGCGAGAGTCTGAACAATTGGGGTAAGCAAGGGGGGTGAGAACCCCGCCCGAATCGCCAGCTGGTCAGCGGGGGACGCGAGCCATGGCCAATAACGAATCAATCAGTCCGCTGGGAGCAATGCTGGTCGTCGGCGTCGCGGTCGTGATCTCCTCGGCCGGCGCCCTGCTCCGCGACGCGACGGCCGACAGCGGCGACCTCGACGTCACGCCGCCCGCGGTCGTCGCCAACGCCGACGCCATCGCGGCAGATTACATCCTGGTTCGGCTGGCCGACCCGAATCAGCCCTTCGCCGCCCCCGGCGACAACGCGCGCCGCCTCGCCGGCGGTCCGGACGTTGAAACCCTCAAGAGCCAATGGAGCGTGCTCATGGAAGAGCCGCTCACTCCAGCTTCGATCGTGACCGCCGACCGCGGGCCACAGCAGTTCGGCCGCCTGGCCGCGACGACCACGCCCCTGAGCCGGGTTGTCCGCATGCGCGTCGCGCCGGGGACCGACGTGGAGTCGATGGCCGCCGCGTTCGCCACCTCCCCCGACGTCGAGTACGCCGAGGTGGACCCGGTCGGCGGCATCGCGACGATCACGCCCGACGACACCTACTTCACTTGGCAATGGAGCCTCGACAACCAGGGGCAGACGATCGCCGGCACGACCGGGACGACGAACGCCGACATCAACATGCCCGAAGCCTGGGCGCTGACGACCGGTGACAGCGCGGTCACCGTCGCGGTCCTCGATACCGGCGTGAAGGCCGACCACCCGGAACTCGCCGGGCGCGTCCTGGCCGGCTGGAACACGTACGAAGACTCCAGCGATACGAGCGACCAGCATGGTCACGGCACGCGGGTGGCCGGCATCATCGCGGCCAGCGGCAACAACGGCCTCGGCATGGCCGGCATCGCGTGGGATGTGTACATCCTGCCGGTGACGGTGGTGGCGGCGGACGGCAGCGGCAACGAATCGCACTGTGCGGCCGGCATCATCTGGGCGACCGACCACGGGGCCGACGTGATCTCGATGAGCCTGCAATACTACGGCGGCTCACAGACGCTGAAGAACGCGGTCAACTACGCGGCCAATCGTGGCGTCTTGCTGGTAGCCGCGACGGGTAACGACCTGGGGAATATCGTCGCTTATCCGGCCCGCTACGCGAATTGTTTGGCCGTGGCGGGGACGGACCAGCGTGACCGGTGGCCGAGCTACTCGAACTACGGCAACGAGGTCGACCTGGCCGCGCCGGGCTCGAATATCTACTCGCTGCTGCTGAGCGGCGCCTCGGCCACGCCGGCGTCTGGGACGTCGTTTGCGGCGCCCCATGTGGCCGGCGCGGCTGCGTTGATGTGGTCTTACAACCATTCCCTGTCGGCCGAGCAGGTCGCCGACATGCTGGTCGGCACGGCCAAGGACGTTCAGGCCGGTGGCTGGGACCCGAAATCGGGGTCCGGTCGGCTGGACGTGCTGGCGGCGCTGACGGCCGCGGACCCGGTTGGCGACCTCGACTGCGACGGCTACGTGACGTTCTTCGACATCGACCCGTTTGTCCTGACGCTGACCGACCTGAGCGGCTACGTGGCGTCGGCCCCGAACTGCAATTCCATGCGGGCGGACATCAACAAGGACGGCACGGTGGACTACTTCGATATTGACGCCTTTATCGAGTTGCTGGTCGAGCGGAACTAGCCGCGGCCGATCCGGCCTGACTTGTCGCCCGCCGCCGTGGCCGCCACAATCGCGGCGTGATGGCGTCGCATCCGACTCAATCCCGAAGCACTGCTGCGGTGACGCCGCCGCGGCTGTGGCGGTGGTGGCTGCCGATATTGCTGGTCGCGCTGGCGCCGGTGGCGCTGGTGGTCGACCAGGCCGTCGTCGATGCGCTGACCGAGGGGGCCGGCGCTGCCCGCTACCTCAACGCTGTCCGGGCCCTCGAGGGGCTGTTTGCGGTCGGGATCTGGTCGATCGTGGTGGCGCATCTGCCGACGGCGCGGCGCCGATGGCAGGCGGTCGGGATCATCGCCGCGACCCTGGCCATCAGCCTGCTGCTGCAGACGGGGCTCCAACGCCAATCTTTCGGCGAGGCCGCGTCAACGGTCCGGTTCCTGATAGGGGCCTTGCTGTGGACCATGGTGATCGTTGTGTTCTCGCGGTTTTACAACGCGAAGCGGATGGTGATCGCCCTGGCGGCGGCGGTGTTGCTGGCCACGATCGTCACGCACGCGATGAAGTGGTGGGTTGGGCGCGCCCGGCCGGAACTAGACCTCGGGCCCCTGACGTTTCGGCCGCTGCTGGTGCCGACCCAGGGGGTGTTCGCGTCGTTTCCGTCGGGGCATTCGAGTGCGGCGGCGGCATTCGCCGCAGCGTGCTGCTTGTTCTTTCCGCGGGCGACGCCGTTTTTTGGGTTATGGATGTTGCTGGTGGGCGTCGAGCGGATGGTGACGGACAACCACTTCCCGTCGGACGTGCTGGTCGGCTATGCGATCGGGATCGGGTCGGTGCTGCTGGTGCGGGCCTGGCTGGGCGAGCACTTCTTCCGCCGGACGGCCATCGATCCGCAGCGGGTCGGTCCGCCGCCGGAGCCGGCCGCAGAGCCGGCGGCGGGGCGTTGAGCTGGCTGCGGCGGCGGTGTGGAGCTGTTCTCGAAGCGTCAGGTTGAAGGGGTCGAACGGTGCGAGCGGTGGTGCAGCGGGTCAGTCGGGCGGCGGTGCGGGTTGGGTCGGAGGTGACCGGGCGGGTCGACACCGGGTTATTGGTGTACGCGGCGGCGGCGCCGGATGACGATGCCAGCGACGTCGTTTATATCGCGGACAAGGTCGCGCACCTGCGGATCTTCAACGATGACGACGGGAAGATGAACCTCTCGGTCGGCGAGGTCGGCGGGCGCGTCTTGGTGGTTAGCGCGTTCACCGTGCTGGCCGATGCCCGCAAGGGGCGGCGGCCTTCGTTCGAGGGGTCCGCGGACGGGGCGACGGCGGGGCCGCTGATCGAGCAGTTGGAGCATGCGATCCGGGGTCACGGGTTGGATGTCGCGACGGGGCGGTTTGCGGCCGAGATGCAGATTCCGGCGGTGAACGAGGGGCCGATCTGCATTTTGTTGGATTCGCGGCGGGTGGTTTGAGGGGTTATCGCTAGCGGATGGTGAACTGCCACTCGACCACGGCCGACACGGCTGTGGCACGGCGTTCGCCGTGTGGTCCGCCGGTGATGCGGCGGGTCGCTGACCCGGCCTACCTGGGGGTCTTTTGGTCGCGGTATATAGTTGTCAAAGATCCGCTCCGGTGCCGGTCCAGTGGGGTCGGGTGGCGTGGAGGGTTTGTTGGGACGGCACTGCTCGAGAGCAGTGGCACCCCGTACGGTTCCCTCCGGGCCCGACTTGGTCTGCCGGCCGCGGCCTCGGTGTTAACCGGCGTGAATCCGTG
>CAZCKC010000098.1:0-13957 GCA_964499235.1 uncultured Planctomycetales bacterium | reverse complement strand
GCCAGTCCCGCCGCCCCCGCCATCGACGGCCCGAATGCCGGCCGCGACTGGCAGCGCTGCGGCGACCGGGCGGCCGGCGCCGGAGGAGCGGATCCTGGACCTGCGGGACGGGCTGCTGATCCTGCGGCTGAACTGGATGGCGGCGACGGTCGTCGGCATCGTGCTCTTCGCGCTGCTGATGATCAGCTACCAGGCCGGCATCCGGGCTCAGCAAGTGCGGGCTGATGCGGTGGCGGCGACTAACGGGGGCACCGGCGACGAGGCGGTTGACGAGGCAGTTACCGATCAGCCGCTGGCACCGCAGATGGGCAGCCGATCGCCGTCACCGGCGCAGCCGACGCAGCGGCCGAACCCAGGTCAGGTCGCGGTGCCGTCAGGCACCGGCGCGGCGGGGGCGGTTGTTCAGCGCGAGACGCGAGTGGATCAGCAGGGCGGCTTGTTCGAGCACACCTTCCAGGACGGGCACTACGTCCTGGTGCAACACATTCCGAAGCGGCGGAATCGCGAGGCGCAGGCCGTGGCGGAGTCGGCGGCGTTGTTCCTGCAGCAGCAAGGCATCGCGGCCACGATCGAGGAAACCCGCGAGCAATACAACGTGATTGCGACGCAGCGGTTTGGCTCGACGCGGGCGGCCGGCGGGCTGTTGCAGCGCATCCGGCAGCTTGGCAAGCAGGAGTTCGGGCCGCGCGGGCTGATCTACGACCTGGGCAGCGCCTACGTCGTCACGCGGACCGGGGATTAGGCGAACCAGCCGAAGCGCGGTACGAATGGGAGCGGCATGTCACGACTCGAGCAGTTGCAGAAGCTGGCGGCGGTCTCGCCGGATGACCCGATGGCGCACTACGCGGTCGGCTTGGAGCTGAACAACCAGGAACGGTGGGAAGAGGCGATCGCAGCGTTCGACGCGGCGCTGCAAGCGGACGAGAACTACTCGGCCGCTTACTTCCACCAGGGCAAAGCGCAGATCAAGGCCCACCAGCCCGATGCGGCACGTGAAACGCTGACAAAGGGGATCGAGGTCGCGAACGGGGCGGGCGACTGGAAGACCGCGCGCGAGATGACCGAACTTCGAGACATGATCGCATGAGCGTGAAGCTGGCCGTGCTCGGGGCGACGGGGCGGACGGGGGCTGCGGTGGTGCGGCTGGCGGCGGCTGATCCGAGTTGCGAACTCGTCGCGGGGCTGGTGTCGGCGGCCGATCCGGCGATCGGCCGGGACGTCGGGACGGCGGTCGGGATCGAACCGCAGGGGGTCGAGCTGGCGGCGACCTGCGACGCGAAGCCCGAAGTCCTGGTCGACTTCTCGACGGCAGCGGCGACGGCGGAGTGGGCCGGCTGGTGTGCGAAGCACGGGGTCGCGCTGGTCACGGGGACGACAGGACTGACGACCGAGCAGAAGCAGGCGTTGCGGCAGGCGGCGGACGTGGTGCCGGTGCTGGCGGCGCCGAACATGAGCCTGGGGGTGAACCTGCTGGTTCAACTGGTTTCGGAGGTGGCGGCGCGGCTGGGGGCGGGGTGGGACGTCGAGATCGTCGAGGCCCATCATCGCGGTAAGGTCGATGCCCCGAGCGGGACGGCGGAGGCGTTGCTGGCGGCGGTCTGCGCGGCCCGGAACCTGAGCTCTAGCGATGCATCCGTCCGGGGGCGATCGGGCGCGGTTGGGCCACGGAAGAATGGCGAGATCGGGGTCCACGCGGTCCGGATGGGCGGGCTGGTGGGTGAGCACGACGTGCACTTTGCGACGCCGGGCGAGATCGTGACGCTGAGCCACCGGGCGCTGAGCCGGGACACGTTCGCGGCGGGCGCGTTGCGGGCGGCGAAGTGGCTCGTGGGGCGGCAGGCGGGCAGCTACCCGTTCAAGGACGTGCTCGGCGCGACCGGCTGAGTTCGGCGGGCCTTGGCGGGTGGCCGCCGTCGACCCTGGCAAAACCCCCGCCGCCACGCGTCATCTGGCGCAGGCGGCCTGTGAAGTTTCTCACGTTGCGTGCCGAGTTTCAGCGAATCTTCCCCAACCCACCGTAAATGTATTCGTAGTAACCACTAAGGGCGGCGAGTCTGGGCAGGTGCCGGGCTCGGCAATGGGATGCCATTGGCACGTGGCTTGCTAACTGCTTGGTGTGCGAAAGCCCAGTGGCCTGACGGAAAGCGGGGTGGTGTGAAGTATCTCGAGTACTTTTGGCGTGGATGCGGGCATTGCAGCGGGGAGGAAGGCTGCGCGCATCTCCAGGACGCGGCGCGGGTTTACGACCAGCACCCTTGGTTTCGTGGGCACCGGATGGTGGGCGTGGCGTTGCTGATTTTCATCGTGCCGCTGGTGATGGGGGTGTTGGGCGGGCACCTGGCGGATGGCTGGGCGGCGCGTTTCGGTTGGCAGAGTCCCTGGATTACGGCGTTGGGGCTGGTTGGCGGGATCGTGAGCGGGGGGTTGTTGGCCCGGAACATTCTGTTGGTTCCCCGCGTTCGGCGGCGCCTCGAGCGACACGTTGAAGAGACAGGAAGCTCGCAGTGATGTTGACGCGGCTGAGAAACCGGCTCCGCGGGGTGAAGGCGTTTCCCCGAGGAATCCACCCCCCGCATCGGAAATACACGGAAGCGCTGCCGATCGAGCTATTTGTCCCGAGCGGGCCGGTCACGATTCCGCTGAGCCAGCACATTGGCGCGGCGGGCGAGCCCTGCGTGAAGCCGAAGCAGGCGGTGGGGCTGGGCGAGAAGATCGCGGACGCGACGGCGTTCGTGACGGCGCCGATACACGCGTCGGTGAACGGGGTGATCGGGGTCGCGACGGTGACGGCGGTGCCCGGCGGACGCCGCGTGCCGGCGATTCCGCTGAAACCGCAGGAGGAACTGCCGCTGGTGCCGGCGGACTTCATCGACCGATACCTGGAGCGCGACTGGGGGCGGGTGGAGCCGAGCGCGTTCGAGCCGGAGTTGATCTGCGACCGCATTCGGGCGGGCGGGATTGTCGGACTGGGCGGCGCGACGTTTCCGACGCACATCAAGTTGAAGCGAAACCCGGAGCGGCCGGTCGACACGCTGATCCTCAACGGCTGCGAATGCGAGCCGTACCTGACGGGTGACCACCGGATGATGGTGGAAGCGCCGGAGGCGGTGGTCTGCGGGGTGGCGCTGGCGGCGCAGGCGGCGGGCGTTGAGCGCTGCCTGCTGGTGATCGAAGAGAACAAGCCGGACGCGATCGACGCGTTGCGGCGGGCGTCGGCGGAGTTGCCGCACGTCGAGGTGGTGGTCGCGGCGGCGCAATACCCGATGGGGGGCGAGCGGCAGCTGATCTACGCGGTGACGGGGCGGACGGTGCCGGCGGCGCCGAAGGGGCTGCCGCTGGATGTCGGCTGCGTGGTCATCAACGTGGCGACGGCGCATGCGATCGCGCACGCGGTGGTGCACGAGCGGCCGCTGACGCATCGCGTGGTGAGTGTGACGGGCCAGGGGGTGGAGAATCCGGGGAACTTCTTGACGCCGATCGGGACGCCGATCAAGGAGCTGATCGAGCACGCGGCCGGTGGGATCAAGCGGGAGACGTTCACGGTGCTGGCGGGCGGTCCGATGATGGGGATGGCGCTGCCGCACCTGGACATTCCGGTGGTGAAGGGGTCGGGCGGGCTGACGGTGATGCTCGACCGGGAGACGGCGCACTGGCGCGAGTCGCCGTGCATCCGCTGCGGGCGGTGCATTGACAACTGTCCGTTGTACCTGTCGCCGCGTTACATGGCGTTGGCGGTGAAGCATCGTGATTACGAGTTGGCGGACCAGTACAACCTGATGAGCTGCTGTGAATGCGGCTGCTGTGCGTACGAGTGTCCGGCGGGGATTCCGCTGACGCAGTACATGAAGGCGGGCAAGCAGCAGCTGCGGGTGATCGCCGCCCAGCAGAAGGCGAAGGCGGACGCGGCGCGGGCGTCGGCCGCTCCTTGTGAAACGGAAAAGGGTCGAGCGTGACGCAGTTGCCGGTGATTGAGGGTCGCGCGGCTGGGCCAGCGCTGGTGGTGAGCGCGGCGCCGCACTTGGCATCGGGCGCCAGCACGCGGCAGATCATGTACGAGGTCTGCCTGGCGCTGCTGCCGTTGATCGGCGTGGGTGTCTGGCTGTACGGGGCGGCGACGCTGGTGCTGCTGGTGGTGACGGTGGGCGGCTGCCTGGCGGCGGAAGCCTTCGCGAACCAGGTCCGGGGGCAGTCGCAGGCGTCGCTGACGGACGGGTCGGCGATCTTGACCGGGTTGATCCTGGGGTTGTCGCTGCCGGCGGCGTTGAACCCGTACATGGCGTTCATCGGCGGGTTCATCGCGATCGCGCTGGGCAAGGCGGTCTTCGGCGGGCTGGGGCAGAACCTGTTCAACCCGGCGATGGTGGGGCGCGCGTTTCTGATGGTGTGCTTTCCGGCCGCCCTGGTGGACTGGTCGGCGGTACCGGCCGTGATGGGCTGGGCGCCGGCGGACGTGGACACGGTGACGATGGCGACGCCGCTGTATGCGGCGGCGAAGGACATGGCGGAGCAGGTGCCGCCCTTGAGCGCGTTGTGGGTCGGGACGGTGAAGGGCTGTGTCGGCGAAAGCAGTGCGCTGGCGGCGCTGATCGGCGGGCTGTACATCGTGGTGCGGGGGGTGGCGGACTGGCGCCAGCCGCTGGCGGTGCTGGTGACGGCGGGTCTGGTGGCGCAGGTGGCGCACTGGCTGAATCCGGAGTTCGAGGGCGCGCTGTTTCACCTGGGCAGCGGAGCGCTGATTTTCGGGGCGTTCTTCATCGCGACGGATTACGTGGGGGCGCCGGTGAACCCGATGGGGCGGCTGATCTTCGGGGCGGGGGTCGGGGCGCTGGTGATCATCATCCGGCTGTTCGGGGCGTATCCCGAGGGCGTGATGTTCGCGATTCTGATCATGAACGCGGTGACGCCGCTGATCGAACGTTGGACGCAACCGACGCCGTTCGGCGGGCGGGCGACAGCGTAACTGCGGCCTGCGGGCCGCCGGCTTGAGAGGATCGGCAGCAGATGATCAAGTTTGTTTCCGAGTCGTGGCTGGTGCTGGTGATGGGGGCCGGCTTCGCGGCGCTGCTGGCGGCGGCGCAGGTCACCTTTCTGCCGCAGATCGAGGCGAACCAGCGGGCGGCGCTGAACACGGCGATTGCGTCGGTGGTGCCGGGGGGCGAGGCGGCGACCGAGCGGCGCAAGTACGTGCTCGAGGAGCGGATCGGCGGGCGGAAGGTCAGCAACGAGGTTTACGAGGTGGTCGCCGACGCCGGGACGCTGGGCTGGGCGGTGACGGCCGACGGGCCGGGGTTCGTGGACGTGATCGGGCTGGTGGTGGGGCTGACGCCGGACCTGTCGGAGGTCACGGCGATCAACGTGATCCGGTCGCAGGAGACGCCGGGGCTGGGGGACAAGATCAAGGGGGAGTGGGCGAACCAGTTCATCGGGCTGAACGCGGACACCGAGATCTATGTGGTGAAGGGCGAGGCTGACGGCGACGCGAACCAGATCCAGGCGATCACGGGGGCGACGTACTCGGCGGAGTACGTCGCCGACATCGTGTCGGACGTCTTGACGCGGCTGCGGCCGAAGATGCGCGAACTGCAGCCGGCCGACGCCGTGGAAACGCAGGAGCAGTGATGGCAGCGGAAGCGGGCACGCACGGGACGGTTTTCCGAGAGGGGGTGCTGGGCAACAACCCGGTGATGGTGCAATTGCTGGGGATGTGTCCGGCGCTGGCGGTGACGAACTCGCTGACGAACGCGCTGGTGATGGGCGGGGCGGCGACGTTCGTGGTGGTGATGTCGAACGTGATCACCAGCCTCTTGCGGCGGCAGATCAAGCCGCACGTGCGGATCCTGATCTTCACGCTGACCATCGCGACGTTCGTGACGATCGCGGACCTGGTGTTGAAGGCGCAGTTGCCGGAGATCAGCGCGAGCATCGGGGCGTTCATCCCGCTGATCATCGTGAACTGCATGATCATCAGCCGGGCGGAGGTGGTGGCGATCAAGAGCGGGGTGGTACGGTCGCTGGTGGACGCGCTGGCGATCGGGGTGGGCTTCACGCTGGCGCTGGCGATCCTGGGGGCGATCCGGGAGATCCTGGGTTCGGCCGCGTTGCTGGGGATGCCGTTCGGCACGGCCGCGTTCCAGGCGGCGATCGAGCCGCACAAGTGGGTGATCATGATCCTGCCGCCGGGGGCGTTTCTGACGCTGGGGCTGGTGGTGGGGGTGGTGAATTACTTCCGGCAGCGTGGCGCGGCGGGAGGGACGTGATGGACATCGGCGTGCTGGTCGGCATCTTCATCTCGGTGGTGTTGATCAACAACCTCGTTTTGGCGGGGTTTCTGGGGATCTGCCCGTTTCTGGGGGTCTCGCGGAAGATCGACATGGCGTTCGGGATGGGCTGCGCGGTGACGTTCGTGATCACGATGTCGGGGATCGTGACGTGGCTGATCATGCACGCGGTGCTGCAACCGCTGGGGGCGGCACTGTTCGGCAACCCGCAGGCGTTGAATTTTCTGCAGTACGTGGCGTTCATCATGGTGATCGCGTCGATGGTGCAGCTGGTGGAGATGTACTTGAAGAAGTTCTTCCCGCCGCTGTACGAGGCGCTGGGGGTGTTCCTGCCGCTGATCACGACGAACTGCGCGATCCTGGGGGCGTGTCTGTACATCTACCTGAAGGGGGCGGCGGGTGGCCCGACGCAGGATTTCCTGCCGGCAGTGGTGTACGCGATCGGCGGGGGACTGGGGTTCACGCTGGCGATCACGATCATGGCGGGGATTCGCGAGCACCTGGTCTTCAGCAACATTCCGAAGCCGTTCCAGGGGGCGGGGATCACGCTGCTGATCGCGGGGATCCTGGCGATGGCGTTCACGGGGTTCACGGGCATCAAGTTCGGCGGCTGAGCGTCGAGGGAGCGGCATGCTGGAAGTTGGAATTGCAGTCCTGGTCCTGTTTGGGCTGACGCTCGTGTTTGCGACGCTGCTGAGCGTGGCGAAGGACAAGCTGTACGTTTACGAGGATCCGCGGATCGCGGAGGTGAACGAGGCGCTGCCGGCGGCGAACTGCGGGGCGTGCGGCTATGCGGGCTGCGCGGACTTCGCGAAGGCGGTGGTCAGGCAGCAGGCGCGGTGCGACGGGTGTCCGGTCGGCGGGGCGGCGGTGGCGAACCGGGTCGCGGAGATTCTGGGCGTCGAGGTGGTGCAGACATTTCCGTATCGGCCGGTGATTCACTGTGCGGCGCGGCCGGAGGACAAGCTCGGGCGGACGGCGTACGAGGGGGTGCAGTCGTGTGCGGAGGCGAACGCGATCGGGACGACGATCGCGTGCACGTACGGCTGTCTGGAGTTCGGGGACTGTGCGCAGGCGTGCGACTTTGACGCGCTGCACATGATCGACGGCAAGCCGGTGGTGGACTACGTGAAGTGCACGGGGTGCGGGGCGTGCGTGACGGCTTGTCCGCGGAACCTGATCGAGCAGATCCCGTTCAAGCAGGAGCAGATGCTGGTGATCGCCTGCGCGAACAAGGAGCCGGCGAAGGCGGTGAAGTCGGTGTGCAAGGTGGGGTGCATCGGGTGCAAGCTGTGTCAGCGGATGTACAGCGACGTCTTTCAGGTGAAGGACAACCTGGCGTTCATCGACTACACGAAGACGGCCGGCGACGAGGACGTGGCGGAAGTGGTCAAGAAGTGCCCGGCGGACGTGATGGTGTACTTTGGCCAGCCGAAGGCGGAGTACGCGGCGCAGCTGGCGGAGGACGAGGCGGCCGGTGATGCGCAGGTGGCGGGCGGCGTCATGGCCCAGAAGAAGATTGCGCAGGGCGTGGCGGCGGCGGATGGCGAAGCCATGACGAAGGCGTTTGGCGAGGACGCCGAGAAGCCGCGGGAGCCGATTCAGTAGCGGCGGGGGGCGGTTTGATTGGACGGTGCGAGCACGGCCGCGCGGGGCGGGGTGCTGGGCGTTCCACTTTTCGTGACGCAGATTTCCTGAGCACAACTCCCTGTGATGTCGTGGCGCTGGCGCGCGGGCGGCCGGCGAGAGGGGTGATCTGCGCGGCGGGGGCGCGGGGGATCTGGTGATCAATTGAAGGCGGCTTGGATGATGGCGGCGTCGTGCAGGTCGACGTCGCGGTCTTCGTCGTAATCGGTGGAAACGAAGTCGGCGGCGGGGCAGCCCGGGGGTGGAAGGAGGATCTCAGGGCCGGCGAGGCAGTCGAGGATCAGGGGCCACTGGAAGTGGCTGGCGTAGACCTGGCCGCCGTTGCTGAGGTAGAGGCAGGCGTAGCGGACGACGCCGCGGGGCTCGTCGAGGATGACATTGATGGTGAGCGGGGTGGTGGTCGAGGCGTCGACGGTGTCGAGGCGGAACGCGTTGCTCCAGGGGGCGAAGGCGTAGGTGCGGCGGTAGCGGAGGAAGACGTCGTCGGGGTCGCCAGACTCCTGGGTGAAGACGGCGCCGAAGCCGCCGCCGCCGCGGGCGGTCACGGCGGGGGTGCTGTAGGGGCCTTCGCGTGATTGGGGGACGGCCAGGTTGCCGAAGACGAAGGAGGCGGCTTCGTCGTACGTGACGACGTAGCTGATGGCGACGCCGACGGGGAGGGTTTTCTCGAACGCGACAAGGACGGCGCCTTCGGCGGCAGCGAGGGCGGTGGTGGTGACGGACTGCGGGACGCCGGGCTCGACATCCGCGGCGCTCCAGAAGGGGGGGCTTTCGAGGTCAGTCCAGGCCATGACGATGGTCTCGGCGGTGGAGACGTAGCTGAGGAAGAGGGGGAACTGGATGAAGCCGTGGTTCCAATCGGCGTCGAGTCTGCCGGCGACGTCGCTGAAGGGGGGCGAGCGATCGACGAAGGCGGGGGCGTCGGCGGTCGGGGTGAGGAGGACGGCGAGCTCACGGGTGTTGGTGAGCAGCGTGTAGGTGAGGAGGTCGTCGGGGCCTTCGAGGTTGCTGGCGAGGGCGAGCTCGGTGACGGTGGCGGGGCTGACGTCGCGAACCACCGTGACGGCGTCGGGTTCGGGGGTGTTCGCCGTTGGAAGGGGCAGGCGGCGGAGGCGGGCTTCGGTGGGGTTGGCGGCGTCGACGTAGGCGATCCAGACCTGGTTGCCACCGGCAGCGAGATCTGCAGCGCGGACGCCGACAGCGCTGGACCAGGTTGCGGTTTCGCGCCAGGTGTCGCCGCGGTCGGTTGAGCGGTGGATCGACCAGCCGGCTTCGTCGTCGACGAGCAGGGCGATCAGGTCGCCGTTGGCGGGATTGACGGCGAGCTCCGCGCGGTCGAAGCCGGCTGCAGCGGGGCCGGCGACCGGAACATTGCGGTCAGCGATGGCGGGCATGTTGGGGCGCGGCTGAAGCCAGTTCAGCGCGAGGGCGGTGCGGCCTTCGCTGGCGAGGAGCTCGGCGAGACTTTCCAGCGCCTGCTGGTATTCGCCGACGTGCCAGCGTTGCGCGACGAGCCGGGCGCGGGGCTTGAGGCCCTCATCCTCGACTGAGGCAGGGAGCTCAAGGGCGATGCGGGCGTTCTCGCGATCGGAAGACGAGAGGTTGGCGAGCCGGAGATAGACGGGGTGTGCGGTGTCCGCGTCAGCCGTTGCGGCGAGGACGGTTGCGGCGGCGATGACGAGCAGGCTGGCGGCGCGCGAGGCGATCGTGGCCACGCGACGGCTGGCGTTCATCGCTCTCTCCCCAAAGGGGGCCTGGAACCCAAGGCGCTCGCCGGGTGACCCCCCTCGTGGTGAATAATACGAGCCGCACGGGGATTCTGACAGGGGGATTGCCCTGAGTTCTGCGACATCAGGAATCGTGAGCGCGCTATCGGACGCGGTAGGCGTTGAAGTTTGGGGTGGCGATCGCGTTCACGGAGCCGTTGGCGTTTTGGCTGAGCCAAAGGACGGCGAGGTCGGGGTGATCGGCCGCGAGGGCTTGGCCTTCGGTGACGGTCATGACGCTGAAGGCGGTGGCCCAGGCGTCGGCCAGAAGGCCGGTGGGGGCGATCACGGTGACGCTGGGGGCCTGGTCGGTGGGACGGCCGGTGCGCGGGTCGATGATGTGTGAGTAGTGTCGGCCGTCGATTTCGAAGAAGCGTTGCTGGAGGCCGCTGGTGGCGACGCCGCGGTCGGTGATGGCCAGCACGCCATAGAGGCCGGCTTCGAAGGGGTGCTGGATGCCGACCTGCCACTTGCTACCGTCGGCGTTGTGGCCGAAGGCGTAGACATCGCCGCCGACGTCGACGAGGCCGCCGGCGAGTTCGTGTTCTTGCATGGCCTGGGCGGCGAGGTCGAGGGCGTAGCCTTTGGCGATGCCGCCGAGGTCGAGTTGCATCTTGGGGGCGGAAAGGGTGGCGGTCCGATTGTTGGCGTTGAGCTGGAGTTTCTGGTAGCCGACGGACTGGCGGACGGCGGCGAGCTGGTCGTCGGAGGGGAGCGTGTTGTTGGCGGCGGCCTCGCGCCAGAGGCTCACGAGGGGGCGGACGGTGATGTCGAAGGCGCCGTCGGTGGCGGCGGCGATGTCCTGGGCGCGCTCGAGGCAGAAGAAGGTTTCGGGCGCGAGCTCGACGGGCGTGTTGCGTGGGGCGGCGTTGAGGCGGCTGATCTCACTGTCGGGGCGGTAGTCGCTCATGAGCGCGTTGACGGCGCGGAGGCGGGCGAAGCCGGCTTCGACGGCGGCGCTAGGGGCCTGGGCGTCGGTGGCGACGGCGGTCAGCTTGCCGACGGTGCCCATGATCTCCTCGCTGAGCGTGGCTTCTGCGAGCGTGTTTCGGTCGCAGCCGGCGAGCAGTGTGATCACTGCCAGGAGGAGGGCGGGGGTGGCGAGGGCACGCGGCATGGCGGCTTCCCTGGGAGTCATTGAATCGACGGTCGTGGCACGCGCTGCTGCAGCAGGCTGAGGCCGAGCGCGAGGAAGAAGACGGCCGCCTGGACGAGGATGATCGTGGCGCCGCTGGGGCTGTCAGTGGCGGCGGAAATGCGCAGGCCGACGATGCTGCTGCTGACGCCCAGCGCGAGCGCGAGGGCGGTCATGCTGAGGAAGGTGCGGGTCAGCAGGCGGGCGGCCGCCGGCGGGATGACGAGGAACGCGGCGATCATGACGATGCCGACGAGCTTGACGCAGACGACGACGACGACGGCGATGAGGACGACGAGGAGTTGGTCGTGCCAATTGACGTGCAGGCGGTCGGCCTGGGCGAGCTCGCGGTCGAAGGTGGCGTAGGCCCAGCGGCTCCAGAAGGGCAGGAGCAGGGCGGTCAGGATGACGAGGGCGCCGGCAATGTAGAGGTCGCTGGTGCGGACGAGCAGGATTGAGCCGAAGAGGTAGCTGAAGGCTTCGCCGGCGAAGTCGCGCTTCAGGCGGATGAAGATTGCGCCAAGCGCGACGGCGATGGCGAAGAAGATGCCGATGGCGGTGTCACCGGAAATGATCGCGCGTTGACGGACGGCCATGATGGCGAGCGCGATGACGACGGTGAAGGGCAGGGCGACCCAGAGCGGGGGCTGCTCGAGCAGCAGGCCGAGGGCGACGCCGCCGAAGGCCGCGTGGGCGAGGCCGCTGCCGAGGAAGCTGAGGCCGCGCTGGACGACGAAGACGCCGTAGTAGCTGGCGAGCAGGGAGACGAGGACGCCGGCGATGAGGGCGTTGCGCAGGATGGGATCCTGAAACAGCTCAAGCACTGGCGGCGCCTGTGTAGGTGCGGGGCGAAGCGTGCCGGTGGCCGACGTGGCCGAAGGCCTGGCGGATGTTTTCGTCGCTGAGGGTATCGCCGGGCGGTCCGAACGCAACCTGCCGGGTCTTCAGGAGCAGGACGTGGGAGGCGTGGTGGACGGCGGCGTGCCAGTCGTGCGTGACCATCAGGATGGTGGCGGCGCTGTCGCCCTGGTAGCGGTCGAGCAGCTCGTAGAAGTCGTGCTCACCCTTGAGGTCGATGCCGGTGGCGGGCTCGTCGAGCAGGACGATGCGGGGCTGGTGGACGAGGGCGCGGGCGAGGTAGACGCGCTGGAGCTCGCCGCCCGAGAGCTCGGCGACGGTGCGGTCGGCGAGGTGGTGCGCGCCGACCTGCTCGAGCGCAGCGTCGGTCTTCTCGCGGTCGGCGCGGCGGATGAAGCCGGGCCAGCGTCGGCGGAGGCCGGTGGCGACGAGTTCGCGGCTGAGAGCGGGGAAGCGGCGGTCGAGGGTCTTGAGCTGGGGGACGTAGCCGATCCAGCTGGGCGGGACGACCTGCGCGGGTTGGTCGAAGACTCGCAGCGTGCCGTGGCGGGCTTCGATCAGTCCCATGAGGACACGGAGCAGCGTGGATTTGCCGGAGCCGTTGGGGCCGACGATGGCGAGGAAGCCTTTTTCGGGCAGCGCGAAGTTGACCTGCTCGATGGCGAGGTAGCCGGCGTAGCCGGCGGCGAGGTTGGCGGCGCTGACGGCGTTCATCGGAGCCCTTTGACGAGCTGCGCGAGGTTATAGCGGAACCAGTCGGCGTAGGTGCGGCGGTCGGCGACGCCGCCGAGGGGATCGAGCGTGATCACCTCGACACCGGTGCGTTCGCGGATCACGTCGGCGACCTGTTTGGAGAGCTGGGGCTCGGTGAAGATGGCCTGGGCGTCGTGCTCCTCGAGGCGTTGCATGAGGGCCTGGAGGTACTGGGGCGTGGGTTCCTTGCCGGGGTACTCCTCGATGGCCCCGCCATAGGTGAGCTGGTAGCGGTCGAGCAGGTAAAGAAACGAGGGGTGAAACAGGAAGACGGTCGCGCCGGCGACGGGGGCGAGCATGGCCTGGGCGGCCTCATCGAGTTCGTCGAGTTCGGCGGCGAACGCGCGCTGGTTGGCCCGGAAGGTGTCGGCGTGCGCGGGGAACGTCTCCGCGAGGCGGTCGGTGAGGGCCGGGAGGGCCGCTTTCACGGTCAGCGGGTCGGTCCAGAAGTGGGGGTCGAGTCCGCGGTGGCCGTGCGCGTGTTCGTGGCCGTGAACGGTGCAGGGGGTGAACGGCTGCTGGTATTCGGCGGGGACGAGGGAGAAGACGGCGTGCTGGTCGGCGGTGGGCAAACGGGCGACCCAGCCGTCGAGCGTGTCGGACACGTAAAAGAGCACGCGGGCCTGTTCCGCGCGGCGGATGTCGGAAATGCTTGGGTCGTAGGTATGCGGCGAGTCGGAAGGGGTCAGGAGTGGTTGGACCGCGACCGCATCGCCCGCCAGTTCTTCGAGGATCATCGCCAAGGGGGGGATCGTGGCGAGGATCACGGGCCGATCGTTGACGGCCCGGTCGCGCAACGGGATGAAGAGCGCCAGGGCGACGGCGAGCAGGACGACGACGAGGAGCAGGCTGCCGGTGCGGTTCACGGGCGTTTTCCAAGGGCTGAAGGATCGGCTCTGGTGCTTAATGATATTAGAATTGCAAATAAGAGGGCCAGCCGGAGTGGCTTGTCGCCGCTTCGGTCACGCCCAACAATATGGCTGCAGGGGGCTGCTTGTCCAAGTCTCGGGGGTGTGAGGGTGTTCGTGCAGCGGAAAACGAGCCAGCGGGAAGCGATTACCGGGGCGTTCACGGAGACGGAGCGGCCGCTGAGCCCGCAGGAGGTATTGGACGCGGCGCAGGGGGAGGTTCCGGGGATGGGGATCGCGACGGTCTACCGGAACATCAAGCGGCTGACGGCGGAGGGGTGGCTGGTGCCGGTGGAGATCGCGGGGGAGCCGACGCGGTACGAGCGGGCCGGCAAGCGGCACCACCACCACTTTCACTGCCAGGTTTGCGACCGGGTGTTCGAGGTGCACGGGTGCGTGGACACGATCCGGCAGCTCACGCCGAGGGGGTTTGAGTTGCTGCGGCATGACCTGGTGTTGATGGGTCGGTGTGCGGAGTGCGTGAAGCAGGGGCGGGGGGTGGAGTAACTGGGCGGGCTGGAGCAGGTGAGCAGGGCGGGTGCGTTTTCCCGGTCCCTTACGCCCCGCTCTCCGCGAACAGGTTCCCATACGCGTCGTACTCGTAGCTCGCCA
>CAZCKC010000097.1:11268-14333 GCA_964499235.1 uncultured Planctomycetales bacterium | reverse complement strand
TATGACGCTCACGGCAACAAGACATCCTGCAGCTCGAAGCGCACCGGCACGTCCTCGAACTCACCCGCGACCTTGATGACGACCTGCGTCTGCGCGTTGATCGCGGCCTTGGTTCCGATCGTCCACTCCTTCGCGTCATTCCACGATGACGAGAACGTGGACGTCGCAATCTCCTCGCCGTCCGCGCTCACCACCGCGATGTCGAGCACCCGCTCGCCCCGCCGCGCCGCCTTGACCTCGATCTCGCGCGGACCCGTCCGCCGCACCGTCAGCCACGCGCCGGCCGCCTCGAGTGCCGGATCCTCGACCGACTTCGCCTGCGTCGTCAGCCCGCTGACCTTCACTTCTTTCGGCTGCTCGATTCGCAGCACGACTTCGCCGCGCAGCTGCTCGATCGCAGTCGCCGATCGCGGCGTCACCTCAAACGGCAGCTCGATCTCCAGCTTGTCGGCCACCTGATCCTCATCCCGTCCGAAAAACATCTGCTCCCGATTGATCGCGACAAAGCCCTTGGTCGGCTCGTTGCCCATGAAGCCGCGCTCTTGCAGTGACAGCTTTTCGCCGTTACCCAGCCGGGCGGTTTCGACCTTCAACTGACCCCACTTCGTCGCCTTGCCGGCCGCCTCCCCCGTCAGCTCGAGCTTCAGCACCAACCCCTCCTGCGACCCGCCCGACATCGTGACGCTCATGAAGCCGCCTGATTGCGGTTTCTCCTCCTTCACCTTCTCCGTCCGCGTTTCCGTGATCTCGAGCAGCTCGACCTTCACCGCGGCGGCCGCGGCCATGCTCGCCACCCCGATCCCCACCACCGTCCAAAGCAACCTGCGCTGCATGCTCGTCTCCTCACGGCGCGGGCGCATCTCCCCGCGCTCAAAGCTGATCGAATTATCGCACGCCGCCGCCGCACTCCGGCCGCGCGGCTACTTGACCTCTTCAAACGGTGTCAGCTCGTAAGCCTTCGCCTCGGCCGGCGCCGTGAAACGCAACCGGTAAAACTTCGGCTCATCGCGATGCGGCTGGTACTCGATCGCGTACGCTTCGCCGACATCGAGCGTCGCGGCCAGGAAGTACTCCGGCACCATGGCGCCATGCGGCGTGATGAGGTTGCTGTGGCCCAGCCGCGTCCACTCCAGCGTTTTCCCGTCGGCACCCTCGAGCCGAAAGTGCTCGTGAATGTACTCCATCGTGTTCTGGTAGACCTCGGTCCCGTCCGCCAGCGTCACGGTGTCGAGCGGGTCGGTGTCGGCCATCAGGATCGTCACCACCATGTGCACATCAACCGCGTTGCCCTGCACGTTCCCGAATGCCAGGCCGATCGGGTACGTCCGCGGCCCGCCCAGCATGAGATACCACATGACCGCCGCGATCCCCAGGCTCAGCAGCAAGCCGACCCCACCGCCGTACATCTGCCGCATCGCACCGCCTCTCGCCGCTGCACGGATCGAGCCCCGCGCTACGCCCCGATATCTTCCTGCCACACGTCCGGCTGCTGCGTGATGAAGTCGCGCATCAGCTGCTTGCACCGCTCGTCATCGAGCTGGATCAGCTCCACCCCCTCCACCGCCAGCCAGTCCTCGCGCCCCTGGAACGTCTCGCGCTCGCCGATCGCCACCACCGGAAAGCCGTAGAGCACGATGGTTCCCGAGCACATCGCGCAGGGGCTCAGCGTCGTCACCAGCATCAGCTCACGCCAGTCCCGTCGCCGGCCGGCCGCCCGAATGCACGCCATCTCACCATGTGCCGTCGGGTCGCCGGCCTGGACCCGCTGGTTGTGGCCGGTCGCCACCACTTCGCCCGCGGGCGTCACGATCGCCGCCCCGATCGGAATGCCGCCCTCGCCCAGCGACTTCTCCGCCTGCGCGATCGCCGCCTCGAGCCCGACCCGCGCTACCTCCACCAGTGACTGTTCCATCATCATCACCTTCTCATCCTGGGATCGAACCGCGCGCCGCAACACGGCAACGCCGCGACGAATACGAAACCGATGCAGGGGCCGAGCTCCGCACCGGCCGTTCCCACAAGGGGCCCCGCTTAGCGCAAGCGGCGAAGCAAACACGCGTCGACGGTCCGGAATCCAACTTAAGGCGGGCTCATCATCCCCCCGCAACCCCGGATGAGCAACACTATTGGGATTCCCTACTGGTCTCCTGCTCGGAAAGGAGCTCCGCGATTAACCGGTCCCGCACGGGCTGCAACCGCGCCAGCGCCTTCTCCGCGACGGTTTCGTGCCGCGCTTCGGAATCCGGCTCCGCCTGCCGTGGCACCGCAGCGGCGCTCGCCGCCAAGGCCGATTGCGGGTCGTAGCCCGCCTCGCGGTACGCCGCCATCACGTCGCGGCCACGCAGCTGAAGGATGGTCTCGAGCGCCACATCACACGCCCGCGTCGCGGGCAGCTGCGCGAAAGCAATGAACGAATAGAACCGCACGTCGACGACCTGCCGCTGGTCCTCGAGGAGCGGCCACAGGTACCGCTCCGCCCCCTCCGCGCGCGTCCAGCTCAACAGCGTCGCGACGCGCGACCAGCCAACGATCGCTTCGTCGTCGAGCTCCTCCGGCGACGCCTGCAACGCCGGATGCAGCGCGAGCAGCCGCTTCATCAGCCGCGCGGCGATCCGCTTCTCCTCCGGCCAGTCCCCGTGATGCCGTGACAGCAGCAAAAGCACGTCGCGCTCGACATTCAGCGTCCCCGCTTTCGTCTCGAACAGCTCCAGCAACGGGCCGACGAACGACGGCCGCCAGATTTCGGGCGCGTCCCGGTGAAACGGCGGCCCGAGCCGTCCGAACCCGCGGGCGAGATCGCTCACCGCCCGCTGATCACCCGCCTGGAGCTGCCCCTGGTAGTAGCGCAAGACTTCGGGATCGTCATCGTGATGAATCCGCAGCACGGCCGCAATATCGTCCCGCCCCGCGAACCCCGCCGTCCGGCGCCGGTGCAACCCCTCAAGCAAGGTCGAGACCGGCAACGCCCGCGTTACGTCCGGCACATTCAGCAAGGCGCCCAGCATGTAGCCGTGAACCGCCGCGCTCGATTCCTCCGGCCGCGCAAGCAACGCCGCCGCCCGCGC
>CAZCKC010000097.1:0-11168 GCA_964499235.1 uncultured Planctomycetales bacterium | reverse complement strand
CGGCCGCTGGCCATCCCGCCCGGATTCAGCGCTCGGTCGGTCTGCGGGTCGTACGCCGCGCGATCCAGGTCGTAGTAAAGGTCCTTAATCGGCAACGGCCGCTCGGCCCGGTTCTCGAGCTCAAGCCCGATCCAACGCTCGTCCGCCAGACTCGCCTCTTCCCGCACCAGCAGCCGAACGACCAGCCCCGCCCCCGAGACCAGCTCCACCCGCTGCAGCCCGTCCGGCGACCGCGGCGCTGATTCTGCCGACTCCGCGGCCGCCAGCCCCGCGACCGCCCACGCACCGATGAACGCCCCGACCAGCCGCCGCATCACGAACCTCCTATCGTCGCGCACCCGCTCGATATCACGGCGCCACTCCCGTGCCAAAGCCGGAACAAGCCTCGGAAGCTTCAGACGCGCAGGAGGATCCCGGAGTTCCCGCAACGCCTGCCGTGAATCAAGTTTCTCACGTGCGGACCCGCGCCGGCCTGTTTCCGGTGTGCCTTTCGCATAGCATGGCCGGCTTTCAGGAGCCCACCGTGCCGCGTGAAATTGCCGCGACCCGACCAAGGGACACCCGAATTCGTCACCGCCACCTGTTGCATTCAACCTTCATCATCCTGGGAACCCTCGCCATGTGTACCGGCGCCCCTGTCTCTGCCGCAACGGAAATCCGCCTCAGTTCCAATGACACCGCCGGGCTCGCCGTCGCCTTCCACGACGCCGATCGCCGCCCGCTGGCCGACGCCGAGGCGCTGCTCCGTTGGAACGACGCCCCGCCGGCCGAAACCACGCGCAGTGCCGACGGCGGCTGGCTGCTCCGCTGGCCGGAGAGCAACCTCGTCGCCACCGTCGCCGCCCCGGAGCCCCTCCCCGGCGGCGCTCAAATCGCGCTCACGCTCGAAAATCAAGGCGAAAGCCACCAAACGGGCGTGCTCCTGCCGCCGCTGACCGAGCCGCTGCGTTCGGATCCCGCTCGCGTCTCGCCGGATCACCTGTTGATTCAGCGGCCGGAGGTTGCCATCGGCACGCTCGGCTGGATGAAGGGTTGGCTTCCGCGGGAGTTCTGGCCGGACATCGCGGCGTTCAAGCCCGCCGACAAGCCGGACTGGATGCTGACGGCGGTCCTGGTGAACGCGTCTCGCGCGAACCGTCTGGAGCTCGCTCCCGGCGCGACCCACGCCGCCACGCTCTACCTCAGCGCCATCGCGGGTGACCGCAACGCCGCCCTCAGCGAGATCTATCGCACGCGCGGCGGCTACCGCGTCGACCCGGGCAGTTACGACATGTCCGAATATCAGTCCGAGGAGCTTGCCTGGGTCTCCGACGTCGTGGCCGCCTGGATCACGTGGTCGTGGGATGTGGATGTCATGGACCCGCGGACGGGTGAATACCGCCTGTCGGAGGCCCTCGCCGCTGCCGAGAAGCAGTTCGGCGGCTACGACATCTACATGATCTGGCCGTTCTGGCCGCGGGCCGGACTGGACCCGCGCTACCAGTTTGACCACTTCGAGGACATGCCGGGCGGCCTTGCCGGGTTGCGCGAGGTCATCCAGCAGGCTCGCGCTGAGCACGGCACCCGCTTCATTATTGCCCACTGCATCTGGAGCGAGACCGCCCGCGACGACTCACCCGCTGCCGTCAGCGCCTCCCACCGCCGGCTCGTCGAGACCGCCGTCGCCCTCGACGCCGACGGCGTCATCATGGACGTCAGCGCCGTCACCCCGCTCGAGGTTCGCGAGCGCGCCCGTGCCGCCGGCCGCGACCTCATGCCCTACGCCGAGATCGACCCCAACTGGGAGCAGAGCCAGACCAACCTGATGGGCCGCATCCACGACGGCCACCCCATGCCGGCCTTCAACCTCAAGCGCTACATGCTGCCGCATCACCAGCAGCTCCGCGTCTGCAACCCCGGGCTCAACGGGCCCCTGTGGGAACGCGACTTCACGCTGAGCCTCTTCAGCGGCCACGGCATCGAGATCAACCACCTTCTCGGCCAGGACCTGCCGGCGAGCAATCCGGCGTTCGCGCTGCTCGCGCCGATCTTCGACCTCCTGCGCACCAACCGGGCGAGCTTCCGCAGCACCGACTGGCAGCCCTTCATCGCGAGCCGCAACCCGCACGTGTGGATCAACCGCTGGCCGACGGCGACCAAGACGCTTTACACGTTGCTCTGTGCGACACCGGCCGGACACCAGGGTCCGCTGCTCGAACTCGTACCGAATCCGGGCGAGCACGTGGTGGACCTTTGGCGGCAGCGGCCGGCCGACGTCGAAACCGTCGACGGCAAGACCGTCGTCTCGTACACGCTGCCGCCCTACATCGCTGGCCGGGCGAGCGGCACGGGCGACTACACGGTCGGCTGCCTCGCGGTGCTGCCGCAGCGGTTGAGCGTCGATCTCGATCGCGGCGAACTCACGGTCAATGTCGCCGACCCGCAGCCTGGTGAGATGGTGGAGATCTGGCGGCATCGCTTCGATCCGGCCCAGACGCCGCCCACCGTGCCGGCCGCGGCCGAGTTGCAGTGGAACCTGCTCGAGCTCTTCGGCCAGCACACGAACGAAGCCGTGGTCGTCCGCCTCCGCGATGAGGACGGCCAGCTGGTCGACCTGGCGGTGGTACCGGAGGCCAACGAGCGGTTCCTCGCGATCGATCCACCCGCGCGCACCACCCCGGTTGACGAAAGTGACCCGCCGGCCGGCATGGTCCGGATCGACGCGCCGCCGTTCGACTACGTGGTGCAACTCACGGCGCCGGTCTGGCAACCGACGTACAACCAGGGCGCCGGCTTCCACGCGGGTCCGCCGTCCGCACCGCGCCGCATCGCGTTGCGACCATTCTGGATCGACCGCTATCCCGTCACGAACGCCGAGTTCAAGGCCTTCGTCGACGCCACTGGCTACCAGCCCGAACACCCCGCAAAGTTTCTCGCGCACTGGAAGGGCGCCGCGCCGCCGGCCGAGCTCGCCGACCATCCGGTCGTCTACGTCAGCTACGGTGACGCGACCGCGTACGCGGACTGGGCCGGCAAACGTTTGCCCACGGAGGAGCAGTGGCAGGCGGCGGCCGGTGGCGCCACCGGTCAGCCCTGGCCGTGGGGTGCCAAGGCGCCGTCCGCTGAGCGCTGCAACTTCGAGGTCGGTGCGACGACGCCGGTCGACGCGCACCCCGCCGGCGCGAGCCCCTTCGGCGTTGCGGACCTGGTCGGGAACGTCTGGCAGTGGACCGCCCCGCGCTACCGCAGCACGCACGCCGAGGTCGTTTTTCTTCGCGGCGGCAGTTGGTACCAGACCCCGGGCATGTGGTTCGTCCGCGGCGGCCCGCGCCCGATCAACGACCACCAGCCGCTGCCCCTCTTCGGCCCGGCCATGAACCGCCTTGCCACAGTGGGCTTCCGCTGCGTGCAGGACGCGCGGCGAGAATGAGTTCAGGAGATAAGCACCACGCGGAAAGAAAAAGTCCGGACCGGGGGAGAACGGTGCGCCGGTGCCTCGGCCGTGTCGGCCGTGGTCGCGGATGCCCAGGCTTCTTGTACGCATATTGGTTGACCGCCGGCGTCGCTGGACAGCCCTGAATCGAAAGCCTCCACTAAATGCTGAGCGTTGATAAGAAGCGTCCGTGTCGCCTCATTCCTGCCCACAGAGCACAAACGCAGCCGCCTCACCCGAATAACACTGCTGCAGCATGCTCAAATCGCGCAAGTCGCCATCCCCGTCGAGGTCGAGATCGCCGTCGGCGCAATCCGGATGTACACCCAGCTCCGGGCCGAGCAGGCACGCCAGGACGAGCGTCACATCCGCAGCGTCCACGTGCCCATCTCCGTCACGATCCGCCACCGGGTACACCCCCACGATCGACACCACATCGGGCAAGTCTTCCGGCGGCGGGCCGTTGAGCGTTCCGATTCCGAAGACGACGTAGCCGTCCCCACCATGCGCGCCGCTCGAATAAAAGTACGGCGCGTTCGGCACCGGCTCCGTGCTCAACCCGCCGCCGGCGCCGCCGCGGGCCGCGAAAGTTGCCCCCTCGAGAAACGTGATCGTCCCCGCGTAACACACGATGTTCCCGCCGGCGCCGCCACCCCCCGGCCCGCCATGCGCAAAGACGTTTGCGAACGCCCAGCCACCATGTCCGCCGTTCGCAATCAGCGCCCCGGAGATCGCCAACTCCCCCGGCGTCGAGATCTGCAGCGCACCGCCACCACCTCCACCAACGCCGCCACTGATGTCCACCCCGAAGAACAGGCGGCCGCCGCCGCCCCCGCCACCGGAGCCGCCACCACCGCCAACGCCGGGAACCATCGGGGGAATCGACGTCACCCCGCCCGGCGCTCCCGGATTCGATCCCGACCGCGACGTCGCGATCAGCCCAGGACTCCCCATGCCACCGCCCCCACCACCGTTACCCTGCCCGGCCGGCAGCGGCCCCCCTTTCCCAGGCGCCAGGCCGAAGCCGTCCTGCCCCTGCCCGTTCAGACTTGCGAGCCCTCCGTAGTAGCCCCCCGGCCCCGGCGCACGCGAAAACCCGCCGGCCGACACGTCGACCGTTCCTTCGATCAATACATCACCTGTCGCGGCCAGGAACACCGTCGTGTTGGCCGCATTTGGGCTGAATCGCACCGTCACCCCCGCCGGAATATGCACGGTTGTGTAGTTCAACACCCCGTCCGGTGCGACTGAATCCAGACTGATCGTCTGGTTCGCCGTGGGATGAAACGCCCCCAGAGAACCATCCGAAACCACGCCCGCCGCGGAGACATTGGAAACACCAACCCGAAGCACCACCACCAGCACGCAGCCGCGAACCATCGCTGACATGGCAAGACCCTCCCGCCGGGAACGGTACCACGCCCGCATCTCTCCGGAATCAGGATTTTTCTACCTGCGGCCGCTTTTCCAACGCCCGCTTTCCGCCGGCCTCGCGCCCTGCTAACAATGCACCGCTAAGCTGCGACCCCGAAAATCGGCCCATAATCACCGCTACCCCGCGTCTGCGGGCGAACTCAGGAGATACCCCGCATGCCCTGCCACTGCGTGACACGTCGCGTTCTCATCCTTTTCACCGCCCTGCTGACCACTCTCGCTGGCTGCCAGAGCCGCACCACGCGCACTTCCCAGGAAGCGCGGCCGGAAACCGCCAGGCCGCCGCAAGCACAGCCCGCCAAGCCCGAGCAGCCGCTGGCCGTCCGTGTCATGACCTACAACATCTACGTCGGCGGCACCCGCCTCGGGCAGCCGCTCGAGCAGACCGTCGCCGTCATCCAGGCCGCCGGCGCCGACATCGTCGGCCTCCAGGAACAAAGCCACCACGCCGACGACATCGCGGCCGCCCTCGGCTTCGACCACCGCGTGCACGGGAACAGCCCCGCGATCCTTAGCCGCTGGCCGATCGTCAGCGCGTCCCCGCAGGGCATCGTCGTCGAACTCCCCAACGACCGCCGGGCCCACGTCTACAACGTCCACTTCGCCCCCTACCCGTATCAGCCCTACGACCTCCGCGACGAGAAGCTGAACTCGGCCGCCGAGGCCGTCGCCGCCGCCCGCGAGACCCGCGGCTCGGCCGTCCGCGCCCTGCTCAACGAAGCCCGCCCCGCGCTCGACCGCGACGCGATCGTCTTCATCACCGGTGACTTCAACGAGCCGTCGCACCTCGACTGGACCCCCGCGGCTGCGGCCGCCGGCATGAACTTCGGCTACGCGGTCCGGTGGCCCACGTCGACCGCCCTGGCCGACGCCGGCGTGACCGACGCCTTTCGCGCCGTCTATCCTGATCCAGTGAAGCGGCCGGCGCCCACCTGGACGCCGCTGGCCGACGCCGCCGACAACGAAGTGCACGACCGCATCGACCTGATTTACTTTGCCGGCCGCGGCGTCGAGGCGGTCGACGCCCGCGTCATCGGCGAAGACGGCGCCGATGCTGACATTGTTGTAACCCCCTATCCCTCTGACCACCGTGCCGTTGTCGCCACCTTCCGCGTGGAGTAACGTCTGCGCACAGTCGGCTAACTCACGCGACGAACGTCCGCGCGACTCGCGCTCGCAGGAGCTTCGCTCATGCCCCGCCGCATCTGCCTCGCCGCCCTCCCGCTCGCCACCCTGTTTTTTGTCGGCTGCGCCAACCAGGACGCCGAGATCATGACGAAAGAGATCACCTACGAGCACGCTGGCGACACCCTTGTCGGCTACCTCGCGCAGCCCGCCAACCTTACGACCTCGCGCCCGGGCATTCTCATCATCCACGAGTGGTGGGGCCGCAACGCGTACGCCCAGCAGCGCGCCCGCGAGCTCGCCGCCCGCGGCTACGTCGCCTTCGCCGCCGACGTCTACGGCGACGCGCAGACCACCACCGATGCGCAGCAGGCCAGCCAGTGGGCCGGTCGCTTCTATAACAACCGCGAGTTGTTCCGCGCCCGCCTCACCGCCGGCCTCGAGCAGCTCCGCCAGCAACCCAACGTCGACGCCAGCCGCCTGGCCGCCATCGGCTACTGCTTCGGCGGCAACGCCGTCATCGAGCTCGCGCTCAGCGGCGCTGACCTCGCCGGCGTCGTCAGCTTCCACGGCGGGCTCAGCGGCTTCGGCCCCGCTGCCAACAACCCGCCGGCCGAGCTGCTGATCCTCAACGGCGCCATCGACCCGCTCGTCTCCGCCGAGGACCGCCAAAAGCTCCAGCAGACCCTCGACAACGCCAACGCGAAGTGGACCATGGTCGAGTTCAGCGGCGCCAAGCACTCGTTCACCAATCCCAAGGCCGATGAGGCCGGCATGGACGCCGTCGCCTATGACGCCCGCGCAGACGCGCGTTCGTGGGCGTACATGCAGACGTTCTTCGAGAAGCTGTTCGGCCAGTAAGCGGCACGTGGTGCGCACGCGACCCAGGCGGCGCCACGCCACGCCGAAAAAGATCAACCGCGGCCGGCTCAACGGACGAGCGGCCGCCGCCCACGCACCAGCGTTCAAGGAGCAAGGATGTTCGCGCTACGACGGTTCGTCACCCTCAGTGTCCTCGCCACCCTCGTCTTGACCACCGGCTGCGCTGCCTTATCGCCCGAAGGCCGCCTCGACCAGGTCACCGGCCAAGTGCAACGCGCGCTCGACAAGATGGACCGCGACCTCGCGCAGACGACGCCGAAGCTCACCGACGTCGCCCTCGAATCCGATGCCGCCCGCGACGCCGTCGCCGGCGTCTATCGCCGCAACCAGGCCGCCACCTACGTGGGCACCGTCAGCCCCGACGGCACGCTGATGGCCGTCGCCCCCGAGCGCCACGCCGACCGCGAGGGACGCGACGTCGGCGGCCGCGAGTCCATCACCCGCACCAAGGTCACGCAGCAGCCCGCCTTCAGCAACGTGTTCGATTCGATGGGCGGCTACGCGGCGGTCTTTCTCGCGCACCCGATCATGGCCGGCCCGAACGACTACCGCGGCACGCTCGCGCTGCAGTTGCGGCCGGACGACTTCCTGCGGGCGATCGTCCGCGCGCCGACCGATCTCACCGAGCACGAGGTGTGGGTCCTGCAGACCAACGGCACGGTGCTCTACCACGCGGCCGACGATGTCATCGGGACCAACGTCTTCCGCGACCAGCTCTTCTATGACCACCCGGGGACCGTGGCCTTCATCGGCCAGGTGACCGAGAACGACGCCGGCCAGGGCGATTTCACCTTTCGCGCCGGCCCCGAGGACGCCACGCAGCAAACCTACGACGGCGTCTGGCGCACCGTCGACCTGCACGGCACCGCCTGGCGCATCCTCGTCGCCACCCCCCGCGACGAAGCCGGCTAACCCGCGCACCAACCAAGCGCAACCCACCGATCAAAAACGAGCACGCGCCCAACGCGCGTGCTCGGGCTTCTACCCCAATCATTGGGTCCCCCAGGCTTTCAGCCTGGGGAACTGAATATTCTGTGGTACCGGCGTCCCGCCGGTGGTAACCAGCGCAAGCAACGAACGAAGTCCGCGTCGGACGTCCGAGCCCTTGAAACGCAGGGTAAATTGGGTGCAGCGGGCGTCTCGCTCGCCGCTTTTTAGCTGGAATCATCGGTTGGCGGGCGGGATGCCCGCCCCAGACCGGAATGTTCCATTAGCTCTCCCGCCCGACGAAACAATGCAGTCCGACGCCACGCAACGCGAAAGAAGTACAGAAAAGCGTTACCCCCAAACTAGATCGGATCCCCGCCCCGAACGCTGTTCCGCTTGCTCCCTCGGCTCTTAGCCGACAACAAGGTCAACGCGCCGTGCTGTGCTGGGAACGCCTGCTATTCGTTACGCGTCTCCCCCCGTCGCACGCGTCACCGGCAACTCCAGCTCGCGCGCTCCCGCCGCCGGCTCGAACAAGTGCTCCTGCGGAATCACAAACCGCACGTCGGAGATCTCCATTGCGGCTGACTCGCCCCCGTGCGGCCCCTCCTTCTGGCTCCACGCGCCGTAGAAAGTCCAGTCCGTCGACAACGTCACGCCGTCCATCGTCTCGAAACCGCCGTATACGATCGCGTGCGGATCCTGCTCCGCCGCGTCGACCGGCACGCCGTACGTCACGATGTACCCACTCGCCACCAGCGCGTGCGTCTCCGGGTCCGCGTACACCACGTACCAGTCCTGCGGCGCATCGCCCTCACCCGCGTCAAACGTCCACTTCGCCGCCGGGTGCGGCTCGCCATCCAGCGGCAACGGCTCGAGCAACTCCAGCTGCGACCCCGGCCCGCCCAGCTTGAACGGCATCACCAGAAACCACGGCCACGTCAGCACGTGAAACCGGGCCCGCGGAAACTCGGCGTCCGCCGGCCACTGCCAGGCCGTCTCGCCGTCATACACCACCACGACGCCGTCCGAGCGTTCCATCCGCACCCGCGGCCCGTTCGTCTCCATGATGAAGCTCAGCGCTAGCTCCTCGCCGCTGCTCCGCGTCAAGACAGCGTCGAACATCACCCCTTCCGTGTCCCACCATGCCTCGATGCCATGCGCCTGCCGCACCGGCTCGACGAAGGCGCGCTGCACCTCGCCCGGCGGCCCGCCGTTCGCACAGCCCATCACCCCGGTGACCACCGCCACCGCCGCCACGACCGCCCAGCTCCGCGTCACCATGATCAGCCTCCCGCGAATAGGTCACTCACCCAGGATTCAAGCGAATTATAGGACATCTGCGCACCGCGCAAAAAAAACGGCCACCGCCCCCCAGCGGTGACCGTCACAACTCATCAAGCTCAGGCTGCGTTCACGCTACAGCGAGTGCAGCCCCCCTTTCCCACATACCCGCCACATCTCGCCCAGCGTCGGGTACAGCCGATCCACGCGTCCGCGCACCCCGTCAAACCGGTCGTCATCCCAGGCATGCGCCCGCCGCGACAGCACCCGCAGATACTCCAACGCCTGCCGGTATACCAGGTTGTACGTCGGAATCTGCCGCACGATCCGGTCCGTCACAATGTACACGACCAGGTCGTTCTTCTTCGTGAAGTTCTTCAGCAGCCGGATGCCCTGCGGGTTCCCCGGATCGATCCACGTGTGATACGTGTGCAGCGTGTCCTTCGCCAGCCGTAGCATGAACCCGATCGTCACCACCGGCCCCAGCTCCCACGCCGCCATCCGCATGTCCACGTCACAGAACCGCGGCAAGTCCCCGGCCACCCATTCCGACAGCTTCACATATGCCCCGACCCGTTCGCCGTTCGCCTGAACGGCCATCGTGCCGGCCTTCTTGTCCATGAAGTGCCGCGGTGCGGCCGGTGCTTCGCTCATGCCAGGATCCTCAGAAAGGCTCGCCCCGCACCCACGCCTCCCCCAGCGACAGCGCGCGGTCATACCCTCTCCTTCGACCAGATCCGCCCCCGCCGCCAGTTTCGGCCGCCGCGGCCATGATTTCAGGTTGGATTCTGCAACTTAGCCGGGTCGAACGTCCGGATAATCCCCCCGCGCATGCCGCGCTTTCAGGTCCAGGTAGCGCTCGATCACGAACCGCTGGTAGGCCCGGTCCTCGTCCGTGACCTGCCGGACCACCCGCCCCGGCAGCCCGACGACAACGCTCCCCGGCGGAATTTCCGCCCCCGGCGTCACCAGCGCCCCCGCCGCGATCAGGCTCCCCGCCCCGATGACCGCCCCGTCCAGCACGATGGAACCGATCCCGATCAGCGACCCCCGCCCCACCCGCGTGCAATGCACCACCGCCCGATGCCCAATCCCGACCTCTTCCTCGATCTCCATGTCCACGCCGGTCTTCGTGTGCAGCACCGCGCCGTCCTGCACGTTGGACCGGTCACCGATCCGGATCGCGGCCACGTCGCCCCGCACGGTCACGTGGTGCATGATCGCCACGTCGTCCCCGACGATCACGTCCCCCCCGACGTACGCCGTCTCCGCCACGAACACCCCCCGCCCATACCGCGGACGAGGCGTCTCAGCCGGCCGCTGCACCGCCATCTCACTCACCTAAGAGGTCACACTTCAAAGAGTTGCGTCGCGCTGTGCCGTGTCGCCACTGCCAGCGGAAAGTCCCGTCCTATCGCCCGCCGGCTCGCCTCCAGCGCCAGCTCGGCCGTGTTGTTTTCGTGGCTCAGGTGCGCGAGCGCCGCCCACTTCAGCCGCCCCCCGCACGCCCGCAGCAGCTCGGCCGCCTGGTCATTCGAGATATGCCCCGCCCCACCCGAGATCCGCCGCCGCAGATGCACTGGATAAGGCCCGCTCGCCAGCATCCCCACGTCGTAGTTGCTCTCGAGGTAGGCCGCATCCACGCTGGCCAGCGCCTCCGGCAGCGCCGCAAACGGATGCCCCAGATCGGTAAAGATCCCCAGCCGCTTGCCGTCGTGCGACAGCACAAACGCCACCCCGTCGGCCGCATCATGCGGCGTCGGGATCGCATCGATGGTGATGTCGCCGATCGTGAACCGCGTTTGCGCCTGGAAGTGCTTGATGCCGGGGCACTTACCGAGGTAGCCCTGCGCGTGCCGCTGCGTGGCCGGCGTCAGGTAGATCGGCAGCTTGAACAGCCGGTGATAGACCCCCGCGTGCCGTACGTGGTCGCAATGATCGTGCGAGATCAGGACCGCGTCGACGTCGCGGATATCCCGCCCATGCTCGGCCAGCCGCAGCTTCGCCTGCCGCCCGCTGATCCCCGCGTCGATCAACAGCCGAGTATCCCCCGCCTCTACAAAGATAGCGTTCCCGTTCGACCCGGACTGCAACGCAAACGTCC
>CAZCKC010000096.1:0-14497 GCA_964499235.1 uncultured Planctomycetales bacterium | reverse complement strand
GGGGAGTTTGAATAACACCGTGCGGTTCGAACAACACCGTGCGGTTCGAACAACATCGTGCGGTTCGAACAACATCGTGGGGTTCGAACAAGCTGTGGAGCTTGACGTATCCATGACGCGCGACCGAGCGGTTGGCTGAGCAGGATGCGCAGGCCACGCGCCGCGCAGGGACGGGGTTCTGACCTGAAGCCTCGTCGTGGCTGTCGAATTGGGTCGTACGGGAGTGGCTACTTCGGGGTGACCTTCACGTAGTCCGCGACGCTGTTGAGGTCGCGGATCACGTCCAACGTCGCGAGGACGTCGTACTGGTTTCCCGGCGTCGGGTCGACGAAGCGGCTGCGCTTCATCTGATGGTGCCACCAGCGACCGCCGCGGCGCTTCTCCTGCCAACTGGGGCGGAGCTCCTTGAGCCGGCGATGCTTCGTCTTGATCACCGGATCCTTGCGACAGACGCGCTCGATCGTTTTCTCCGCCGCGGACCTCCGCGGCGTTGCCGTGATTTCGACGGTCACCTGCGATCCGGGTTGGATGTCCATGGCCGGTTCACTCCTCTGAGAGTCGAGCCATGTACGATAACGCGAACCCCCGGTCGCAACAAGCCCCCAGGGCGCTGGGATTCATGCTTGGTTGACACACTTATCAACGACCGGGACAATACGCGTTTCAGCGAGCGGTGTCATGGCCACTTCAGTCATAACTAATTCAGGGACAGAGAGTTACCGGGCTGCGATCTCCGAAGCCGCGGCCGCACTGCGCGACGGCGCGCTGGTGATCTTTCCGACCGAAACAGTTTACGGGGTTGGGGCATCGGCCGCCCATCCCGAGGCCGTTCGCCGGCTCCGCGAGGCCAAGAATCGCCCCGACCAGCCCTTCACCGTGCACATCGGGATGCCGAAGGCCGCCCGCGACTTCGTGAGCAGCCCGTCCACCGTTTTCCGCCGCCTTGCCCGCCGGGGGTGGCCGGGGCCGCTGACGCTCGTGACCCCCGTGCCCGAGCCCGAGAAGACACCGCTCGCCGAGCGTTTCGACGCGGGCGCGCTCGAAGCCGTCTACTTCCAGCAGTCGGTCGGGCTACGCTGCCCGGATCACGCGGCCGCCCGGCAGCTGCTCGACGAGGCCGGCGTGCCGATCGTCGCCAGCAGCGCCAACCCCGCCGGCATGCCGCCCCCGGAATCGGTCGAAGCCGCGCTCGAGTCCCTGACTGGCCAAGCGGACCTGGCGATCGACGGCGGGCCGTGCCGCCTGCGGGGTGCATCAACGATCGTCGAGGTCAACGGTGAGGGTTGGCGCGTGCTGCGACCGGGCGTGCTCGAAGAGCGGATCATCACCCGGATGACCCGGCACGACGTGCTGATGGTCTGCACGGGGAACTCCTGCCGTTCCCCGATGGCCGAGTACCTCTTCCGGCAGCGGCTGGCCGAGCAGACCGGCGTCGCGGTCGACGCGCTCGAAGACTACGGCTACCACGTGCAATCGGCCGGGACGTTTGCGCCGGTGGGGGGGCCGATCTCGGAAGGTTCGCTTGGGGAGCTGCAGGCCCGGGGGATCGAGGCTCAGGGCCACCGTTCGCAGCCGCTGACGCCCGAACTGGTCCACCAGTCCGACCGTATCTACGCGATGACGGCCGAGCACCGCGACATGGTGCTCGATCTCGTGCCGTCGGCCGCCCGCCGGCTCGAGCTACTCGATGCGGAGGGGCCGATCGCCGACCCGATCGGCGGCGGGCCGGATGCGTACGCGAGCTGTGGCAAGCAGATTGAACAAGCCGTGAATCAGCGCGTCGAGGAGCTGTTGCATGAAGATCGCGATTGGTAGTGATCACCGCGGCTACGAAGCCAAGGAACGGATCAAGGCGCTGCTTTACGCCCTCGGCGTCGACGTCTGCGACCACGGGACCCAGGACCGAACGCCGTGCGACTACACCGCGGCCGGACTCTGCGTCGCCGAGGCAGTCTCGAAGAGGGCGGTTGATCGCGGGATCCTCTTCTGCGGCTCGGGCATCGGCATGTCGATCACCGCGAACAAGGTTCGGCGCGTCCGGGCAGCGCTGTGCCACGACGAGCTGACGGCGCAGATGGCGCGGCGGCACAATGATGCGAACGTGCTGTGCCTGCCGGCGGACCTCGTCGGCGACGCCCTGATGCAAAGCATTGTCCGCGTCTGGCTCGAGACGGAGTTCGAAGGCGGCCGTCACGCCCGCCGCGTCGCCAACATCGAGGCATTCGAGGACGGCCAGCCCGGCGCCGACGCGACCCTGCCGGCCACGGGGGAGGCCGACGCGAAGCAGCTCGCCAAACAACTCGAGCGCAAGTCGGCAGGCGCGAAGCCTGCGCACCCGAGCCGGATCGATCGCAATTAATTGATTGGTTTGATTACTTGAAGTCGGTCGGCACGGGGCGCCGCCCGGCGTACCCGGCTTCCCACTCGTGCCAGTGCGTCACTTCCGTCTCGCCGAGCTCCCAGCACAACCACACGCGGCGCTGCCGGTACGTGGACGGAAAGTCGACCAGCCCGCGGGACCAGTCCTTCAACTCGCAACCGACGGCCGCAAGCTCCGCAAAGAGCTTGTTCAAATCGAAGACCGCGCCCTCGATCTTCTCGTTGAGCCCGTCGTAACCGCTCCCAAGGTCGCCCTGGCGCTCGAGCGTGTTCCGCTCGGACCGCCAATGGAGAAGCTGTTCGTACTGCCGCACCACGTCGCTGACAACTCGCCTAACGTAGACCAGCGACCCGTTGGCCTCAGCGCGCGTAAAGACCTTGTGGCGGGGCTCGAGGGTAGCGGTCGCGGTCGTCGGGTAATCCGTCGGCATGGCAGCATCTCCAGAAAACGTTGCTGTGACTTGCCCCTGATTACGCCAGAAAGGGGGCGGCGGTTCAACCACCTTTGACGCCCAGAAAACCCCTATTTCACCGATTTCGCCGCGGGTCGACTTTTCGGAGTGAATTGGCTGGTATGAAAGGCTGGGCGGGGTTGGTTAGGTCAACGGCTGTAAGAACACGCCGGAACACGTGCACAGCGTTAACAACCCGCCGACTACGAGGCCCACGATCGCCTGCCACGTGCGGCCGGCCCGCAATCCCAGGGCTCCGAGCACGACGGCCGAGATGCTGCTCATGAGGTAGAGCACGTTGAAGACGAGAACCAGCGGATGGTTCGGCGCCTCGCGTTGGAGAAATTCCTGCGCCTCCGTCTGGGGCGGCGGCACGCCCGGGGTCTCCTGCAACAGCGGCCACAAAATCACGAGCAGCTGGATGATCAACGCCGCGAAGAACAGGAGCCCCAATGCCGCAAAGGTCAGCGCGAGGTAGCCATAACGACGGGCGGCGGGAGAGACGGCCGGAACCCGCTGCACCGCCGGGGGTTGATCGCGGAAGTCGCCCGCGGGCCGGGCGCGGGCGATCGCGTCCGCCTGCCAGGTGGATTCCGGGGGCACGCTGACCACGGATTCGCAATAGGGGCAGGTTGCCGAGCTCCCGGCGAACTCGTCATCGACCTCGATCGGGTTGTGGCACTGCGGACAGGCGAAGCGAATGGGCATGCAGACCTCAGGCGACGGTTCGGGAAATCTCGACGCGGCATCATAGCCGGCGCGCGGCAGATCGCCTACTTCGCGATGCCCCGGCATCGCAGCGGGGTGTTGGTCGGCGGCGGTTGCCGAGGCCTACTCGTAGCGCAGGGCCTCGACGGGGTCCTTCTGGCTCGCCTGGTAGGCCGGGTAGAGCCCGCTGATGACGCCTACGAGCGTCGACGAGGCCAACGCCGCGATCACCACCGTCGGCGTGATCTTCGTGAAGAACATGCCGCGCACCACGTTCTCGAGCACGTCCGAGAGCATCCAGCCCAGGATCAGCCCCAGTACGCCGCCGATCAGGCTGATCACCAGTGCTTCGGCGAGGAACTGCAGCAGGATATCCGACCGCCGCGCGCCGACCGCCATCCGCACGCCGATCTCTCGCGTGCGCTCCGTGACCGAGACCAGCATGATGTTCATGATCCCGATCCCGCCGACGACCAGGCTGATGCCGGCAATGCTATAGAAGACGATCGCGAAGATCAGCGTGGCCTCCGAGATGTTCCGCATCGCCTGCTGCTGGTTCTGGACGTTGAAGTCGGCGTCCTGTCCCGGGCGGATGTTGTGCGTTGTCCGCAGGGTGGCCGTGACCCGCTTCTGCAACGTCTCGACCTCGCCGGCATCGGCAGCCACGATGGTGATGCGGTTCAGCCAGTCGCGGTTGAAGAACCGCCGCAGGGCGCTGTCGATCGGGATGAACACCGTGTCATCGGCCGAGAGGAACCCGACGCTGCCGTGCGGTTCGAGCACGCCGATAATGCGGTAAGGATTGCTTCGCACCCGGACCGTCTGGGCGACCGGGTCCATACCGCCGAAGAGGTCCTCGGCCACCTGTGCGCCGAGCACGATGACGTTCTGGTCGTTCGCGTTGAAGAACCGCCCGCCGCTGTGCAGCTCCATGCCGTGCAGCGCGAAGTACTCGCCGTTGGTTGCCAGCACCGTCGCGTCACGCGACTTGTCGAAGTACTTCAGCGCGGCGGAGCCGATCGCCTCGGGCGCGAGCATCTCGATCTCGTCGCCGAGCTCCTTTTGCAGCGTGTCCAGGTCGGACAGCACCAGAGTCTGCGCCGACCCCACCGGCCGCCCGCCGACGCGAATGTTTTCCGGGAACACGTAAAGCAGGTTCGAGCCCAGCGAGCGGAAGTTGCTGAGGATCCGCTCCTGGGCGCCGGTCAGGATCGCCATGCTCGCGACCACCGAGGCGACCCCGATCAGCACCCCCATCGTCGCCAGCAGCGAGCGCAGAAAGTGGCTGTCCAGGCTCCGCAGGGCAGTTGCGACCAGCTTTAGGTAGAACATGCCCGCCTATACGGAGCTGCGCCGCCGGGGTGCGAAGCAGGCGGCCGCGGAAAACGCCAACGGCAGGAGCCCGATCAGCGGGCAGCTCAAGAGCCCGAGGCCGGCCTCCGGATCGTCGCCGAAGGGGGTGTTAGTCTCGATCTGATTGACCGCCGCCACCGCCGCCTCATCCGCGACGACCACTGTCGCGACGTCGAAAAACGAATCAAACGGCGCGCCCACGAGCAACGCCACCAAGTTGCCGTCCGGCAGGCTCCGGGCCTCGGCCGACACCGTGACCACGAAGTCGAACTCCTCGCCCACCACGGCGGTGTAGGGGAACTGGATGGCCGTGTCGGTCGCGGCTACCCGAGCCGTGCTGAACTCGTCGAGCAGGTCTGCCAGGTCGGCCTCGAACAGCCCGAGCTCGTCGGAGCCGTCAATGCTGGTGGTTAGCGTGCCGTCGGGACCGCCGACCACCGTGAGCGTCAGGTCCAGCAGTGTTTCGCGCGTGCCCACCGACTGGGCCGGCGGGCTCGAGCCGTTTTGATCGTCGCCCGAATCCGCGCCCGACTCGCCGTCGGAATTGCCATCCGCAGGCGCGGGGAACTGCTGCTCCACCACCACCGAGAGCGTGATCTCCGCCCCCGTCAGGTCGCGGAGGGCCGCGGTATCCAGGATCGCCAGAGCCGCGTCGAGGAAGAAGATCCCGACCAGCTCGACCTCTTGGCCCGGCGGGGCCAGCACTTCCGCTTCCGAGAAGACGACCGTTCGCTGCTCGGTCAGGACCGCGGTCCCGCTGAAGGCGTCGGGGCCGTCGCTGGCGAGGGCGATTGTCAAGGCGAACTCTTCGGGATTGCTCACGACGGCGGTCAGGGGGTCGGCGAACTGGGCTGCGACGGCCGCACCACCGTCCTCGAGGTCCAGCAGGTCAGCCAGCACCTGGAGCGGCAGCTCGGTTTGGGTCTGGGGGAAAAGCTCCTGGGTCTCGACGGTGTCCACTGGTGAGCCGTCGACGAGCCGCACGACCCGTGCTTCGGCGCTCGCGGCAATCTCGACGACCGCGCCCGGCGCCGGTTGTGCGAGGCTGAGGCCGAGGAGCAGCACGCCGACCGCCGCCGTCCGGTTCGATCCGTGTTTCACCACTGGTTGACTCCTGATTGCGGAAACCGTCCCGCGGGCCGCGGATTGCCCGGTCAGGCTAGCATAGGCCGCTGGGGGGGCGAAGACAACGCGGATATCGGGCCTGGGCTCCGGGGCTAGCGGCCGAGCTTGTCGCCGAGCCACGCCAGGATCTGGTCGCGGCTGACCCGCTGCTGGGCGAGCGAGTCGCGGTCCCGGATGGTGACGTTCCCGTCCTGGAGCGTGTCGCCGTCGACGGTGATGCAGAAGGGGGTGCCGATCTCGTCTTGGCGGCGGTAGCGGCGCCCGATGGCGCCCTTGGCGTCGTAGGCGACGTTGTAGCGTTTCTTGGCGTCCTGGAAGAGTTGCGTGGCGATTTCGGGCATGCCCTCCTTGTTGACCAGCGGGAAGAAGGCCGCCTTGACCGGCGCCAGCCGCGGGTCGAAGCGCATGAGCGTGCGCTTCTGGGGCTTGCCCTTCTCGTCGGGCTGCTCGTCCTCGGTGTAGGCCTCGCAGAGGAAGGCGAGGGTGGCGCGGTCCGCGCCGGCTGACGGTTCGATGACGGTCGGCAGGAAGCGGTAGGGGGCCTTGGTCTTGGCGTGTTTGGCGGCGTCGGAGTCGAACTGCTGCTTGTCCTGTTCCCAGCGGTCGTCGTCGAAGTAGGTGAGGTCCTTGCCGCTGAACTGGGCGTGCTGCGTCAGGTCGAAGTTGCCGCGGTGGGCGCAGCCCTCGAGTTCCTGGTGCTCGTCGGAGAAGGGAAAGAGGTACTCGATGTCGGCGCAGGCCTTGGAGTAGTGGGCCAGCTCGTCCGCCTCCTGGTCGCGCAGGCGGAGCTTTTCGCTCTTGAGCCCGAGGTCGACGTACCACTGGAAACGCACGTTGCGCCAGAACTCGTACCATGCCATCGAGGCGTCGGGGTGGCAGAAGAACTCGATCTCCATCTGCTCGAACTCGCGGGAGCGGAAGGTGTAGTTGCGCGGGTTGATCTCGTTGCGGAACGCCTTGCCGACCTGGGCGATCCCGAAGGGGACCTTGACCCGCTGGGTGTCGATCACGTTCTTGAAGTTCGCGAAGATGCCCTGCGCGGTCTCGGGGCGCAGGTAGGCGACCGACGACGCGTCCTGCAACGCGCCGACGTGCGTCTGGAACATCAGGTTGAACGAGCGCGGCTCGGTCAGGTCGCACTTGTCGTGCTGGCCGGCCATCTTGCTGGGCTTTTCGGGGCAGGGGGTCACGTCGAGCTGGTCCGCGCGGAAGCGCCCCTTGCACTGCCGGCAGTCGACCATCGGGTCGGCGAAGCCGCCGACGTGCCCGCTGGCCTCCCAGACCTTCGGGTTCATGATGATCGCGCAGTCGAGCCCCACCATCTCGACCTGCCGCCCGTCCGGGCCGACCGGCGGGTTGTGGACCATCGTCTGCCACCAGTGGTCCTTGATGTTGCGCTTGAGCTCGACGCCCAGCGGGCCGTAATCCCAGAAGCCGCCGAGGCCCCCGTAGATCTCGCTCGATTGGTAGATGAACCCGCGGCGCTTCGCCAGGGCGGTCAGGTTTTCCATCAGCTGCGGGTTGGGCATCGGGTCAGCTCCGGCTGGTGATTCCAGATCGAGCGGTGCATCTTAGCCCGCGGCCAAGCCGGGGCAAGCAGGCGGGCTCTGGGGGCGGTGAGGTCCCTAACGCAGCGCCCCGCGCGGGGCTACGCGACCGTCTCGGTTTCCGCGCCCGCCGGCTCGCCCGCCAGTTGCCGCCGCAACAGTCCCAATAGCGTGCCCGGCGCGAAGAACCGCGGCATTAGCCGCCAGTGGATCGTCTGCGGGTCGGGCATTCGCGGCGAGCCCGGCCCGTCGGCGAACAGTGGGTCGACCTGCTTGAGGTCGTCGATCGAGAAGATCAGGTCGGGCTCCTTGCGCACGATCGCCCGGATGCCCCACTGGCCGGCCAGCACCCGGATCTCCGCCAGCGTCAGCAGCGTCTGGACCTCGTCGGGGATCGGCCCGAAGGCGTCCCGGAGGTCCTCGGCCAGGCTCGCGATGTCGGCAACCGTCGCGGCCATGCTGAGCCGCTTGTACGCGTCCATCCGCTGGCGTTCCGCCCGGATGTAGCTCCGTGGGATCGTCGCCTCGATCCCGAGGTCGAGGTTCACCGGCTTGAAGCGCCGCTCGGGCTCGTTCTTCAGCTTGCGGACGGCGTTCTCGAGCAGCTGGCAGTACATCTCGTAGCCGACCGCCTCGATGTGGCCCGACTGCTCCGGCCCCAGGATGTTGCCCGCCCCCCGGAGCTCCAGGTCGCGCATCGCGATCTGGAAGCCCGCGCCGAGGTCCGAGTAGTGCTCGATCGCCTTCAGGCGGCGGGCGGCGACGTCCTGCACCGGGTGCTTCGGCGACAGCATGAGATAGCAGTATGCCCGCTGTCGCGACCGCCCGACCCGGCCGCGGAGCTGGTGCAGGTCGGCGAGGCCGAAACGTTCGGGCCGATGGATGAACATCGTGTTGGCCGACGGGATGTCGAGCCCGGACTCGATGATGTTGGTCGAGACCAGCACGTCGGCTTCGTGGTGCATGAACTGGAGCATGACCTGCTCGAGCTCGCTGCCCTTCATCTGCCCGTGACCGACGACGACGCGGGCTTCCGGGACGAGGGTGCGGATCCGGTTGGCGACGGTCTCGATGTCGCGCACGAAATTGTGCACGAAGTAGACTTGCCCGTCGCGGTTGAGCTCACGCAGGATCGCCTCGCGGACGAGCTGGTCGTCCCAGTTGCGGACCTGCGTCACGATGGAGCGGCGGTCCACCGGCGGCGTCGCGAGCGAGGAGATGTCGCGGATGCCGAGCATTGACAAGTGCAGCGTCCGCGGGATCGGCGTCGCGCTCAGCGTCAGCACCTCGACCGTCGCCCGCAGCCGTTTCAGCGACTCCTTCGCCTCGACGCCGAAGCGCTGCTCCTCGTCGATGATGACCAGCCCGAGGTCCGCGAACCGGATGTCCTTGCTCAGCAGCCGGTGCGTGCCGATCAGCACGTCGATCTGTCCCTTGCGGGCCCGCTCCGCGATCTGGGCCTGCTCCTTCGCCGAGCGGAAGCGGTTGATGACCTCGACCGTGAAGGGGAAGTCAGCGAACCGCTCGCGGAAGGTCTCGTGGTGCTGCTCGGCCAGCACCGTCGTCGGAACGAGCACCGCCACCTGCTTGCCGTACTCGATCACCTTGAACGCGGCCCGGATCGCCAGCTCGGTCTTGCCGTAGCCAACGTCGCCGCAGATCAGGCGGTCCATCGCCCGCGGCCGCTGGAGGTCGCTCTTGATCTCCGCCAGCGTGCGCAGCTGATCCTCGGTCTCGGTGTAGGGGAACGCCTCTTCGAATTCGCGCTGCCAGGGCGTGTCGGCCGGGTAGGCCTGGCCGGTCTCGTTGGCGCGCTGGGCCTGGATCGCGAGCAGCTCGGCCGCCAGGTCGGTCACGGCCTCGGCGACGCGTTGCTTGGTCTTCTTCCAGGCGGCGGCCCCGAGCTTGCTGAGTTTCGGCCGCCCGCGGAAGCCGCCGATGTACTTCTGGACGACGTGGATCTGGCTGACCGGGACGTGCAGGACGGCGGAGTCGGCGAACTCGACGGCCAGGAACTCGTCCCGCTGGCCGCTGCGCTCCATCGACTTCAGGCCCTGGAAGCGTCCGATTCCGTGGAGCACGTGCACGACGTAGTCGCCGGGCTTGAGATCGAGGAACGTGTCGATCGGGCGGGCGGGCTGCACCCGACGCAGGCTGCGTCGCTGCCGCGCATGGGCGAAGATCTCGTGGTGCGGGACGTAGGCCTGCTGCCCCAGCGTGAAGCCGCGGTGCAGCACGCCAATGGCGATGCTGACCCCCGTGATCGGCGGGTCGTGCTCGGCCAGCAGCTCGCCGAAGCGTTGCGCCTCGGCCGCGTTCTCGCAGAATACCTGCACGGACTTGCTGCCGGTGAGCTCTTGCAGCGCCGCCAGCGCCTCGGCCCGCCGGGGCTCGAACTGCGGCAGCGAGCCGGCCGCGAAGTCGACGGTGCGCTCGGTTTCAGCCGTGAACCGCTGCAGGTGGAGTTGGGCGAAATCGTTGGCCCGGCGGAAGAGGGCGTCGACCGGGATGATGCCGGCCCGCTCGCCGAGCCGCTGCCAATAGGTGCGTCCGAGCTCCTGGATCTCGCCCGGTTCGTGGAGGGCGATGATCGTGTCTGCCGGCAGCAGGGCGAGGAAGCTGGTCGTCTGGTCGCTGGTCGCGTGGCCGGGCTGCTGGGTCTGCGCGGCCACGGACAGGGCGGGAACCTGGACGGCGTCGATGGGCGTCGCGGATCGTTGCGTGCCGGCGTCGAAGTAACGCAGCGACTCGATCTGGTCGCCAAAGAACTCCACGCGGATCGGGTCGGTGTGGGCGTTGGAGAAAACGTCGACGATGCCGCCGCGCTGGGCGAAGTCGCCGGGGATCTCGACCTGGTCGCAGCGCTGGAACCCGCCCGCCGTCAGCCACTCGACCAGCGCCTCGGGGTCGAGTGTCATCCCGACGGCCAGCTCCCGCGACCGGGCCGCGATCGCCTCCGCCGCTGGCACCGGCTGCATCAAAGCGAGCAGGGGGGCGACGATGATCGGCGGCGCGTCGAAGCGTTCGCGGGTGAGCTTCAGGCAGAGTCGCAGCCGCTCGCCGGCCAGCTCCTCGTCCTCGGGCGCGCCGGCCAACGCCGTGTCGAGCTGTGGCAGGAGTTCCGGTGTAAAGCCCAGGTAGGTCTCGAGATCGTCGACTGCGCTGTCAGCGTCGTCAGCGTGAGCCGTGACCCACAGCAGCGGCCGCCCGGCGGTTTCCGCCGCCGCGCCGCCCAGGATGGGCGCAAGTGATCCCCACAAGCCGGCCGCCGCGGCGGGGGCCTGGCGATGCTCCAGCAGTCCAACCAGCGTCGCAATCCGCGGGTCGGAACGGATGGCACCCAAGGCATCCACAACAGTTCATGTTATCGGCGCAATCGGGCGGCGAGGCAATCGCTAGCGCGGGCCGAAGGTGTCGGCCGGATCGGGCCCGTCTTCCTCGCGGGTGGGCAGGCGGACGACGAACTCGGCGCCGGTGCCCTCGGCCGGGGTGCGGACGCTGATCGAGCCGCCCATCTCGGTCACGGTCTTGCGGGCGACCGCCAGTCCGAGGCCGGTGCCGGCGTGGCCTTTGGTGGAGTGAAAAGGCTCGAAGATGCGTTCGCGGTCTTCCTCGGGCACGCCGGGGCCGTTGTCGGCCACGGTGAGGACGACCGTCTTGTTGTCGGCTTCGTAGCCCGTGCGGACGTTGATGACGCCGGCATCCCGTTCGACCGCGTCGATTGCGTTGGCGACCAGGTTCAGGACGAGCTGGTGCGTACCCTCGTGATCGAGCGGGATCGGCGGGACGTCGTCGCCGAGGTCGGCCAGCAGGACGACCGCCTTGCGGTCGGCGTGGGCCTGCAGGTCGCCGACGACCTCCTCGACGATGCGGTTCAGGCTCGCGACCTCGAGGTTTGGCTCGCGGTCCTTGCTGAACGCGAGCATGTTCATCATCAGCTTGTAGACCTTATCGAGGTTGCGGTCGACGATCTGCCAGCCCTGGAAGATCTGCGGCAGCTCGCGCTTGCCGATCCCGCGCTCGACGAGGTCGCCGCCGCTGCGCATGCCGTGGATGATGTTCTTGATCGCGTGCGACAGGTACGCCACGGTCTCGCCGGAGGCCGCCAGCCGCGCCTGCTGCATCTGCTGCTGGACGAGGCGGGCGTTCTCGATCGCCAGGCCGGTCTGGTAGCCAATGGCCGTGATGAGCCGCAGCTCGTGCTCGCTGTAGGTGTGGCGGGTAACGGGGCAGTCGAGGTAGAGCACGCCGAGGACCTGCTCGCGGGCGACGATCGGCGCGCAGATCACCGAGCGCATCCCGATGTTCTGGGCGCTGCGGCCGCTGCGGAAACGCTTGTCGCTGACGATGTTCGACGACAGGACGCCGTCGCGGTGATCAACGACGTGGCTGATGACGGTGCGGCTCGTAATGATCGGCCCCTCGTCGGCCTGGCGCAGCCCGCCGCGGTAGAAGCGCACGATCTCGGGCAGCATGTCACCGGTCGCCGGGTCGCGCATCAGGATGATGCCGCGCTCGACCTGGACCTCCTCGAAGACGATGTCCATCACGCGGTTCAGCAGCTGCTCCGGTGGCAACAGGCTGCCGATGACGTCGGAGAGCTGCCGGATCACCCGCCAGGCTTTGACGGCCGAGGCAGTCTCCGGGCCGGCCATCACCACGCTGTCCTCGTTCGAGGGCACCCGCGAGATGATCGAGGAGTCGACCGCGTCGGCCCCGGCGTCGAGGTTGACGAGGTCTGACGGGATCGAGGCTCCCGAGATCTGCTCGAGCGACTGGGCCCCCGTGAACACGAGGAGCGTGCTGCCGATCCGGATCTGGTCGCCGTGTTTCAGCCGCGTCGGCCGCTGGAGCCGGACCCCGTTGAGGTAGGTCCCGTTGACGCTGTTGAGGTCGTAGAGGACGAAGCCGTCGCTTTCGCGCTTGATCTGGGCATGCCGGCGGCTGACGGTGTGGTCGGTGAGCGGCACCTGGTCGCTCAGCCGGCCCAACAGGACGGCATCATCGTCGGCGCGGAGGGTGCGACCCTTGTCCGGCCCTTGCAAAACGATGAAGGTAGCCACCGCCGCCCTCGCTGGCGAGGTTAGAAAGCCCTTTGGCTGTAACGTTGCCCTCGTCATGGATCGTATCGCAATTGCGCGGCAGTGTCACCGCAGACCCCACCCGGCGTCGTGCCGGGCGGTGGGACGAAAGGGGGGCACAACGGCGCCGGGAGACCCGCGACGCGCCCTGACCCAAGCGGCAGCCAACAGGCGGCGAACAGGCGTCGCTCAGACGATTCCGGTCTGGCTGGTGACGCCGTTGTTCTGCATCACCTGGCTCGCCTGCAGACCCTTGTCGGTTTCGATCAGCTCGTACTTGACGGATTCACCGTCCCGCAGCGAGCGGAAGCCGTCCCCGATGATGTTCGAGTAGTGCACGAAGACGTCCCGGCCGTCGGGACCGACGATGAATCCGTAACCCTTCTTGCGATCAAACCACTTGACGTTGCCGGTCGTTTCCATCTCGACCTCTCCTCCGGACCGCGGTGCAAGACGTGAAGGGGCACCGGGCGATCCAGGTACGAAGTGCGAGCGGCAAATCCGAGCGGGGCGCAGCGCAGCACTGCTTGCGCCGCGGCCGTCAGCCCGTCATGCGGGCGGATGCCGAACGCCGCCGCTGAGAGCGTCCGGCCCGCTTTACACACCCCTATTTCCGGTCGGCCTGCCCGAAACGTGGGCGGATCAGGCCTCGGCGGCCTGCTCCTTGAGCGCCGCCTTGCGCGAGAGCTTCACGCGCCCGGCGTCATCGATGTTGATGACCTTCACCGGGATGATGTCACCGACGTTTACGACGTCGGTCACCGTTTTCACGTAGCCCTCGTCCAACTCACTGATGTGACACAACCCGTCCTGGCCCTCGACCAATTCGACGAAGGCGCCGAAGTCGCGGATGCTGACGACCTTGCCGCGGTAGATGCGACCGATCTTCACCTCCTCGGTCATCGCCGCGATCATGTCGCGGGCCGCCTCGGCACCCTCGGCATCGAGGCTCGAGACGAACACGGTGCCGTCTTCCTCGATGTCGACCGTCGCGCCGGTGGCCTGCTGAATGGCCTTGATCGACTTGCCGCCGGGGCCGATGACCTTGCCGATCTTCTCGGGATCGATCTTCAGCGTCAGCAGGCGGGGGGCGTGCTGGCTGATCGTGGCCCGTGCCTCGGCAATCGTCTTGGCCATCTCGGTTAGAATGTGCTCACGTCCCTTCTTGGCGAGTTCGAGCGTCTTGCGGATCGTCGCCGGGCCGATGCCACGCTTCTTGAGGTCGAGCTGGATCCCCGTGATCCCGTTGCGCGTGCCCGCGACCTTGAAGTCCATGTCGCCGAAGTGGTCCTCTTCTCCCAGAATATCTAACAACAGGACTTCGCGGCTGTCGTCAGAAACCATCCCTACAGAGATTCCCGCAACCGGGGCCTTGATGGGGACACCCGCGTCCATCAACGCCAGCGTCCCGCCACAGACCGTGGCCATCGAACTGGAACCGTTCGACTCGAGAATATCGCTGACCAGCCGAATCGTATAGGGGAAATCTTCTGGCGCTGGCAAGACCGGTACCAACGAGCGCTCCGCCAGCGCCCCGTGTCCGATTTCCCGCCGCCCGGGACCCATGATCCGCCGGGCCTCCCCCACCGAGAAGGGCGGGAAGTTGTAGTGTAGCAGGAACTTCTTGTTGTACTCGCCCATCATCTCGTCGATGATCTGTTCATCGCGCGACGTGCCCAGCGTCGTGCAGACCATCGCCTGAGTCTCGCCGCGGGTGAAGATGGCCGAGCCGTGCAGCCGCGGCAGCCAGTTGACCTCCGAGCTGATCGGCCGAATCGTTTCCGCGTCGCGCCCGTCCGGGCGCTTTCCCTCGTCGAGGATCTGGTCGCGGATGACCTTCTTCTCGGTCGCC
>CAZCKC010000095.1:0-14639 GCA_964499235.1 uncultured Planctomycetales bacterium | reverse complement strand
GGGCTAAGTGGTTTTATGGCAGGGATTTGGGCGTGGTCGGCGGGGCGGGGACCGGCGAGCGCTGAAAGCTGCTGGCACGGCGTTTGCATTAACGGAGGGGCGTGGGCGAGCGTGAACCGGGACCGAGGAGGATGGCGGGATGACCTTGCGACTGACGCCGTGGGACTGGCTGATCGTGTTGTGGCTGATCCGGCTGGGGCAGGAGGCCGTGACGGCCGAGGCGTCGCAACGCGCCCTGACGCTGGCTGATGAGCCCCCGATCGATTGCCGTGTTCCGATCCGTCCCGGCGGCCTTCCTGAGCGCTGCGGACCGACTTCCCCGCTTCGCAACGAGACATCTGTACAGGCGTGATCTTCCGGGGAGGGAGACGCGTGGCCGGCCGGTGCGTCCTCGGGGCGCCCGGCCGGCGCTGTTGGTGGGAATTGGGGCGTGCTGCTCGCTGGCCCGCGTTTCGCAGGGGGTGGCGGCTCAGTGCTCGGCGAGGAGCTCGCGGATGAGCTGGCAGTCGTCCTCGGTGAGCGGGCCGAAGTCGGCGGCCTTGGCGTTGTCGGCGACCTGCTCGGGGGTTTTGGCGCCGGGGATGGCGGTGTGGCAAGCGGGATGGGTGATGCAGAACCGCAGGCTGACCTGGGTTTTCGACTGGTCGGGGTAGCGGTCGTAGAGCGGCTGGAGCTGCTCGAGCTGGGTGAGGTAGGCCGCGAGTTTTTCGGGCGCGAGGTTCATATTGCGGTGGTCGTCTTCGCTGAAGCGGGTCTGGCGGGTGAACTTGCCGGTGAGCAGGCCGAAGAGGATCGGGATCCGCACGATGACGCCGATGCCGTACTCTTGGGCCTTGGGGAAGAGGACTTTTTCGGCCTCGCGTTCGAGGAGGTTGTAGCGGACCTGGATGAGGTCGAGCAGGTTGTGGTGCTGGTCGAGGAGGTGGGCCTGCTCGGTTTCCTTGAAGGACTGGATGCTGAGGCCGGCGTGCTGGATCTTGCCCTGGCGCTTGAGGGTGTCGAGGGCGTCCCAGGGGTCGTCGCGTTCGAGTAGCGGCAAGTCGGGGCTGTGGAGTTGGAGGACATCGAGCGTGTCGAGGCGGAGCCGCTGCAGGCTCTTCTCGGCGGCGGAGATGAGGTAGTCCTTGTCGTGGTTCTGCTTGATCGCGCCGTAGCCGGTGTCGTCTTCGCTGGAGGCGTTGTAGAAGTCGTTGCCGGCCTTGGTGGCGATGATGACCTCGCCCTTGCCGCGGTCGGCGAGGACGTCGGCGATGAGCTCCTCGCTGTGGCCGAAGCCGTAGACGTCGGCGGTGTCGATGAGGGTGATGCTCTGGTCGAGGGCGGCGTGGAGGGCGCGCTTGGAGACCTCGTCGTCGGTCTTGCCCCAGTTCATGCCGCCGATGGCCCAGGCGCCGAAGCCCATGGTGGAGACTTTCGGGCCGCGCTTGCCGAGAGGGCTATATTGCATTGCCTGCTCCTGCGGGAGGTCGCGTTGGTTGCGCACGGACATGCACGGCGGCGCGTCAAGGCGGCGGTGGGATTCGAACCCACGCATGACGGATTTGCAATCCGTTCCCTTAGTCCACTTGGGTACGCCGCCGCGTAAAGGGACGGCAATACAGGCGGAAGGCGGCGGTGGGATTCGAACCCACGCATGACGGATTTGCAATCCGTTCCCTTAGCCACTTGGGTACGCCGCCTGCTGCCGGCGCGCCGCGATGCGCCGCGCGTTGCCGCCCCGAGGCGAACGGAACAGTATAGGGCTGCGGCGGCGGCGGTCGCAACCGCGGCTCTTGTTCCGATTCACTGGAAACCGGCGATGCGCGTGCTCGCACTGGAACCATACTACGGCGGCAGTCACCGGGCGTTCCTGGATGGCTGGGTGGCGCGCAGCGCGCACGAGTTCACGGTGCTGGACCTGCCGCCGCGGAAGTGGAAGTGGCGGATGCGCCACGCGGCCGTCACCTTCGCCGAGCAGGCGACGGAGCGGGTAGCTGCGGGGGCGCGGTTCGACGTGATCTTCTGTTCGGACATGTTGAACGTGGCGGAGTTTCGGGGGCTGTGTCCGCCGGCACTGGCGCAGCTGCCGCTGGTGGTTTACTTTCATGAGAACCAGTTCACGTACCCGTTCCGGTATCAGCAGGAGCGGGACCTGCACTTCGGGTTCATCAACATGACGTCGGCGCTGGCGGCCGACGCGGTGTGGTTCAACTCGGCCTTTCACCGGGACGACTTCTTGGCAGCGCTGGATGGGGCGCTGCGAAAGATGCCGGACTATCAGGGGCGGCATGTCGGGGCGGAAATTCGGCGGAAGGCGGAGGTGGCATACCCAGGCGTGGAGCTCGTTGGGACGGGGGATGGCAGCCACGGTGGCGAGCGGGAAGCGGGGCCGCTGCATGTGCTCTGGGTGGCGCGGTGGGAGCATGACAAGCGGCCCGACACGTTCTTTGACGCGGTCGAGCGGGTGCTGGCGGCGGGCGGCGAGCTGCGGCTGAGCGTGATCGGAGAGCAGTTCGCGGAGCAGCCGGCGGTGTTTGCGGCGGCTCGCGAGCGGTTTGAGGGGCGGATTGTTGCTTGGGGATATCAACCCTCACGAGCGGCGTACGAGCGGGTGTTGCGGTCGGCGGACGTGGTGGTCTCGACGGCGGACCACGAATTTTTCGGGCTGGCGGTGGTGGAAGCGGTCTCGGCCGGGGCGTTGCCGCTGTTGCCGGCGCGGCTGAGCTATCCGGAGCTGGTGGCAGACGCGGTGGATCCGGGTCGTTATCTTTTTGCGGATCCAGCGGCGTTGGTGGAGCGGCTGTTGGCGCTGGCTCAGGCGGGGGTCGAGGCGGCGGAGCGGGAGGCGGTAGCGGCTAAATCGGCCATGGTGAGGTTTGCCTGGCCCGAGCGGGTTGGGCCGTTGGATGCGGGGTTGGAAGGAGTCGTGAGGGATGCGCGGGGCTGCGAGCGATAACCATCGGCTAAGTGCTTTCCCGGATCTGGGCTTGAGATCTGGTTGACGTCTGATAATGGTGGCACTGAGGGTATCCTGGCGGCATTAGCGCTTTATTTGCAATCCTTGCTGGTTTTGGCGGGCAAGAAGGGATTGAACGCTTGGGGGGGAGGAGCTAATGTAGGGGCATGAGGGGTCAGTTGCATGTCCTACCCGGCTTGCAACTAGCGCTTAGTGAAGGGCGGCTAAGGTGCCGCTGGGCTCGATTTCGCATGTGCCATTTGGAAGGGATTTAGAATGAAGAATTTCGGGAAGATTTCGCTCGCCTTGGCGGCGGCGGCTTTTATGGCTGCCTCTGTCAATGCGGCAACGATTGCGACGTTTGCTGATCCGGCAGCCGACGGCTCCACGCCGTTGTTCTCGTCGGACGGCACGACGCTCACGGGTGGTTGGTCTGGGACTGGTCTGACGCTTCAGACTCCTGGCCTGGCGATTCCGGACGTCGCTGACGCCACGTTCACGCTGACGCCGCTCAACATCACGCCGGTCGTCGCTGGTCTCGACAGTTTGTCGGGCGGCACGATCCAGTTCTTTGACGGCGTCACGTCGGTTCTCACGATCACGTTCGACGCGGCTTTCCTCACGCAGGTGAGCTTCGGTGCGAGTGATCTGGCCGTCCAGAACGTGACGATTTCGGGCAGTGGGCTGCCCACGCTGACGCAAGAGCAGTTCGCCTTCAGCTTCGCCAATGGCGAGCAGAGCGGCGGCACCACGACGTGGACCGCTGCGTTCACGTCGTCGGCGGTCCCCGAACCCAGCAGCTTGATTCTGCTCGGTCTCGGACTCGTCGGTTTCGCCCGTCGTCGCTAAGACGGCGGACGAGAGCGACTGCTCTTCTTCCGGCACAACATGAAACGAGCCTATCGGGCCCGCAGTCATTGGCTGCGGGCCCGACTTATTTCTGTAGCGTGACGCGTGGGCGTGCCGTTGGCGGCCGACGCAATCTTCTTTGCGCGGTAGGTCTGGAGCGGTCTTCGTTGCGCCGCGGGTCGTGTTTCGGTTCGTCGCAGCGGGGGCGGTGTTAGACTTGCCGGCGAGATTCACGCGCTGCTTGATGGGAGTGAGGGCATGAGCGGATGGGGTGGCATGGCCGCGTTGACGAGGGTAGCGGCGCTTGCGCTGGCGGGGTGCCCGCGGAGGCTGGTGATTCGCGGGGTGTGTCCGGCGGTTTTCGACTCACGGCTGGAAGCGGGCATCGAGCCGCCGGCGGTCGAGGTTGTTGGTGGCGAGGTCCATTTCGACTTCGCCGATGCGCAGGCCCGATCGGATGTGGCTTATGGAGTGTGGCTGCACGCGGTGCCGGCTGGGTGCGTCGCGACCGGGGCCCCGATTGGCGGGCGGAGGGCGGCCGGCGCGCCGGATGAGCGACGGGTGGTAGCGGCGTGCACCGCGCTGGTGGCGCGGGACTTGCTTTTGGCGTCGTGGTCGGTGCGGCTGGTAGCTGACGACGGGCGCGAGGTTGGGCATAGCCGGCTGGAGCCGATTCCGCTCGACGCGATGCAGGCGCTCGTGGCGGCGTGCGAGGGTCGGTGATGGGTAGCGCCGGTGGGCGGTGGTCCGGCGCGGCGAAGCTGAACGGTCCGTTGCTTCGTCCCGTGTCGCGCTGTGCCCACGTGACTTCACGCTCGGCCGCCGGGCGTGAGCAGTGGCGAGCGCAGAAAAAGGGCGCCGACGGCTTCTTAACCGTCGACGCCTGGTCCCATTCTTCGGAGGAATAGGAATGCGCGCGTTTAACGGCGACGGATCAGCCCGAGCGCGCCGAACGCCAGCAGCGTCAGCGTGGTGGGCTCGGGGACGAACACGTCGATTTCCTGGATGACCGAGCCGGTCACGTCCGCGAACTGCGGGGCCGCGTCGCCGTCGATCGGGTCAAAGCCCTTGTCGAACTCGTCCTGGCCGGGCAGGATCTGCGAGCCCCACGAGGAAACGAGCCAGTAGTTGAACCGCAGGCCGTAGACCGTCTCACCGCCGAACAGCAGGCCGCCGTCGGAGTTGAAGATCTCGATCAGCGACAGCGAGGCCGACGGGAACTCGGCTGCGATATTGCTGTTCCAGAACGGCTCACCCGGGCTGTCCGGGTCCTCGATCATGGCGTACATGTGGCCGAAGGAACGGCTGTCGGCGAGGAGTTGGTTCCAGCCACCCGAGCCGTCTTTCCATTCAACGCTGAGGTTTTGCCAGTTGCGGGTGTCGGCGTTGCCGCCAAACGAGCGGATCTTGAGGACCTGGGTGGGGGTGAAGCTGCCCTGCGTGTCCTCGTAGGTGACGGAGACCGGCTGGTGGGCCGCGAAGTCAGCCGAGACGGCGCCGGCGGGGGTGCCTTCGGTCAACTCGGCAGCGCCGGCGACCTGGAAGCCCTTACCGCCAACGGTGCCGACCGCCCCCTGGATCCAGTCGGTGCTGGAGATTTCGGGCCGATCGGTCAGGTCAGCACCGACATAGGCCGGATCGGCGTTCGTGTCGCCATAGATGTCGCTGAAATAGGTGTCCGCGGCCGAGGCAGCCGCCACAAAGGATGCGGTAAGCAATGCGAGTGACAAGCGAGCCATTCTGCTCCCTCCTTCAAAGAAATGAATGTCCTTCCCCCGCCACGATCGGCGGACGCGCTGGGTGGTCGTCTGGGTTGCTAGACGTGCCTGCGACGACCGCAGCGTGTAACTCTGAACATAGCCAAGTGCGTACTTTGCTGCAACCGTTTTCGGGGCAAAAGTCAGCGCATATGTCTTTACAAAGTGGGCGGGATTTGTCACAACAGGTCAGCGCATCGGTGGCGGGGGGTTTTGGGACTCGGTGGGCGGGATCGGCCGGTTCTTCGGCTGGCGGGGGTGTTTTCGGAACCGGTGCCGAACGTAAGTCCTTTCGCTGTCGGCAGCAAGCGCATCAGCGCGCACGAGCGGTTGTCTAGATTAAGGAGCCCCCGCGTGAGCCTCACTTCACGTGAACTGGTCCAGCGGACGTTGCGTTTCGAGCCCACGCCGCGGGTGCCGCGACATCTGTGGTCGGGTCCGCTGGCGGACCAGAATTTTCCTGGGGCGGCGGCGGCGATTCGGGACGAATTTCCAGAAGACATCGCCGGGCCCGACCTGGAGCTGCCGCCGGTGGAGGGGATGCGGGGCGACCCGAACGCGGTGGGAATCTTCGTCGACGAGTGGGGCTGCGTGTTCGAGACGCTCCAGCAGAACATCATGGGGGAGGTCAAAGAGCCGCTGATCGCCAGCTACGAGCGTGACCTGGACAAAGTCCGGCCGCCGTGGGCGTGGGTCGACCTGGACCGCGACCGGGTGAACCGGTCGTGCGCGGCTGACGAGCGGTTCATGGCGCTTCTGGCGCCGATTCGCCCGTTCGAGCGGATGCAGTTCCTGCGGGGGACGGAGAACCTCATGCGGGACCTGATCCGGCGGCCGGCGGGTTTTTTTAAGCTCCGCGACCAGGTGCACGAGTGGGCGTGCGCGCTGCTGGAGCAGTGGGTCAAGACCGATATCGACGCGATCGTTTGGTTTGACGACTGGGGGTCGCAGACGTCGCTGCTGGTTCGGCCGACGGTGTGGCGGGAGCTGTTCAAGCCGTTGTATCGCGACTACGTCGAGATCATCCATCGGGCGGGCAAGTTCGCGTTCATGCATAGCGACGGACACATCATGGCCATTTATCCGGACCTGATTGAGGTCGGGGTTGATGCGGTCAACAGCCAGCTGTTCTGCATGGACATTGAAGAGATCGGCCGGCAATTCGCGGGGCGGATTACGTTCTGGGGCGAGATCGACCGGCAGCGCGTGCTGGCGTTCGGGACGCCGGAAGAGACCGAGGCGGCTGTCCGGCGCGTGGCGGACGCGCTGTACAGCGGCCAGGGCGGCGTGATCGCGCAATGCGAGTTCGGGCCGAGCGCGCGGCCTGAGAATGTGCGGGCGGTCTTTGCGGCGTGGGACGCGGTCTCGGCGGAGCGGCAGGCGTTATCGGCGGCGCGGTAGCGACTGTTATCAGACATGGTGAGTTTCAGGGTGTTGTCGAACGCTGGCCGCGGGCGGGCGGATCGCGTTGAGTGACACCCCTTGCTCTGCTAAGGTGGCGTTTGGCGAGCACGTGGAATGCGCTAGCATTTCGCGGAGTTGGTGGCGCGCTTGAAGCCGCCCGTTGGTGTGTGCGGCGGCGCTCCTCCCAGACTGATCGCGGTGAACGGATCCGGCATGACCAGGTGGTTGGCGGCAGCGGTGACGGCGGCGGTCGTCGTGGGGACGGCGGTCGCGACGAACAAGGCCGAGCATTACGGCATCAGCATCGGGGCGCCGGTACACAATGGGCAGGTGACGTTCACGGAGCAGGTGGCGGCGGACCTGGTGGCGCTGGGGATCCGCTGGATCCGGGTGGAGTTCATCGCGGCAGGGGACACGATCAACTACACGCAGTATGACGAGATCATCGGGCGGGCAAACGCGCACGGGCTGAAGGTGCTGGGGCTGCTGACGTACCAGACGAAGTGGTACTCGGGCAACAGTGGAAACTGGGCGCAGGACTGGTGGCAGGACCAGTTTCGCGACCGGTGCGTGGAGGTGGTGAACCACTACCGGGACTTTCCGGGCGGGGGGATCCAGTTCTGGGAGGTGTGGAACGAGCCGGACTCGCTGGGCTTCATGCCGGCGGCGCAGTTCGGGCGGTTGCTGGCGGTGTGTTATCCGGCGATCAAGGCGGCGGATCCGCAGGCGGCGGTGGTCTTGGGCGGGCTGACGGGGTACTGGACGCCGACGTACACGTACATGCGGGATGTCTACGATTCGAGCTACTTCGTGGACTTTCACGCGTCGAACGGGATCTATCCCTTCGACATCATGGGGCAGCATCCGTACGACTGGACTGCGGATCCGGAGGATTACCTGGACCGCTACATCAACGGGCGGGCGGGGCTGCGGTTTCTGATGACGCTGTACGGTGATGCGTACAAGCCGATCTGGTTCACGGAGTACGGCTGGAACAGCTCGCCGGGGGCGCACTCGAGCGTGAATCCGGGTGGGGACTTCGAGTACAACCAGTGGTTGCAGGGCGACATGTTCGTGCGCGGCTTCGCGATCACGCCGACGCTGGATTACGCGGACGGGTACGGGCCTTACGCCGAGAAGACGTTCCTGTTCCAGTACAAGGACTTCGAGCTGGGGACGCCGGAGACGACCGAGTACTTCGGCACGGTGAACCAGCAGAACGAGCGCAAGCACCTCTATCACCGGGTGGCGGAAAGCACGTTCGGCGCGCTGCACAACCTGGCGCTGGAGGCGACCGTGACGGCGAGCGACGAGCTGGCGCCGCAGGAGGCGGCGGTGCTGGCGTGCGACGGTTCGGCCTTCACGAAGTGGACGGCGCTGGCGCCGTGGGATGATCACACGCTGACGCTGGACCTCAACGCCTGGCATCGCGTACACGGCTTTCGGCTGGTGCATGCAGAGATGGGGCACGAGCTGCCGAGCTACAACACGGCGGCGTTCGAGATCCAGACGGCGCCCGCGGCGAGCGGACCATGGACGACGGTGGCCAGCGTGGTGAACGCGAACCTCGAGCCGGTGAACGCGATCACGCTCGCTGCGCCGCTGACGACGCGCTGGGTGCGGCTGTGGATTACGGACGCGGGACAGGCGGATGGCTACGCCCGGCTGCCGGAGTTCGAGGTGCTGGGGCTGCCGCTGGACGATCCGGCGACGGTGGAGGTCGCGGTGGAGCTGGGGATCGAGGCGGATGACCTCAGCGTGCCGGCGGCGGGGGATGACCTGCTGGCCGGGGCGACGGCGGTGTTCGAGTCGGGCGATGTCGATCCGGCGAACGGGGTGGCGGCGTTCGAATTGGAATCGACGGATTGTCTCGTACCCGAGGCGACGCCGGTGCCGGGGTTCTGGTCCGGGTATGCGGATTCGAGCCCGGGGGCGCACGTGGCAGCGCTGACGGATGGTGTGGATGACACGGGGGTGGTGTTGCGGGACTTCGCGCGGGCGAGCGCAGTGCTGCGGTTTGACCTGGCGGCGCCGACGGACGTGCGCGCGATCACGACGTATGCCTACAACGGCGGGCGGGACACGCGGGTGTTTCAGCACTACGACGTGTACGTCTCGCAGGACGGCGGGAGTCGCTTTGTCCCGTTGCGGCGCGGCGTGCGGACGAGCGCGCTCGGGGCGACGAACGCGAACACGTATGCGGCGTCGCGGGTGGCGCTGACGCGGCCGGCGTCGGGGACGCTGGCGGCGGACGTGACGAACCTGCGGTTTGTCTTCTACGCGGTCAGCAACGGTGGGGCGTTCATCGATCCCTGGCAGGGGACTTTCAACGAGGATGCCGGCATCCAGGCGCTGTGCGACACATTCGAAGTGCGGGACAACGACGGCTATCGCCGGGCGTTCGTGGCCACGGTGCTGGCGGAGATCGACGTGTTCGAGCGGCTGCCCGGAGACGGTGACAGCGACGGCGTGGTTGACGTCGGCGATGGGCAGCAACTGCTTGACGGACTGACCGGGCCGGACACGGGGCCGGTGCCGACGGTCCTGCAGACGTATGACGCGGCGCCGCGGGACGATGATCTCGACCTGGCGGACTTCGCGCTGGTGCAGTCGGCGGTCAGCGAGTAAGCGTCGGCGGCGTCAGTTGCCCGTGCGCTGTGCGACCAGGGCTTCCCAATCACGTGAAACATCGCGGCCGTAGACGGCTTTCCCCCCATCGGCGTCGGGGCCGGTGAGGATCGGGTGGTAGTTGCGCGTGGGCTCGAGGAGATCGGGGGTGGCGAAGGTCTGGTTGACGAAGTGGAAGGCGACGGCGGCGCGGTCGCGGTCGGTGTGGTTGCCGTGGGTGCAGTGGGGGGTGCCGTAATAGAAGAAGCCGACGCCGCCGGCGGCGAGCACGAGCGGGACGGCCTGTTCTTCGGGCGGGTGGCAGCGGATGTGGTGGTCGCTGTAGGGGTCGCGCTCGTGCGGGAGGAGCTGGTCGAAGCAGTTGGGGACGACGTGCAGCGTGCCGTTCTCGACGGTGGCGTCGTGGATGGCGACCCACATGGCCACGCCCTTGGTGTTGTCGGCGACCTGGAAGTAGGCGTTGTCCTGGTGCCAGTTGGTGCCCAGGCCGTCGCCGGCGGGCTTGAGGAAGATCTGGTCGAGCTGCAGGACGAGCGGGTCGCCGATGAGGGCGGAGACGGCGGCGAGCACGCGGGGGTGGAACGGCAGGGCGCGGACGAGGTCGCTGTGATCGAAGGCCGGACAGAGCTGGAGGTTGCGTTGGGTTGCGGAGCGGGTGCTGCCGTCGCCGGCGGTGGCGACGTTGCGGAGCTCGCCGGCCTGCTCGAGGCGCCGGACTTCGGCCTGGAGGGCGGCGACTTCGCGGGGGGTGAAGAAGCCGGGGACCGCGAGGAAGCCTTCGCGGTGGAACTGCGCGACCTGGTCGGCCGCGAGGGCGGTGGCGATGTCGGGCATCGGGTGGTTCCTGGCTAGGGGTTGGTGTTCACGTACGAGGATTTGGCCTGTCGGCTGGCGCGGCTGACGCGTTTCTGCTTGGGCGGGAGGTTGCTGCCGCAGGACTCGCGGACGATCAGGTCGCAGACGAGCATGACGTCGCGGGCCGGCATCTGGGGGGTTTCGATGCGGCTGAGCATGGTCTCGACGGCCAGCAGGCCCATGAAGCGGGTCGGCTGGCGCATGCTGGTGAGCGGCACGGGCAGCGTGGCGGCGAAGGGGAGCTCGTCGCTGCCGACGATGCGGATGTCGCGGGGGATTTTCACGCCGAGCACGGCGAAGTGGTGCATGAGCGCGCGGGCGACGTCGTCGTTGACGCAGACGAGCGCCTCGCCATTGGCATTTTTCGCGAGGTGACGGGCGAGCGCGTGGCCGTCGTCGGCCCGCCAAACGTGCAGCCAGTCGTCGCCGGGGGTGATGCCGTAGTCGTTGAGGGCGTCGCGCCAGCCGGCGATGCGGCTGGTGCAGGTGCTGGCGGTCTTGTCGATCGTGACGAAGTGGATCCGCTCGCAGCCGGTCTTGAGCAGGTGCGCGGTGAGCACGTAGCCGTTGCGGCGGTTGTCGACGCCGACGAGGTCGAAGCGGCTGCGCTCGGGGAAGTCGACGACATCGCGGTCGAGGAGCGTGACGGCGAGGCCGGCGTCGGTGAGGTAGTGCGCGATCTGGCGGTTGACCTGCATGTCTTCCGGGTTGGTGATCAGGGGCAGGAAGAAGACGCCGTCGACCTGCCGCTTCATGAACTGCTCGCAGTACTGCTCGACACTGGGGGGGATCGCGTCGCGCTGGGTGAGCGCGGCGTTGCCGGCGTAGAGCACGCCGAAGCCGCTGGCCTCGGCCCGGCGGACGATCTCGGCGCAGATCGGGGCGAGAATGCCGCCCTCAGTGCGGGGGACGGTGATTCCGAGCAGGCCGTTGGACGCCCGCGTGCGGTGCTCGCGGACAAAGGTGCCGAGGCCGCGACGGCGAAGGAGGTAGCCTTCCTTCTCGAGGTCGCGGAGGGCGCGGGCGACGGTGGGGCGGGAGACGCCGAAGCGGTCCATCAGCTCGGCCTCGCTGGGGAGGCGGTCGCCGACGCCGTAGTCGCCGGAGAGGAGGGCGCGATGGATGGTTTCGTAGACCTGGCGGTGCTTGACGCGGTCGGACGCGGCCACGGGTGGACTCCTTGGTGCCGGCGGGCTGCCAGCGCGAGACGCGGCGAGCGGAAGCGGGCTCGGCCTGGGGACCCGCGAGCTGCCTCAGATCCGAGGGTAGCGCGGCGCACGAGGCTTGTCAATGAAATGCGCTAGCATAACGGAGTTTTGCGACATCCCTGGTCCAAGAAGGGTGAAGGGGGGTCCGAGGTGGGGGGCTGGGGCGGACGGGAGCTTTCCGAGGGGGTGGACGTTGCGATCGCATTGACATGACATATGCAAATCTTTAGGCTTACATAACGCTGCACCATGCGGTGTGACACTTCTCGCGTTCGTAGACATCGAGGGAGCCTGCCGTGCGAAACACTCTCCCGGCCCGTCGTCTCGCGGCGTTCACGCTGATCGAGTTGTTGGTGGTTGTCGCGATCATCGCCCTGTTGATCTCCATTTTGCTACCGTCGTTGAATCGGGCCCGCGATCAGGCGAAGCAGGTCGTGTGCGGGGCGCGCTTGCATGACATCAGCATCTCGCTGGCGAGCTATGAGAACGCGTTCAACCGGCTGCCGCCGCAGGCCCGGATCCCGGATGGGGATAAGGGGCGGGCCATTGGCGCCTTTGGATATTCGGTATCTGAATGGTTGGCGGACGCGATGGGCGGTTTGCGGCGTAACGAGGACGCGTTGCAGAATGGATCGGCCGATCCGAAGGACGGCTACACGCAGACGCACGACGTGTTCTACTGCCCGCTGGTGCCGGCCGAGGAGATCACGTTCGGCGACCAGTTGCATGGTGGGGACAGTGGGCGGGGGGTGCCGACCGAGGATTACTACCTGCACACGAGCTATGCCTATTACGGCCGGCTTGATGAGGCGAGCAACAACCCGGCGCTGGACACGGAGACGCGCGGGGCGGAGGAATACGAGGCCGAGATCTTGATGAAGCGGCAGAAGTACGCCAGCGCGATTCCCGACCCCGAGGCGGTGGTGATGGCCGACATGGTGATGATGTGGGGCGGCGGGGCGGAGTTTGGCCCGACGTGGCGGGTCAACCACAAGACTGGCTGGGTGGAGGCGGATTTGAACAACCCGCCGGCGAACTTTACCGGGGCCAACCAGCTGACAGCGGGCGGATCGGTGGAGTGGATGAACGCGGCGTCGCGATTTCGCGAGATTGTGGATCCGAATGCTCGCCGAGCGTTTTATCAGCGAAATGCCACGTTTAAGCAATTGAATGATGCTTACTTTTGGTAAGCTCGAAGCGCGGGTGACACCGCGTTTGTGGCGTATTGCCACGCGTCGCAAATCTTAATTCCCTGGTCCCGGCGGGGGCCGTTCGAGGAGGTTCGTGATGAAGCGTCGTGGTTCGATGGGGCTGGCGGCGGTGGTCGTGGTCGGCCTGGCCTTGTGCGTGGCGCCGGCTGGTGCGCAGCCGACGTTCGAGTTTGCGTTCTCGGAGTTTGACCTGGACTCGGCGCCGCCTGATTTGGAGCGCTACCTGGTTGAGCTGGACCTGATCGACTTCTTCGAGCCGGGCTTTGGCGCGGCGCTGGAAGGCGGCGTGGTGGATCCGGACAACGGGGTCGAGTCGTTCAACTTCAAGTTCTTCGGCTGTCTCGAACAGTGGGACGGGGTCGAGAGCGAGACGGTCTCGCCGGTGGACTGCTTCTGGCATGGCTACGGGGCGCAGTGCACGGCCGAGGCGCAGATGCTGAACCTGACGGACGGGACGGGTATCTTCGGCGTGGTGATGCGGGACTTTGCGCGGGCGGCGAACGTGCTGCGGTACGACTTCGAGACGCCGGTGGACATTGGCTCGATCCAGGTCTGGACGGAGGACAACTCGCGCGGGATCCGGGCGTTTATGCACTATGACGTGTACTACTCGACGGATGGCGCGCTGACGGGGATGACGCCGCTGGCGACGTCGGTGCGGAACGGCGAGTTCGGGATCTCGACGAACAATGCCGAGACGCTGAACGCGGCTTCGAGCTTTACGAACGTCTATGACTGCTCGAGCGACACGGTCGCGTCGGGCGTGACGAACCTGCGGTTCGTGTTCTACAACGTGGGTTTTGACGGCGGGGATTTGTTCGTCGATCCGTGGCGCGGTTACTGGCACCCGGAAAACGGTGCTGCTTGGCTGGCGTGCGAGGCGGAGTTCCCCGCGGATCCGCAGGACCTCGACGGGCGGCAGAAGCCGTTCGTCGCGTCGATCGTGGCGGAGATCGATGTGCTGGAGCCCGCGGCGGAGAACGAGCCGGGTGACTTCGACGGCGACGGCAGTGTCGGCGTGGTCGACTTTCTGGCGGTCGACACGGTCTACACCGGGCCGGATGGTGGGCCGCTGTCGTCGGCGGCGCGGCCGCTGGACTTCCTGGCGAAAGACTGCGACGTGGATCTCCAGGACGTGGCCGGCTTCCAGGTGGTGTTCGGCACGTGAGTTGAATGACAACCGGCGGGCTTTGGGTTGATCCCGGGGCCGTCGGTTAACGGGTTACCCCCCAGCTGAGCCGGGTTCGCTGCGCCCCGTGGCGGCCCGGCTCCTTTAATGCGCCGATTCGAGGGCGGCTACGTTGTTTCTCAGCGGAAGTCACGGGAGAGGTGAGGCAACGCGGCGGCGAGCTGCTCGAGGTCCTGGAATGACGTTGCGAGCACGTGGACGACGGCGCCCTGGCGCTCGACGCGGCCGCGGGCGAGGATCAGCTTGGAATAGACGACGGCGTTGCGGTAGCGCTCGAGGGTGTGGGGGCGGACGATGAGGTCGACGCGGCCGAACTCGTCCTCGAGCGTCATGAAGGTGACGCCGCTGGCGGTGCTGGGACGTTGGCGGAAGAGGACGATCCCGGCGACGGAGACGACGCGTTGGCGGGGCGTGCGGCCCTGGTCCTTGACGTCGACGGCGGTGGTGACGCCCTTGCGGTCGAGGAGGGGGCGGAAGAACGAGACGGGGTGGGCTTTGAGGGAGAGGCCGAGCATCTGGTAGTCGCGGGTGACCTCGTCGACGGTGCGGGCGGGGGGCAGGGCGGCGGGTTGTTCGGCGCGTTCGAGCAGCTCGAGCAGCGGC
>CAZCKC010000094.1:0-14879 GCA_964499235.1 uncultured Planctomycetales bacterium | reverse complement strand
CTGGTCTACGGTATTGCGTGGCAGCCTGGCCACGGGACGTCACCCATGCGGCTCATCCTGGCCGGTGTGGCGATCGGCTTGATGCTCGGCGCGGTGACTAACTTCTTAATGGTGGCGTTCAGCGATCGCGTACAGTCGGTGCTGCTGTGGATGTCCGGCAGCCTGCAGGATGCAAGCTGGCATCAGCTCTTCCTCATCTTGCCGTACGTGCTGGTCGGTCTGCTCGTCGCGATCACGCTTGTGCGGCCACTCGACACCCTGCAGCTGGGCGAAGAGACCGCCGCCAGTCTTGGCATCCGGATCGAGCGCAGCCGCCTGATCGCGGCGACTTGCGCGGCGCTGCTCGCCGGCGCAGCCATCTGTGTATCGGGCCTGATTGGCTTCGTCGGCTTGATGGTGCCGCACCTGATGCGGCTCTTGAGCGGTCACCGCCATGCTTTGCTGTTGCCGGCGGCGGCCCTTGGTGGCGCGGTGCTGATGGTGTGGGCTGACCTGGTCGCGCGGACTGCCGTGGCGCCGACTGAACTCCCCGTGGGAATCTTGACCGCTCTTCTCGGCGGCCCCTACTTCGTGTTCCTGCTTTACCGCCGGAAGTTGGTGTGATGCAGCTCGCGCTGAACAACGTGGGCGCCGGTTACAATGGCCGGATGGTGGTCGCGGCCGTCGATCTCGCCGTCGCGACCGGTGACTTCGTGGGGATCATCGGCCGCAACGGCTCCGGCAAATCGACACTGCTGAAGGTGATGGCCGGACTGCTGCCGCCACGTCACGGGCGGGTTGCGATCGCTGGGGAGGACCTCACCACGCTACCACGCTCGGACCTGGCCCGCCGGCTGGCGTTGCTGCCCCAGCATCCCGTCGCACCGCCCGAGACGACCGTCGCGCAGCTTGTCGCCTTCGGGCGGGTGCCGCACGTGCGCTGGTATCGGCGCTGGTCCAGCGTGGATCAACGCGTGACGGACGACGCGTTGGAACGCTGTGGCTTGAGCGATTGGGCAGCGCGGCCGATCGGGCAGCTCTCGGGCGGCGAGCGCCAGCGGGCCTGGATCGCGATGGCGCTGGCCCAGCAAACGCCGCTGTTGCTGCTGGACGAGCCGCTCTCGTTCCTCGACATCAGCCATCAACTCGAGGTAATGGACCTGCTGCGCGACCTGCACCGCCAGGGCGGGCTCAGCGTTGTGATCGTCATGCACGACATCAACCTCGCCGGGCGCTATTGTGAGCGGCTGGTCAGCCTGCGCGACGGGCGGGTGGCGCACGACGGCCCGGTCGAGGCCGTGCTGACTGATCACCACCTTGCCGATGTGTTTCACGTCCACGCCCGGGTGCAACGGGATCCCTTGGACGGGCGGCTCGCCTGTCGCTTTTATGGGGCACGGACGCCCGTTGACCGAGGGTGACTGCACCGCGCCCCGGAAGCCAGGCAGGCGCAACCGCCCGGCCGGCCAGCCAGGGCGCTGCACTTTTCAACCGACCATCGGCAGCCCCCCAGGCGCTGCAATATTCAGCCGGCGTTTACATCGTGCGCGTCGGGAACGGTGCCCTGGGCCGATTCGTTGGTCGGTTTCCACTGCCACGCGCCGGCCGGGCTCTTCTCGAGCTCCCAGTCGAACTCGAACAGGTTGAAGAAGTACTGGTGCGACCATTCGGTAGGCGTGGCGGTCCAGGCGTGTTCCGGGCCGCTGGTGATCGTGTCGGCGCCCTTGCCGGTGCCGTAGTTGTTTTTCCAGCCAGGGCCTTGCGCCTCGAGCGCCGCGCCTTCGGGCTCGGGGCCGAGGTGATCGGCGCTTGCGATGCCGTGCGACTTGCCGAACGTGTGCCCGCCCGCGATCAGCGCGACGGTTTCCTCGTCGTTCATGGCCATGCGGGCGAAGGACTCGCGGATGTCACGGGCGGCGGCGAGCGGGTCGGGGTGGCCGTTGGGGCCTTGGGGGTTGACGTAGATCAGGCCCATCTGGACGGCGGCGAGGGGGTTTTCGAGCTCGCGGTCGCCTTCGTGGCGCTTGTCACCGACCCACCCGGTTTCCGGGCCCCAGTAGACGTCGTTCTGTGGTTCCCAGACGTCCTCGCGCCCGCCGGCGAAGCCGTACGTCTCGAAGTCCATCGACTCGAGCGCGCAGTTGCCGGCCAGGACCATCAGGTCCGCCCAGGAGATCTGGCGGCCGTATTTCTACTTCACCGGCCAGAGCAGGCGGCGGGCCTTGTCGAGGTTGGCGTTGTCGGGCCAATTGTTGAGCGGCGCGAAGCGCTGGGTGCCGTCGGAGGCGCCGCCCCGGCCATCATTCCGGCAGGTGCTCGGCAATCTGCGCTAGCGAGTAAGCGCGGATCTGGCAGTCGTTGTCGACGGCGACGAGCCCGCCGGCGGGAAAGAGTGGCGGGCTCGGAGGGATGATCGCGATGCCGTCGGTGCGGCGAATCAGCGGCCGGCCGGTGAAGCTGAGCAAGTGTTCGTAGTCGTCCGCATCATAGACGTGCCAGCGGGTGAGCTCCGAGGTCTGGTCGGTGACGATGACGCACCGACGGCCGGCGAGTTCCGTGACGACAATGCCCTCGGGTTCGCCGACGAGCTCCGGGCCGGCGAAGCGCTTTCCGGCGTACTGGCCGGCGAGCGTGTAGACCTTCACGCAGTGGTCGCGCTCGTCTTCCTCGCAGAGGAGCAGGCGCTGGTTCGCGGCGTCGACGACGATTGACTCGGCAGTCCAGACGCGCCCGGGGCCGTCGGCGGCACCGAGCGCCCGGCGGAAGGTGGCGGTGGGGCGGCCGTCGCGATAGGTGAGGTCGAAGATCTTGACGGTCTCAGCCGGGGGAACCTTCGTGTCAGTGATGAAGATGCGCCACCCGTTGGGTGTCTCGAGTGTGGCGATGCCGTAAGGGCGGTTGAGCTGTTCGCGGCCGAAAACGAGCGCGGGCTTTTCGGTGTCGGCCCAGATGAGCTGGACGCGGGGGTGGTCGCGTTCGACCACCGCGATGAGGGGGCGGGTCTTTTCGCTTCCGACGTTGAGGTTGATGGCGGCCACACCATTGGGGCGGAGCATTCCACCGGGGCCAGAGCCCTCGTGTCCGAGCTGGCGGAGGAAACGGCCGTTGGTGGCGTCAAGCACTTCGAGGCGGTGGCCGTCCTTGGCGGTGGCGTAGGCACGCAGTTGGCCGTTGACGGTAGCGACGGCGAGGGAATCAGTGTTGTCGCAGTCGAGGCCGGCGGAGACCCACGCCTCGGGGATCGTCGCGAGCGGCTGGGCGCTGCTGGGGTCGGGGGCGGTGTTGAGGGCGAGAGTCAAGCTGGCAAGGGCCGCGAGGGCCGCGGCGAGGCTCCAGCGGACGGCGGTGCGGGTCTGGTTGGTATTCATACGCGGGAGCTTAGCTGGGAGGGGGCGGGCTCGCAACGCGGAGAAACCAGGGGTTGAGCGCGGCGGCATTCTTAGCGCAGCGCTCACCGAATACTCATGCGTGATGGCGTAGACCACTGGTTAATTCGCGGCCAGGCGATCGACCGTTGCCGCGTCGGGACTCAGGGACCTAGGAGGACGGAAATGGGAAGCAGGATTAAGTGGGTGGTCGGGGCGGCGATCGGCGTGTTTGCTGTCGGCGCCGCGGACGCCGGCACCAGTCTGGGCACGTCGACGCAGAACCTGTGGGGCGTGAACTATGCGACGGAAACATGGTTTGTGGGGCAGGACTCGCCGACGATTGGTGGCGACCTGTTCGAGCCCGAGGGGATGACGCTTTATGACGGGACGTTGTATGTGTCCGGCGACGCTGATGAGGCGGACCCGGCGTTGGTGAGTTACACGCCGGGCGCGGCCGGGGCGTTGGTGACGCCGACGCTGATCCCGATGACGCTCGTGCAGGGTGACCGGTACGGCGCCGAGGGGATCACGGTCAACCCGAGCGGGGCCGGCTTCGGCGCGTTCACGGGCTTGGTGCCGACGCTGGTGTCGGTCGAGTCGGGCACGGAGACGGATGCGGTCGAGCGGGTGGCGGCGACGATCGAGGTAGGGACGGCTGCGCCGGCGCCCGTGACGAACGTTCACGCGCCGACGGCCGCCTTTGACCCCGATGGTATCGCCTACGTGAGCAGCCTGGACCAGTTTGCGGTCATTAACGACCCGAGCCGGATCGATTTCTACAACCACGATGCGACAACGCTGACGGCAGCGGGCGATTCGTTCTTCCCGTTCATCGTCGGCGTCGGTGATGCGAAGGGCCTGGCGTCGATCAGCGCGTCGTTCGCGGAGTTCCTGAGCGGTGAGACGGTCCTGACCGACAACGCGCTGCTAATCGCGCACGAATCGAACCATCTGTCGCTGTGGCAGACGGACGGGACGCAGATCGGCCAGGCGATCGAGTTTACGTCGGGGCTGCTGCCGAAGGACGCGGACGAGAGCGAGATCGAGTCGATCGCGGTTGACGAGCTGAACCAGCTGATCTTCGTAGGCGATGAGGCGGGCCTGTCGATCACGACGATCTTCGTACCGGAGCCGACAACGCTGGCGCTGCTGGTGGCGGGCGGGCTGCTGATGGCGCGGCGGACGCGGGGCTAACCCCCGCAGAGCGCCGAAAGTCAAGGAAACTCCGCGCGGGGCGGCCAGGAGGTCGCCCCGCCCCGAGTCAGCGCGGCCGCGAAGGAGCGGGCCGCACGGGACGCGGGGTCCCCGCTTGCAGAAGGATGGGCGCTGATGAAACGACGGCCAGCTGGCGGGAACGGTTTCACGCTGATTGAGTTGTTGGTGGTGATCGCGATCATCACGCTGCTGATGTCGATCCTGGTGCCGTCGCTGCAGAACGCACGGGATCAGGCGCGGTCGGTGGTGTGCAAGTCAAACCTGGCGGGGATCGGGACGGCGATGATCACCTACGCGGGCGAGCACGACGACTATCTTTGCAGCGGGCAGGTTGATCCGCGGATCGGGGCGAACCTGCCGACGACCTATACCGAGCGGGAAGACATCGGGATGGATCGCGTGGGCTGGGTGGCCGACCTGAACAACGGGCGCTACGCGGCCCCGGAGATGCTGCACTGTCCCAGCAGCCTGGGCGAGGTGCAGAAGTCGATCAAGGACATGTCGCCGCGGGATCTGGCGGACGCGGAATACGTGCAGTCGCTGTTCGACCAGGGCTTCACGACGAACTACTGCCAGAGCTGGTACCTGATTCACACGGCGCCGAACTTGGCGTCGGGCTTGCTCGACGACGAGAAGAGCTGGGCGAACCTGTTCGGGCGGCAGGTGCGGATGAGCGAAGGGCCGCTGCGAACGGCGAAGCTCATGAGCGTTGCCCCGTCGTACGTCCCGCTGGTTGGCGACGCGAAGTTCAATACGAACCCCAACGAGCTGTTCGAGTTGCGGTCGATTGGGCGGACGGTGGTGCTGGCGAGCAACGCGACCGACGGGCCGCGGTTCTACTACGATGAGCAGAACCGGCGCACGAAAATGCAATACCGCCGCCGGACGCCGTTCCTGTCGCAGGACTACGAGAACTTCGGCGGCGCACACAAGCGGCGGCGGGTTCAGAATGCCGAGGGGCACTCGTTCACGCAGGCAAACATCATGTTCGCGGACGGCCATGTGGAGCCGTTCGACGATCGGTACACGGGCGACGCCGAGGTGAAGGCGGCCGGCCCCGACGGACAGGTCGACAGCTGGGACCTGGAGGGGACGGTTTTCGATGGCGTGCTGCAGCTCGGCCGCCGGAGCCTGAGCAGCGAGACGCTGCGCTAGCCAATCGCACCACTTGAGGGAGTGAGGAAGCAATGGGGACGAAACTGCTGGTTACCGGGGCGCTGCTGGCCGGCGTGGCCGCTGCGGCCGCCGACACGATCACGCTGTTCGGACAGGTGTACGATGTCACGCGGCTGGACTATTCACAGGAGTTCACCTTTCCAAACCCGAACCCGACGTTTGCCGGGATTTTTCCGGTGGTCGCGGTCCTGGAGGTCGAGGGGGCGCGGTACTTGGGCAACGACCAGATTGTGTTGCTTTCGGAAAAGATGTCGACGCTGACCTACAAGTCGATCGCGGTGGTGTGCGACCTCGAGTTCGACGCCGACGGCAAGGTCAACGGGCTCGCGTTCAACCGGATCCTCTTCTGGCAGGACCCGCCGATCCCCCCCGCGCCGGGATTTGATTTGAGCCCGTCGGGGCTGGCGGTGAACACGGGGCCGACGGGCTTTGCGGCCGGCGGCAACCTTCTGGTCACCGACACCCAGAACGCGATCGTCCACTTCTACAACATCCTCGATCCGAACCCATCCGCGGATCCCGATGACCCGGACGACCCCAACCGGTTCGGCTTTCGGATTGAGGTGAACCCGGAGTTCCCGTCGACGGATCCGGAGTACGGCGGCCTCACGATCCAGCCGGATGCTGACGAGCCGGAGGACATCGTTTACGTCCCAGAGCGCGACGAGATCTACATTATCCAGGAAGATGAGACCGGATCGTTCGGTGGGTTCGAGTTGGTGAGCTTCACGCCGAACGTTGAGTTCGTCAGCGATGTGAACATCGCCGGGAACTCCACCGGCAAGCCGAAGGGCTTGGCTTACCTGCCGGACCGTTGTGCGTATCCGCCGCTGCTGCGCGGACTCGGCGGGTCCTTGATGGTGAGCTGGGACGATGACGGACCGTCGCTCGAGCTTTTCGATTTGGATGGTGCGTCGACGTTCTTTGAGCCGCTGGACGTCCCGGCCGCTGCGGCGATCGACCCGGGCAGCCAGGTCCTGAATGTCGAATCCGTCATGAGCGACCCCGAGTCGGGCCGACTTTTCCTTGTGCAGCAGGGCGACCTGACGCAGGACAACTTCCTGTGGGTGCTCGAACCGCGGCCGCAACCGGATGTGAACGTTGACGGCTTCGTGAACGGCCAGGACTTCGCGGAGCTGCCGCCGTGCCACGGCGGGCCGGACGCGGTGGCCGAACCGGAGTGCCCGCCGCTGGCGTTCACCACGTTTGACGTCGATTGTGACGGTGACGTGGACCTGGTCGACGCGGCGGTCTTTCAGCAGCGCGTCAACTAAAGTTTTCTCCGCCGCGCAGCGGTGGCGGTTGCACGCCTGCTCTCCCCGATGTGTGTACGCACAGCGGTGTCGTCGGCAGAGTGCGGCGACCTGCCTTACACCAGCGCGCGTTCGGCGAGCTTCTTTTTCTGGCGCGCGACCCAGCGGTAGTAGTCGGCCCGTTGGAGCTGAGCGCCGGCCTCGGCGTCGAGTACGACGGTGACCTGGCGGTGCATTTGGAGTGCGCTCGCGCTGACCTGCGACGTCATCGGGCCTTCAAGTGCTTGCGCGACGACGGCGGCCTTCTTGGCACCGTTGGCGAGCAGGATGATCTCGCGGGCTTCCATGATCGTGCCGACTCCCATCGTGATCGCGAACCGCGGGACTTGCTCGTCGGAGTCGAAGAAGCGGGCGTTGTCGCGGATCGTCTCCTCGGTCAGCGTCTTCAGCCGGGTCCGTGACCCCAGCGACGAGCCGGGCTCGTTGAACGCGATATGCCCGTCGCTGCCGATGCCCAGCACCTGAAGGTCGATCCCGCCACGCCGCTCGATCTCCGCCTCGTACCACTCGCAGAAGCCCTCGATGTCGGCCGCGTTTCCGTGCGGCACATGGATGTTGGCCGGGCTGACGTTCACGTGGCGGAAGAGGTGCTGCTCCATGAAGTAGCGGTAGCTCTGCGGGTGCGTGGGGGGCAGGTCGAGGTACTCGTCGAGGTTGAACGTGATCGCTTTCGAGAAGTCGAGCCCACGCTCCTGGTGCCGGCGGACGAGCTCTTCGTAGAGCCCGATGGGTGTCGAGCCGGTGGCGAGCCCGAGAACGCTGGAGGGCTTGCGGCGGAGCTGACGCTCGATCAGGTCGGCGGCAATGCGACTCATGTCGTCGTAGTTGTCGGCAATGAGGATTTCCATCGCTGGCTCCCGAAAGCAGGCGGCAATGGCCGACCCCCGCAGGCGGCCTGACCGCGGAGCTTAATTCGAAATCGGTATCAAATCAACCGAAATCGCTTGCTGCGGTGTCAATGGGCGATATGATGGGGAATTAAGATGTGTTTCGTTTAATTCGGTTTAGGACATAATGGCTCGTAAGCGCGTGGCGCCCATGGATTGGTCGATCCTCCAGGCGGTCCAGCAGTTCGGCACGATGCCCCAGCATCGTCTGGCCGATCACCTCGGCCGCCAGCGGTCGACGGTGAACGGTGCGATTCGGCGGTTGGAGGACGTTGGTTGGCTGAAACGCGATGGCCGAACGGTTCAAGGACGCGGGCGGCCGTCGATTCTGTTCAGCTTGAACCGCGGGGCCGGCTGCTTTGCGGGGGTCGAGCTGGCCGCCGGTCAGCTGCACTGCGCGGTGGCCGCGATTGACGGGACGCTGCTGGAGCACGCGGCCGCCCCGCTGGCAGATCAGACGCCGCTAGCGCAGGTGCTCGAGCAGGTGGATGTGAACCTGCGGGGGTTGCTGGCGCGGCGGGAGCTAAAGGTTGAGCAACTGCTGGGGCTGTGGGCGGGTGTCAACGGTGTCGTCAACGAGGACGGCGTGGTGGTCTCGTGCGTGACGTTGGGCTGGCACCATGAGCCGCTGCAGCAGGCGCTTGAGCGGCAGTATGGCTGTCCGGTGCTGGTCGCGGGAGCGTCGACGACGACGGACGCGGCGGCCGAGGCGTTGCTCGGCGCCGGGCGGCAGGCTCAGCAGCTGGTCTATTACCACGTGGGGCGTGGGATCAGTGCCCGGTGCGTCCGGCGGGGTGAGGCGTTGGCGGGCGCGACGCGGCGTGCGGGGGAGCTTGGGCACGTGGTGGTCGCGCCCGACGGTCCGAAGTGTGAGTGTGGCAACCGCGGCTGCCTGGAAGCGGTGGCGTCGGGGCACGCGATCGTAGCCAGGCTGCGGCGGCTGCGGCGGGGGGACCTGCCGGAGACGGTCGTGCCGCTGTTGCGGGCGGAGCGGCAGGCGTCTGAGGCGGCGATCGTGCGCGCGGTCTTCGGGCCGGCGAATCGCAAGGTCTCGGAGCCGTTCGCCGCGCTGCGCGAGGAGACAGTGCGGTACCTGGCGATGGGGGCGGCGATTGCGATCGCGGCGTATGACCCGGAAGTGCTCGTGCTCGGGGGCTACGTGTTCGAGCAGAACCCCGGCTTGCGGAAAGCGGTGCAACGGGCGTTGGGCAAGATGGTCTTGGACTGGGAGGATCGGGGCGTTGAGGTCGTGCAAGGGCAGGTCGTCAGGCAGGATCGCGCCGTGGGCGGCGCCGCTGAGATGTGCCAGCGGTTCTGGTCAAATCCCCACGGAGCGGGAACGTTGAAGTCACACACGCGTTGAGGCGCTCCTGCCGAGGGCCTGTCACCGAACGCACCACGCGGGGGCGTCGTGCGGCAGCAGCCCCGACAGGAGCTCACCATGCAACTCGTGATCTTTGAAGACGATCAGTTCGAACACTTCCTCCCGCTGGCCTGGACGCGGGCGGTCTTCGAGCTCAAGACGGGCGCGACGACGCTGCTGGAAAAGCTCAGCCGGCGGGCCGGGACCAAGCCCGCCGCCGTGCTCACCCGGCCTTACCTGGCGGCCGTGGTCGCGGACCGCTGGGCCGACGGGCGTCCGAATGACCTCAGCGGCTTGAAGGCTGACGAGACCCTCTTTCTGAACGCGCGACTCGGCGCGGAAGCGGCCGACCTGCCGCGGGACCCGGGGGCGGGCTGGCGCGGCGACACGCTGGCGTGGTTCCGCACCACTGGCGACGTGACGGCGATTGCGAGCTACGAGGATCTTGTCGCGACCGCACGGGACGCGCCGGCACAGCCACACGACAGACCGTGGTACGAGTACATCTGGGACCTCATGCTGGCGAACCCGGAAGCGCTGGCAGCGGACTTCCAGGTGGCCGGTCAGCGCGGCGTCGAGGGATCGCTGCACGCGTCGGCCGTCGTGCTCGGCTCGCACGACGATCTCTACATCGCGCCGGGAGCGGAGGTGCAGCCCTTCGTCTGCATCGACAACCGCGGCGGGCCGGTGACGATCGCGGCCGACGCGGAGGTCCAGCCTTTCACGCGCATCGAGGGACCGGCGTACGTCGGGCCGGGGGCGATCCTGCTCGGGGCGAAGGTGCGCGAGGGCTGCAGCATCGGCCCGCTGTGCCGGGTCGGCGGCGAGGTCGAAGAGAGCATCATCCACGGTTACTCGAACAAGTACCACGACGGCTTTCTCGGCCACGCGTATGTGGGCGAGTGGGTCAACCTCGGCGCCCTGACAACCAACAGCGACCTGAAGAACGACTACAGCTCCGTCAGCGTGGTCATGAATGGCCGCAGCACGGACACCGGCTCGAACAAGGTCGGCGCCTTCATCGGCGACCACGTGAAGACGAGCATTGGCACGCTGCTGAACACGGGGAGCCACGTCGGGCCGCTGGCGGTGCTCGTCGGACAGGGCGGGCCGCTGCCGAAGTTCATCCCCGCCTTCGCCTGGTATCTCAACGGGAAGATCGGCAAGGGCTTCGGGCTGGGGCCGCTGCTGGACACGGCCCGGGTCGCGATGGGACGGCGCAAGCGCGATTTCACGGCCGCAGACGACACGTTGCTGCGGCATATTTACGACCTGACGGCGGAGGAGCGGAACGTGCACGTGCGGCGGGCCCGGCGGGCCCTGGCGGTGCCGTCCGCGTGAAGTCCCGCGCGGGCCAGCAATGGGAGCCGGGTGCGTTGCGTCCGGCCGAGGAGGAAACCGATGACGACGAATGTTTTGACGCCGGCCGAGCCCGGGGGGCCGGCACTGCATCGGCTGGACGCGGTCTTTCGGCCCAAGTCGGTGGCCGTCTGCGGCGTCACCAACACGCCGGGGACGGTGCCGTACGACCTGTTCCACAACCTGGTGAGCTCGGGCTTTTCCGGGCCCGTTTACCCGGTCGCGCCGCGGCGGAAGGAGATCGCGGGGCACCGGGCGTACGACTACCTGCTCGACATTCCGGACCCCGTCGATTTGGCGGTGCTGGTCTTTCCAGGAGCGGTGTGCGAGCGGGCGCTGCTGCAGTGCGTGGAGAAGGAGGTGAAGGCGGCGATCGTGATTTCGGCCGGTTTCCGCGAGGTCGGGGCGGCCGGCGCCGCCCGGGAGCAGCGGCTGCACAGCATCGCAGCGCTGAACGGGCTGCGGGTGGTGGGGCCGAACTGTCTCGGCGTGATCAACACGGAACCGGGCGTGAACCTGAACGCGAGCTTTGCGCGGGAGATGCCGGCGGCCGGTCCGATCGGCTTCATCTCGCAGAGCGGGGCGTTGTGCACGGCGGTGCTGGACTATGCGGCCGGTCGCGGGGTGGGTTTCTCGAAGTTCATCAGTCTCGGGAACAAGGCGGACCTGGATGAGGTCGACGTGCTGCGGTACCTGGCAAACGACGAGCAGACGCGGGTGATCCTGATCTACCTGGAGGACATCAACCGCGGGCGCGAGCTGATGCAGGTGGCGCGCGAGATGACGGCCGGCGCGACGCATCCGAAGCCGATCCTGGCGATCAAGGGCGGGCGCACCAGCGCCGGGGCGGCGGCAGCCCAGTCGCACACCGGGGCGCTGGCGACCAGCGGCGAGATTTGCGCCGGGGTGTTCGCGCAAAGCGGCATCGTGCAGTGCGAGACGCTCGAGGAGATGTTCAACGCCGCGCAGCTGCTGGCGTACCAGCCGTGGCCGAAATCGAACCGGCTGGCGATCATCACGAACGCCGGCGGGCCGGGGGTGATGGCGACGGACGCGGCGGTGGCCGCGGGGCTCGAGCTGCCGAGCTTCTCGTCGACGACGGCGGCGGGGCTGCGGCAGGTCCTGCCGGCCGCGGCCAGCGTACGTAACCCGGTGGACCTGATCGGCGACGCGCGGGCGGAGCGTTACGCGGACGCGATCTCGATCGTGGCCGCCGACGAGCACGTCGACCAGCTGCTGGTGATCCTGACGCCGCAGTCGATGACGGACATCACGGCCGTCGCGCGGACGATCTGCGAGATGCGCGCGCACGTCGAGCAGCGCGGCAAGACGCTGGCGTGCTCGTTCATGGGCAGCAAGGACGTGGCGCCGGGGATCAAGCTGCTCCAGGCGCACAACATCCCGCACTACATCCTGCCGGAGTGGGCGACCGAGGCGCTCGCGCGGACGTGGCGCTACCAGCAGTGGCGCTCGCGCGAGTCGAGCGATTTCCGCGTTTTCGAGGTCGATCGCGAGACGGCCGGCATGGTGCTGCACAGTGAGCTCGACGGCTTCATGCTCGAGCCGGAGGCGCTCGACGTGCTCGCGGCGTACGGATTGCCGGTGCCGGAGTACGAGCTGACGGCCACCGAGGACGAAGCGCTCGACGCGGCTGAGCAGCTGGGTTACCCGGTGGTGCTGCGGATCGTTTCGCCGGCGATCCTGCACAAGGTCGAGGCGCACGGCGTAATCCTGAACATCGCGAACCGCAAGCAGCTGCGGCGGGCGTTCAATACGCTGATCGCGGACGTGAGCCACGTCGTGTCGCGCGACGAGATCGTGGGGGTGCTGGTGCGGCGGATGATTCCGGCCGGCCACGAACTCATCCTGGGCGTGAACCACGACCCGGTGTTCGGGCACATTCTGATGGTCGGTCTCGGCGGGACCTACGTGGAGGTCTTCAAGGACACGAGCTTCCGCGTGGTGCCGCTGCGGCGGACGGCGGCAGGCAAGATGCTCCGCGAGCTGCGGACGTTTTCGCTGCTCACGGGCGTACGCGGCCAGCGGCCGCGCGACATCGGCGCGATCGAGGAGATTGTGCAGCGGCTGTCGCAGCTGGTGACGGACTACCCCCGGATCGTCGAGCTCGACATCAATCCGCTGATCGTCCATCCGATGGGTGAGGGCGCGACGGTCGCGGACGTGCGGATCCGGCTGCAGCAGTCCGAACGGGCGGAAACGGGGTTGGGATCAGCCAAGGAGTACATCCATGGATGAGCAGGACGTGCTAAAACGCGTGGTCAAGGTGACGAGCCAAACGCTGGGCGTTCCGCCGGAGGAAATCAAGCCGGAGGACGACTTCGTCTTCGACCTCGGCGCCGAGTCGAGCCAGAGCGTCGAGCTCGTGATGGGGTTCGAGCAGGAGTTCGACATCGACATGGAGCAGGAGCAGGCGCTGCAGGTCCGCACCGTCGCGGAGGCGGCGGACTTTGTCGGGCGGCACCTGCCGGCGTAAACACTCCCTCGAGAGCGGCTGCGGGGCGCTGCCGGACGGCTGCCGCGGCGAGGTCGCGGTCAGGATTCCAGGTCGCGCCGACCGGCTGAGTCGGTTCGCGTGGATGCGCTCGGCGGGTCCACGCGGGCGTCTTCTTCGAGACGGTCGACGTGCAGGCGGCGGACGAGGACGAGCGCGACGGCGGCCAGCGGCGTGGCGATGGCGACGCCCAGAAAGCCGCCAACGACGGCGAAGCCGAGCTGGGCGGCCAGCAGGACGACGGGAGGAATCGACACGGCCTTGCGCTGGACGAGCGGGTTGATGATGTAGCTCTCGACGAACTGGAGGCCGGTGTAGTAGACGACCACCATCAGCGCCGTCCACGGGCTTTGCTCGAGCGCAAGCAGGGTCGGCGGGGTCACCGCGATCACGGCGCCAATGTTGGGAATGAACGTCAGCAGGGCGGCGAAGCCACCCAGCAAGAACGGCAGCGGGATTCCGAGCCACCACAGACCCAGCGCCGTGAACGAACCGATGATCGCCATCGAGACGCCACGGCCGATGAGCCACCACCACAGCGTGTCGCCGAGCTCGGCGATGAGTTTGGCGGCCGCCGGCCGCCGCGTCGGCGGCAGGAGCCGGAGGGTGCCATTGCGATAGGTGTCCGGCTCGATCGCGCCGTAAAGTCCCACAAAGCCGAGCACGAGCAGGGTGACCAGCCAGCCGAAAGTCGTCGACGAGACGCGGTTGATGAAAGCGATCGGGTCGGGGGTGCGCCGGAGGAGCTCGCCGACGGCCGGCGTTTCCTGCAGGAAACGCTGTACCCATTCGTAATCGCGGAGCTGCTCGACGAGGTTCTGGCCGGCCTGGGTCAGCTCCTGGGCCAGCGTGCCGATTTGGGCCGCGATCTGCGGGACGGCGTAAGCCGCCGCCCCGGCGACTGCCGCCAACAGCGCGAGCACGACCGTCGCCAACGCGGCCGCGTATGGCAGGCGGAAGAGCCCAGCGAGCCGGCTGCTGCAGCCGTTGAGGAAGACGGCCACCAGGAGTCCCGCGAAGATCAGCATGAGGACGTCGAAGAGCTGCCAGACGACCAGCGCGGCGGCGATCACCGCAACCGCGATCAGTATGATGCGGGCGGCCCGGGCGAGCAGCGGCTCCGACGTAGCGACGGGGTGGCTGGCCGGTGACGCGTCGGCAGCATGATGCGGTGCGGTCATCGCAGGACCTTCGCGGAAGTAGCGTGACTGCTGATGCCCAGCCGGATTGCGCCGTCGCCTTCCCGCGCGCCGCAGGGCTTCGACGGCGAGGAACGAGCGGTGAGCCGCAACGCGTGGTGGCAGTGCGGAGCACGCCGTAGCGATTAATCGCCGACGCGGGTCTGCGAGCCCCTGATCAGTTACTGGAATGGCGTGGCGCTGGGCTGACGGCGGGCTGAATTCGTCGTTAGGGCGTGAAGCAGTGCACCCGGGTGGCGGGATTGCGGAAAACCCTGAGATGACGCCACGCCGCCGGGAGCGCTATAACTCGGCAATCATGCAAATAGCGAGCTGGGGGTTCAAATTGCGCTGGCGAATGGCGCGGCGAGCCCCCGACCTTTGTTGGCGGTCGCCGCATAAGTCCCGATAAACAATGGGCCTGCGGCATTCATGGTTTTTGGCTAAGCTGCGATTAAATCAATTGTCATTTCCAGCCACCAGAGGTTCCCTTTTCCGCGTGCCAGAGATGAGTTCCGCTCGGGCGCCG
>CAZCKC010000093.1:0-15022 GCA_964499235.1 uncultured Planctomycetales bacterium | reverse complement strand
CCGGTGCGCTGCTCGACCGTCCAGTTGAGCCCCAGTTCCTCGATCGGCGCGAGCAGCGACCGGACCGTGTCGCTGGCCAGCGCCCGCAGCGGCGTCAGCCAGAGCACGCGAATCGGCTCCGCCCGCGCCCGGCGGTCACGGGGCTTGTCGACCGTCGGATCCCGCCGAACGGCGTCGCCCAGCGGCCCCAGCCACGCGGCGTACGTCTTGCCGATCCCCGTCGGCGCGTGGATCAAGCCGCTTTCGCCGGCGGCGTACGCGTCCCAGGCGGCCGACTGGAAATCGAAGGGCCGCCACCCGCGCCGCGCGAACCACTCGTGCGGCAGGCTCACGCGACGCCCCCGTGCTCGGCGAGCAGCTTCTCGAGCGTCGCCAGCGTATCGGCGTCGGCCGGCTGCTTATCATGCCGCCACCGCGCCATCCGCGGAAAGCGCAGCGCGAGCCCCGACTTGTGGCGCTCCGACGCCTGCAACCCCTCGAACGCGAGCTCGAAGACCAGCTGGGGCTTCACGCTGCGGAACGGCCCCTGCCGCCCGATCGTGTTCTGGCGGACGAAACGGTCGACGGCCCGAATCTCCTCATCCGTCAGCCCCGAGTACGCTTTCGCCACGGGGACGAGCTCCTCGTCGTGCCAGACGCCAAACGTGTAGTCCGTAAACAGGTTGGCCCGCTTGCCGTGGCCGTGCTGGGCGTGAATCAACACCGCGTCGATCGCGTACGGATCGACCTTCCATTTCCACCAATCCCCCCGCGGCCGACCGACGCGGTACGGCGCTGCCCGGCGCTTCAGCATGATCCCCTCGGCGTTGCGCTCGCGGGCGGCGGATCGGTACTGCGCCGGCGCCTCCCAGTCCTCGAACGCGACGGCCGGCGACAACTGGAGCGGCAGCTGCGGCGGCAGCGAGTCGACCAATTCCGCCAGTGCTGCGCGCCGCTCATCCTGGGGGCGCTCGCGTTGGTCGTCACCGCCGCGCTCGAGCAGGTCGAACGCCATGAAGGTCAGCGGCACGTCCGGCCAAAGCATCGGCTGGACCCGCTTGCGGCCGATGCGGCGCTGGAGCAGCGCGAAGGGCAGCGGATGATCATCTTCCCAGGCGAGGATCTCGCCGTCGATGACGGTGCCGTCGGGCAGCTGGTCGGCGATCTGGACGACCTCCGGAAAGCTCGCGTTGATGATTTCCTCGCCGCGCGACCAGATGATCGACGCGCCCTGCCGACGGATGAGCTGAGCCCGGATGCCGTCCCACTTCCATTCCGCCAACCAGTCGCCCGGGGCGCCCAACGATGCCGGCATCTGCTCGAGCGGGCTGGCGAGAAAGAACGGATAGGGGCGGGCCGGATCGTCGGCCAGGTCGCCGGCCAACAGGCGTTCGTAGTCGGCCGGCGTCGGCCGCCACGACCCCATCAGCCGGTGCGCCATGATCGCGGGTTCGATGCCGGCCACGTTGGCGAGCGCGCGAACGACGAGCTGCCGCGAGACGCCGACGCGAAAGCTGCCGGAGATCAGCTTGTGAAAGACGAACCGCTGCTGGCGGCTGAACGCCTGCCACGTGGCGGTCACGCGCGCGCGCTGCGTCGCCTCATCCGCGTCCGCCAGCGGCAACAGGCGCTCGGTGATCACCTGGTGCAGCGGCTCGTCGACGCCGGGGGCGTCGGGCAGCAGCAGTGCGAGCGTCTCAGAGAGGTCGCCGACCGCCTGGTAGCACTCGTCCACCAGCCAGCCCGGCAGCTGGGTCTCCTCCGCCACCCAGGTGCGCAGCCGCCGCGTTGCAACCGCCCGCATCAAGCGCTTGCCGCTCAGCAGGTGCAGTGCCCACGCCGCGTCGGCCGGCGGCACGGCGCGGAAGTACCGCTCGAGCGCGGCCACCTTTGCGCTCGTCCGGGTGGTCTGGTCGAGCTCGGTGTAGAGCTGCGTGAACCGCTTCATGACGCCACCGCGCTGTCGGCGTCACCGGGGTCGTCCGCGCTGTCCTCTTCGGCCTCGGGGTCACCGAAGCGCGTGGGGTACACACGGGCGTCGTAGCCGCTCTCGCGCAGCCAGCGGGCGAACGCCGTGGTCGTGCCATGCGTGACGCCGATCGTGGTCGCCGCGCTCGCGCGGATCGCGTGCAACAGCCCGTCCCAATCGGCGTGGTCCGAGATCACGAAGCCGCGATCCGCCGCCCGCCGCCGCCGCGTGCCGCGGATCGTCATCCAGCCCGACGCGAACGCGGTCGACACCCGCCCAAATGCGCGCAGCCAGGTCGAGCCGGCCGCCGACGGCGGGGCCACCACGAGCCCGCAGCCACGAACCGCCTTCCGCATCGCGGGTGTTCCCGGCAACACCGCGGGCAGCTCGACTCCCGCCGCCGCGTACGCGGGCAGAAACCGCCGCACCGCGCCGTGCACGTAGATCGGCCCGATCGTCGCGTCGATCCCGGCCAAGACCCGCTGCGCTTTGCCGAGCGCGTACGCGAAGACGACGCTCGTCCGCCCCGCCGCCTGGTTCGTCCGCCACCAGTCGTTGAGCGCCGCGAACTGCGAGCCGGGCGTCGGCCAGCGGTAGATCGGCAGCGCAAACGTCGCCTCCGAGATGAACTCGTCGCAGCGCACCGGCTCGAACGGCGCGCAGGTCGGATCGGCGACGCACTGCGGGTCGGCCGCCGTCTTGTAATCGCCGGTCACGACCGTCGTTCGCCCGCCGTGCGCGATCCGCACCTGGCTCGAGCCGAGCACGTGCCCCGCCGGAAAGAGCGTGACCCGCGCGTCGCCGAGCGTCTCTGTCGAACCATAGGGCTGTGCGCGAATGTCAGCGTCCGCCCCGACGCGCAACCGCAGAACGCCTTCGCCGACCGCACTGGTGAGGTAGCGCTCGCTGCCCACGCGGGCGTGGTCGCTGTGCGCATGCGTAATGACCGCCCGCGGCACGGGTCGCCACGGGTCGATATAGAAGTCGCCCGCCGGGCAGTAGAACCCGGCCGGCGTCATCTCGATCGAGGCCGAACGCATCGGCAGCTCACCTGAAGGCTGGTGCTCGCTCGTTGGTGATCGTAGCCCCGCGCACTACTTGTGGCTGATGTTGGTCCACAGGCGGTTGACGGTGTAGTACCGCGGGTGCAGGTCGGCGGGAAAGACGTCGCCGGCGGGGCTGCTGAAGATGTTGGGCGGCGGGAGATCGGGGTAGTGCTGGCCGTTGTACTGGTGCTCGGGCGTGAGCTCGACCGGCTCGCCGGGGTACCAGACGAACTGCTCGACGGTGTCGACCGGCTTGCTGGCCTGCGGGTTGTAGGTGGCGCTGGAGACGTGGCCGTCCTGGTAGAGGAAGTTCGCGGCGAAGCGGGCGTGTCGCCAGGCGACGGTGTTGCCGAACTGCGTCGGGTCGTTCCAGACCCGGCTGAGCACGCCGTCGCTGCTGAGGTTGTAGATCGAGGTCCAGTTGCCGTCACCCGCCAAAATACGACGCGAAGTGTCGCGTTCGTGGCCTTCGAACACGCGGGACTCGGATTCGCTGACGGTGCGGCGGGCCCAGCCGCCGGCCGACAGCGGGACCGCGATTCCGTAGCTGTAATCGACACCCCGGCGGGTCGGATCCGGGGGATAGAGCAGGAACCGGTCGGTGGCGCGGGCCCGGGCCTCGTTGAGCGGGTCGGGACGCTCGTCGTTGGGGCAGTAGCCAACAGCCGTCGGCACGTGTCCGAGCTGGGCGAGGACGTCGACCCAGGTGTAGCGGATCGGCGAGCTGCCGTCGTCCCAGAGCGGATAGAACTGGTATTCGGCGTGGACGCCCTGCAAGGCGCGGCCGAGCTGCTGCTGGTGGGCCATGCACTTGACCTGCATGGCCTGCCGCTGGGCCTGGTGCAGGGCGGGGAGGATGATCGCGAGCAGCAGCGCGATCATGCCGCACACGATCAGCAGCTCGGGAATTGAGAACCCGGCTGGTGTCCGGTACCGCAAACTGATCATCGAACTCGAGGTCTTCACGCTTGCCACGCCCAAGCCAACCGCCGCGGAAACACCCCCAGCAGGGCGGCACACAGCCCCGTGCCCCGCGCGATTGCTTTCCTGGTGAAAGGATAAGCGGACACCGGGTGCCGAGCAAGGCTTTCGGTCCCAGGACTGCCGCAGCAGCCGACGGTGAAATCGCCGCCCGCGCGGCCGCCAGCCCAGGAAATCTTGCGTCGCTGGGGCCCGCCCCGGCCGCGCGCCGATAAGATACGCGCCATGGTTGCGACGCTCGTTTACTTCGTCGGCGTGCTCGCGGCGGCGGCTTGCTTCGCCCTGATCGAGATCCAGATCGAGGGCAAGGACGGCTGGGCTCGTAACCTGCCCACGTGGCGTGTCAGCCACCCGTTGCTGAGCTGGCTGTTTCCGGATCGGCCGCTGACGGGCTATCACTTCTGGATCCTGATCTTCATCGCGATCGTGGCCCACCTGCCGTTTGCGCTGGGGCTGCCGTGGAGCGTCTACGCGGAGTTGCGAGCGATCGCCTTCGTGCTGTTCTTCTGGGTCTTCGAGGACTTCCTCTGGTTCGCGCTGAACCCGCATTTCGGGATCCGGCGTTTCCGCCCACAGTACATCGCGTGGCATCGCCGCAACTGGTGGTGGCTGGCGCCGCGGGATTACTGGATCGCGCTGGCGCTGGCGATCGTGCTGTACGTGGTGAGCCAGTCGGAGCCGACCGAGGTGATCCTCGTGATGAAGACGCCCTAGCCGCGGACGCGCGGCCTGTCCTGACAGCGGCTGGTAGAAGACCCGTAAAAACAAACACTCAGGCGGCCGTGCCCGGCGATGCTCCCATCCGGAAAGCCACCGGTTGCGCTCGCTTCGCGGCCACCCAAGCGTCTGTGGAGCGTCCGCGCGTCGGTCAGGAGGCACCGGCGCACAGACGCTAAGTTTACAAAACTTTAGGCCGGCCCCACGTGAGCGGGCAATGTTTTTGGGCGGCCGGACGATCCCGGGCGGCGGGGCGAAATCTCCAAGTCACCAGGCGTCGAGGTCGCCGACGATCTCCTCGACGAGGTCCTTGACGGTCAGCAGGCCGAGCGTATTGCCGCGGTTGTCGACGACGATGGCGAGGGCCTGATGCTCGCGCTGCATCCGGCGGAGGGCGACGGGGACGGTGTCGGTGGCGCGGAGGGTGAGGACGGGGCGGATGTGGTCCTGGATCGGGCGGTGCTCCTCGTCGGCGAGGACATCGAAGACCGTGAGCACGCCGACGACGCGGCGCGGATCGCGGGCGAAGACCGGCAGGCGGGAGAAGTGGGCCATCCGGGCGATGCGCAGCAGGTCCTCGCGGGAGATGTCCTGCGAGACCATGGCGGCCCGTTGGCGCGGCACCATCACGCGGACAACGCGGGTCTGGGCGAGGCCCATCACGCGCTCGAAGACATCGCGTTGGAAGCTGGTGAGCCCGCCGCGCTCGGCGCCTTCGCGGAGCAGCTTCAGGAAGCGGGCGCGGGGGACGAGGTTGCGGTCGCTCTCGGCCCGGACCGGGTCGATCAGGCGCAGCAGCACCTGGCTGAGGTGCGTCAGGAGCCACGGGAGCCCGGTCAGCCGCGCGAGGAGGTTGCAGACGAGCAGCGGGAACGCGAAGAACGTCATCAGCTCGTTGGCGTTCCGGCGGTAGCGGTCCTTGGGCAGGATATTGCCGAAGACGAGAATCAGGGGTGTCACGATCGCCGTCGTGATCAGCTCGGCGGCTTCGGGGTAGGCGAGCGAACGGAGCAGCAGCGCCGTCACGCAGGCCGACGCGGCGTAATCGGCGATATTGGTGCCGATCAGGGCGGCGATGACGAGCGTCTCGAAGCGCTCGACCAGCGGCAGCAGGCGGCGGGCGTTCCGCTGGCCGCGGGCGCTGGCGACACGCAGCCGGACGTTGTTCAGCGCGTACACGCCCATCTCGGTGCCGGAGAAGAAGCCGCTGGCGAGCACCGCGACGGCCGTTCCACCGATCAGGAGCCAGTAGTCAAGTGTCATGCCGCGCCCTCCTCGCGGGCCCGCGGGAGCAGCCGCAGGCGGAGGCGCTCGATCCGGCGGTGGCCGAGCTGGGTGACCCGCAGCTCGAGGTTGCCGATCTGAATCACGTCGCCGACGCGGGCGGCGCGGCCGAGGCGGCTGGTCACGAGCCCGCCAACCGTGGCGACGCGGTCCTCGAGGCGCTGCAGGCCGAAGGTCTCGGCCCAGAAGTGGATACTGAGGGCGCCGCTGATCTCGTAGTCGCTTTCGGAGAGGCGGACGACCTCGGGGAGCTCGAGGGCCTCGTCGGGGTCGCGGATGTCGCCGACGATCTGCTCGAGGACGTCCTCGACGGCGACGAGGCCGGCCACGCCGCCGAACTCGTCGACGGCGATCGCGAGCTGGGAGCGGTGCGCGCGGAAATGGTGTAGCGCCTGCTCGCAGGTGATCAGCTCGGGGATGAAGCGAACCGGGGTGATCAGCTGCTCCAGCGGCTGGTCGGGGTTGAGGATCAGGACCTTGGCGTAGATCAGCCCGCGGATCTGATCGATGTCGCCGCTGTAGACGGGAACCTTTCGGAGACGGGTCTCGCGCATCAACCGCAGCAGTGCGCCCCGGCCTAGGCGCAGGTCGAAGGCGGTGATCTCGACCCGCGGCACCATGACGTCGCGGACCAGGATGTCGTTGAGCTTGATCACCTCGCGCATCAGCGCGTCTTCGGTGGCCGACAGCAGCCCGCGGCGGCGGTTCATCTCGAGCAGCGTCCGCAGCTCTTCCGGGCTGATCTCGTGGGCGCCCGGGCCGCGCTCGGCCGTGGGAAAGAAGAGCCGGTCGATCGGCTTGACCATCAGCCAGTCGACCAAGTTACCGACGATGCCGAACGGATAGCCGGCGACCTTTACGAGCAGCGCGCTGAACGGCGCCAGCCGGTCGGCCAGGGTGACGCCCAGCACCTTCGGGATGACCTCTCCGAACACGATCACGACGAGGACGCTGAAGACGGCGGCCACGAGCTGGATCCAGTCGCCATACTGCGCCGCCAAGTGGCTGAACAGCACGTAGGACGACGAGAACAGCAGCACGTTGACGGCCGTGTTCGCCACCAGGATCATCATCAGGGTGTGATCGGGGCGCTGCATGACCTGGGTCACGAGGCGGCGGAGGGGGTTGCTGCTTTGCGCGTCGTGCTGGATCTGGGCGGGGGTCAACGAGAAGAGGACGGCCTCGCTGCCGGAAAACGCGCCCGACAAGCACACCAGGACCAGCAGCAGCACGCTCTGGAGAACGAGGCCCAGCCAGCCCCAGGCGGCCGGCTCGGTGGCAGCTTGCGCGAGCAGCATCAACACGGCGGCAGTGTAGCCGCGCAGCCGCGCGAGCGTCCAAAGCATGCGGGGGCGGGACTAGAATCGCTCACGTTCGTGGCCGGCCTGAACGCAAAGGGAGCGAAGATGCAGACGACAGCTGGGGTGCTCGCCGTGCGGGTGATGGCGGTCTTGGCCGCCGCAACGTTGCTGGGATCGATCATCTGGTCGACGTTCGAGAGCGACATCTCGGCCGGGATGGCCCACCTGCTGGCCGACCGCTGGGGGATCACGACGCTGATCGACATCTACGTCGGGGGGATCTTCGTGGCGTTGTGGGCGTGGCTGCGGCTGCGGGCGATTGGGCCGTGGCTGCTGGTCGTGCTGGGGCTGATCTTTCTCGGCCACCTGACGACAATCGTGCTGTTGGCGGTGATGAGCTTCCGCGCCCGCCGCTTCGCCGAGATCTTCGTCCCGCCGGCCATGCTGAAGACGCCGGCCCCCTGATCGCCTTGTCGAGCGCGGCGACACACCCCGGCCGCCCTAAGTGATTGGGTGCAACGGCTCGTTGCCGCCCAGCACCGCGATGGTGTTTTCGGCCACCATCGTGGACATCTTTGAGCGCGTCGTGTGCGTGGCCGAGCCGAGGTGCGGCAGCACCACGACGTTGTCGAGTTCCGCCAGCCCCGGTGCGAGCTGCGGCTCTTCCTCGAACACGTCGAGCCCCGCCCCCGCGATCCGCCGCGCTTGCAGGCACTGCACCAGCGCCGCCTCGTCAACCACCGGCCCGCGCGCGGTGTTGATCAGGACCGCGTGGGGCTTCATCTGTGCCAGCCGATCCGCGTTGATCAGGTGCCGGTTCTCCGGCCGCAGGGGCACGTGCAGTGACACGACCTCCGACCGGGCGACGAGCTCGTCGAGCTCGACGAGCTCCGCGCCCGTCCAGCGCTCGAGCACCTCGTTCTGGCGCGGGTGGCTGTAGATCACCTTCATGCCGAAGCCGAGCGACCGCAGCGCGACCTCCGTCCCGATGCGGCCCGCCCCGACGATCCCCAGCGTGCTGCCGGCCAGCTCGAGCCCCAGGTACTGCTGCGGGGCCCAGCCCCGCCACGGACCCGTCCGCGTGAACCGGTCCGCCTCCACCACCCGCCGCGCCGCCGCCAGGATCAGCGCCCACGTCAGGTCCGCCGTCGCGGCCGTCAGCACGCCCGGCGTGTTCGACGCCCGCACGCCGGCCGCCTGGCAGGCGTTCAGGTCGATGTTGTCGTAGCCGACGGCGAAGTTCGCAACGATCTTGAGGTGGTCGCCCGCCGCCGCCAGGAACTCCTCGTCCACCCGGTCGCTGAGCATCGCCACGACGCCGGCGCAGCCCGCCACCCGACGGAGCACCTCCGCCCGCGGCGCCGGCTCGTCCTGATCGATGACGTCGCAGGTAAAGCCGGCCGCCTTCAGCTTCTCAATCCCGGCCGACGGGATCTGGCGGGTGATCAGAATGCGATCAGACATCAAAGCGGGCCTCTGTTCTCGGGCGGGAACTTACTTGCCGAGCCGGCTCCAGCCGGCGGCCTCGATCTGCGGGGCCTCGCGTGCCACGGCCGCCAGCAGGTCGGCTTCATCCGGCGTGAGGTCCACGTTGCGGCGGGACATCACGATCCGGGCGATGGTGATTGCCTTGCTGACATCATAGCTGTCCAGCCCGTGCTCGGTGAGCCACGCGAACGAGGGCACGAACTTCGGCGTCGCGTGCTGCGTGAAGACGTTGGCGGCCGCCCCGACGATGCAGCCGGTCGGCAGGATCGTACCAATCCCGGTTTTCGCGTGGTCCCCGATCACCGAGCCCAGGAACCGCTCCCCGGTCTCGACGCCCTGGCCGTTCAGAAATACGCGGATCGCCCCGTACGTGTTCTTCAGGTCGCTCGTGATCGTATCGGCCCCGAGGTTGACCCACTCGCCGATGTAGCTGTGTCCCACGAACCCGTCGTGCTGCTTGTTGCTGTAGCCGTGAAAGATCGTCGCGTCGACCTCGCCGCCCACCTTGCAGACCGGCCCGACGCTCACGCCGCCACGGAGCTGCGCTCCCGCCCGCACGATCGCGTCCTGGTCGACAAAGCACGGGCCGATCAGCACTGCGTTGGGCTCGATCACCGCCCCCCGCCGGATCACCACCGGACCGCTTTCGGCATCCAGCACCACCCCGGATTTCACCTTCGCCCCGCGGTCAACGATGATCTGGCTCTCGTTCAGCAGGTGGGCTCCGCCGTAGATCTCGCCCTCCAGGATCCCACACCGCGTGCACTGGTTTCGCAGCTCGTCCGCGTTCCGCAGGGCGAGCTCCCACGGGTACCGCACCAGCGTCACCCCCTCCGGCGGCTCCTCCACCTTGCAGCTCTCCAGCCATGCCGCCTGGCCGTCGGCGTCCTGGACCTCCGCCGGGTCGAAGCCGGCGATGTCCTCCCCCGCCAGCCCGCTGGCCAGTAGCTCGCCGTTGAGCGCCCACGCCACCCCGGGTCCCGGCAGCTTCACCTTCCGGGTGAAAAACGCCCGCCCGTTGACGATGCACCACGCGCCGCCGAGCGCCTCCGGCGGACGGTGCCGCGTCGCCAGCACCTTCGACAGCGCCCGCCGCGGCCACAGGGCGGTCACCTGCCCCTCGCCGAGCCACGCGGTCTTGTCCATCAGGCGGTTGACGCCGCACCGCAGCTCGAACGTCGCCCGCAGCCACGTCAGCGGCAGCAGCGAACGCCAACCCTCGTCTTCGAATAAGCCTATATTGATCATCAGTTCACGCTCGCGGCTTTCGCTCCGAAAGATGCGACAAGTTTAGTCGGTTGGTACACTCGTGGCCATGGCGAGAACGCGTCGATCCACGCCGGTGAAGCTGTTCGTCGGCTTGCTCAGCGGCGATGCCGACCTGTTGCGGCGGACGCGGCAGCTGCTCGCGCGCTCCTACGGACCGGTCGAGCAGGAGAGCCCGCTGCAACCCTTTGAGCACACCGTCTACTATGAGCCCGAGATGGGCCCCGGACTCCAACGCTGTTTCATCAGCTTCAAGCCGCTCGTCCCGCCCGAAGACCTCGCCACCATCAAGCACGCCGCGATCGCCCTCGAAGAGCAGATCGTCCACGACACCCTCTCGCCCCTCCTCCGCCCGGTGAACATCGACCCCGGCTACCTCACCCTCAACAAGGTCGTGCTCGCCACCACCAAGGACGCCAACCATCGGATCCTCATCGGCCGCGGCATGTTCGCCGAGTCCACGCTGCAGTTCGTCGACGGCGCGTGGTGCGGCTGGCCGTGGACCTACGCCGACTACCTCGAGCCCGCCAGCCTCGACTTCTTCGCGGAGACCCGCAGCCGCTTCCGCAGCCAGCGGCACGCGCTGCTCGAAGAACGCGGGGCCCGGCCATGACCAGTCTCGAGGCCGCCCTCCTGATCGTGGCCGGTGCCGGCGGGCTGCTGCTGGCCGGTCCGCTCACCGCGCTGGTGATCCCGCTCGCCCGCCGCCGGGGCTTCGTCGATCAACCCGGCGGGCACAAGTCGCACCGCGACGCCACGCCGTACGGCGGCGGCATCGCCATCTTTTGGGCCGTCTGGCTGCCGCTCGGCGCCGTGTGGGTGCTCGGCTGGTGGGACCTCGGCCCGACCGTCGAGCGCTGGGGCGGGGCCGCGAGCGCGGCCTACTGGGGCGGGCTCCAGCTCGAGCACAGGACGCTCGGCTGGCTCCTGCTGGGCGGCGCGGTGCTCCACGCGCTGGGCCTCTACGACGACTGCCACGCCATCGGCGCCGTGCCCAAGCTCGTCGTCATGGTTGTCGTCGCCGGCGGCGTCGCCGGGCTGGGTGACATCCGCGTGGCCGAAGCAATCGTCGGCGCGCCGCTCGCGATCGTCGCCACCGCCGGCTGGCTGCTGGTGGTGATGAACGCGTTCAACTTCCTCGACAACATGGACGGGCTCAGCGCCGGGATCGCGACGATCTGCCTGCTAACCGTGATGGCCTGCGGGCTGCTGGCCGGCCAGCTCTTCGTCCCCGCGCTGGCCTGCCTGGTCGCCGGCAGCCTCGTCGGCTTCCTGCTATTCAACTTTCCGCCGGCGATGATCTTCATGGGCGACGCCGGGAGCCTGGTCGTCGGCTACCTCGTCGGGGTCTGCGCCGTCCTGACGACGTACTACCAGACCGCGGAAGCCGCGACGCCGTACGCCCTCGCCATGCCGCTGGTCATCCTCGCGATCCCGCTCTACGACTTCGTCAGCGTGCTGACCATCCGCTTCGTCGAAGGCCGCGCCCTGATGCGCGGCGACCAGCGGCACTTCTCGCATCGGCTGCTGCTGCGCGGCCTGAACCGCCGCAACGCCGTGCTGACGATCTACCTGGCGACCGCGGCCACCGGCCTGCTTGCAACCCTGCTGCCGCAAGCCAACCTGCGTGAGACGCTGACGGTCGCGGCGGCCGTCGTCAGCGTCCTGGCCATCGTCGCGATCCTCGAAGCCCCGCTCCAGAAGACCTCGTGACCGACCTGAGCACTCTGCTGCCGCGCCGCGCCATACCCCAGCCCACCCCGCCGCTGGGCCGCCGGATCCTGTTCGTCCTGCTGACCGTCCTGCTCTGCGTCCGGCCGATGCTCGGCGAGCACTTCCTGGCCGTCGACTTCAGCTTCCTGGCCGACCTGTCGCAGGTGACCAGCGGCGTCACGCCGGCCACGACGCTGTGGATCGACGCGCTGCTCCTGACGCTGAGCGTGTTGGTCTTCTGGGGCGGCGGCCGCGTCACCGGCGGCGTCCGCTGGGTCTGGATCGGGCTCGCGCTGCTGATCGTCGCGGTCGGGCTGTCGCTGTGGGGCGCGGGCGACCGGCGGCAAGCCCTCAACGCCGGCGGCAACCTCTTGATCACGGTGCTCGCCGGCCTGGCGCTCTACCGCACAATGACCGCCCCCTGGATGCCGCGGCTGGTCCTGGCCGCGCTGCTCGCGACCGGCGTCACCTGCGCCGGCAAGACGCTGCTGAGCCGCTACGTCTACCACGCCGACACCGTCGCCCAGTGGGAGCAGCTCAAAGGGAACCTCGTCGCCCGCGGCCACGCCGGCGACGAACGGTTGATCGAAGACTATGAACGCCGGCTGAAGTCGCAGGAGTTCGCCGGCTTCGCCGCCCACCCGAACGTGACCGCCGCGATGCTGACGACCACCCTGATCCCGCTGCTTGGCATCGGTCTCGCGAGCGTGCGCAGCCTGCGCCGCGGCGCCGGCGACATCGGCGCGCTGGGTATCCTGGCGGCCGGCACCGGCGCCGGGCTCACACTGCTGGCGTTGAGCGCGACGGGCAGCCTCGGCGGCTACCTCGCGCTGACCGCGGGCACGATGTTGCTTTTGCTGGGCGCGTTGGCGCCGCGTGGCTGGCACCAGCGGGCGGCGCCCGCGGCGCTGGCGCTGGCGCTCTACGCGGCCGGCGTGCTCGGGCTGTTCGCGCTCGGCGCGAGTGAGGGGACGCTGCCCCACCCGTCGCTCGCGTTCCGGTGGGATTACTGGAGCGCCGGATGGGCCGGCTACACGGACGCGCCGCTGACCGGCGTCGGGCGGGAGAACTTCGGCGCCGTCTTCCTCGAGCACCGGCCGCCCCGCAGCACGGAAGAGGTCCGCAACGCGCACAACCTGTGGGTTACCGCGCTGGTCGAGCTCGGCCCGCTGGGGCTGCTGGCAATCGCGCTGCTGGTCGTCAGCAGCGTGGTCGGCGTATGGCGTCGCGGCGTCGACAACACCGGCCGCGACCCGCCGGCGCAGTGGGGGCTCGGCTGGTTCCCGCTGAGCGCGATCGCGCTCGGCGTGCTGGGCCTGCTCTTCGTGCTCGGGGATGTACCCAAGCGCGGTGCGCCGCTCGGCAACCTCGCCGCGACATGGTTCGTGTGGCTGTTCGAGACCGCGGCCGTCTGGCTCGCCGCGTTCCTGCTGTTCGCGCTGCTGCTGAACGCCGGCGTCATCGGGCGCGCGGGGCGCGCGGTCGGGTCGATCTTTGCGGCCACGATCGTCGCGGCGCTGGTGCATGGCATCGTGGGCTTCGCGTTCTACACGCCGGGTGGGATCGCGGCCCTCGCCACGCTGGCGGCCGTCGGGGGGCGCTGGAATCAGACCGCGGACGCTGCGGTTTCCCGATGGTCCCCCGTTCGCATACCCACCCGACTTGTGGGCGTCCTCGTCGCCCTGCTCCTCGGTGGCGGCTACGCGTTCGTCACCGCCGTGCCGACAACCCTCGCGGCCCGCTACACCGGCGCGGTCCGGCAACTCATGGAGCAGCCCGGCGACACGGCCGTCAACGCGATGAACCAGGCCAGCCGCCTGGCGGTGCGCGCCGACCCGCTCGACCCGCACGTGCCGCTCCGCGTCGCGCGGGCCTGGCTCGCGCGGGCGCACGCCGAGCGACTGCCGGCCGAGCGGCGGCTCGCGCTGCTGGATGTCGCGATCGAGTACGGGGGCCGGGCCGCCAACCGTCGCGGCGCCGCGCACGGGTCCCACCGCGTGCTCGCGAACGCGTTTGACCTGAAGGAACAGGTCGCCCTCGAAGCCCTCCAGCCCGCCGAAGCGACCGCCGCGCTCGAGCAGGCCGTCGTGCATTGGCGGCAGGCCGTGCGGACTTCACCCCAAGACCCGCAGGCCCGCATCGGCGCCGGCCAGGCGCTCTTCCGCTGGTGGCGCGATACGGACGCGCTCGCGGTGGCAGCCGAAGCCCTTGAGCAGTTCGAGCGGGCGGCCGCCATCGACGAAGCCCGCGATCCCAATGCGACCGCCCGGCTGAGCCCGGCCGACCGCGAGCTGGTCGACCAGCACGTGGTCGAGCTGCGCACAGCGCTCGCCGCGGAGCCGGAGCGCTAAGCCCACCGATCAGGCCCGCAGGTCGAGCCCGCCGTCAGCGTCGGCATCGCCTTCGTCATCGGGCTCACCGGCGTCGTCGGCTTTCGTTTCATCGGTGTTCTCGGCCGGCGCTTCGCTGTGGCTGCGCCCGCGGCCACCGCCGTTGCCGCCCTCGGTGTTGACCGAATTGGCGTCGTCGCCGTCCTCGATGACACTTTCGAGGCGGCGGGCGAAGGTCTCGCTGTCACCGGCCCGTTGGGTCGTGTTGGCGTCGCGGTTCTTGTCGTCAGCGGTGCGGTTGGCCTTCTGGATACCACCGATGATCGATGAGGCCAGGTTGGGCGGGATAGCGGAAGACATGGGATGAGCTCCGGCCGGCTCAGCCCGATGACAACTCGCGGTCGCGCGCCTGCAGGTGCTCGCGCAGGCACTCGATGATCGACGAGTGCATCTGGCTGACGCGGGATTCCGAAAGATCGAGCGTGTCGCCGATCTGCTTCATGGTCATCTCTTCGTAGTAGTACAACACGATGATCAGGCGTTCCTCCCGGGTCAGTTCGGCCGTCACGACCGCTTTCAGATCGCGCTTGTGCGCTTCAGTGACGGGATCGATGCTGCGCTCGTCCGGGACGATGTCGACCTCCTGGACGTCGCGGTTGGCGTCGGGGTCGGTGAACTTGCGGCTGAGCGAGACCAGCGAGGCGGCCGAGGCGTCGCGGAGCATCTTCTTGAACTGGGCCGGCGCGATCTTCAGCCGGCGGGCGATCTCCTCGTCGCTCGGCAGCCGCCCGAGCTCGATCTCCAGGTCGCGGCGGGTGGCCTCGAGCTGCTGGGCCCGGTGCCGGACCAGCCGCGGCACCCAGTCCATCGAGCGGAGCTCGTCGAGGATCGCCCCGCGGATCCGCGGCGCGCAGTAGGTCTCGAACTTCACCCCGCGCTCGAGCTCGA
>CAZCKC010000092.1:0-15206 GCA_964499235.1 uncultured Planctomycetales bacterium | reverse complement strand
GTCGGCCGACCCCGCAAAGGAAACCCCCGGCCGCGATCTTGGTCAATCGCGCCGCCGCGCGCGGCGTTCACAGCCGCCGGCACATCGGCGTGCTTCCGTCAATGAACAAGGCCCGCGGATCCTGGGCCGATCACCGCCCACCGTTCCAACGTCGCACCACGACGGAGCGCTCCGCAGGCAGCCGCTCGCCCACGCTGCTCGACAGGTACCGCGGCCGGGCAAGCGCGCGCCGGGGCCGCCGGATGGCGAGTCCGGCTTGTCGCTCCGCCTCGCGGCGAGTTAGGATATTGAGGAGCCCCTCCCGCGATTGCCGGGCTCGGAGAGCGAAACGTGGAACCGACGACGCGCGAGCGTATCAGCCGCCTCCTGGCCGAGAGCGCACCCGGAGCAGCGTCCGCGGACGCCGGCGCGCTGGTCCCGCTCGTCTACGACGAGCTCCGCGCTTTGGCCCACCGCTACTTCCGGGACGAGCGACCGGATCACACCCTCCAGCCCACCGCCGTCGTGCACGAAGCGTATCTCCGCCTCGTCGACGAGACCCGGGTAAACTGGCAAGGACGGACCCACTTTCGCGCCGTCTGCGCGAAGGTCATGCGCCGCGTGTTGATCGACCATGCCCGGGCCCGCAATCGCACCCGGCGCGGCGGCGGTCAAAAACCGCTTGCCCTCGAAAGCCAGGCGGCTCCCTTGGACCTCGGCGCCGTCGATGCGGTCGTGCTGCATGACGCCATCGAGCAGCTGGCCACGCTTGATCCCACCCAGGCTCGCATCGTCGAACTGCGCTTCTTCGGCGGCCTCAGCGTCGACGAGGTCGCGCAAACTCTCAAGCTCGCCAAGCGGACCGTCGAGGCGGAGTGGACGCACGCCAAGGCGTGGCTGCGGACCCAACTCGACGCCGGAGCAGACGCGTGACCCCCGCGCAGCATGCGCGGGCAAAGGAAATCTTCCTCGCAGCGAGTGCCCGGCCCGCGGCCGAACGAGCCGCATTTCTCGACGCGCAATGCGGCAGCGATGCCACGCTTCGCGCCCACCTCGACGAGTTGTTGCGCCATCACTCTGCCCTCGCCACCGCGCCGGCCGCTGCGGAACCGGCCGGCGACACGCCCGCTGCGCCGCGCCTGTTTGACGCCGGCACGATCGTCGCCGGGCGCTACCGCATGGTCGCCCCAATCGGACGCGGCGGGATGGGCGAGGTCTACCGGGCCGACGACCTGGTGATCTCGCAACCGGTCGCCTTGAAGTTCCTGCCCAGCGCGTTCGGCAACAATCCGGCCTGGCTCGAGCGCCTGCTGAGAGAACTCCGGCTGGCACGACGCGTAACCCACCCGAACATCTGCCGGCTCCACGACGTCGACGTGGACGACGCGACCGGCGCCGTCTTCCTTTCGATGGAGCTGATCCCGGGCGACAACCTGCGCACGTTGCTGCAACGCATCGGGCGCTACTCCGAAGAGCGGGCGATCACGGTCGCGCGGCAACTCTGCGTCGCGCTCGCAGCCGCCCACGCCGCCGGTGTGCTCCACCGCGATCTCAAGCCCGCGAACATCATGATCGACGACACCGGCGCCGTGCGCGTGACAGACTTCGGCCTCGCCGCCGCGCTCGGATACGCGGATCCGCACGAGGCCCGTGCCGGCACGCCCGCCTACATGGCTCCCGAGCGCTTCGCGGGCACCGACGCCTCCCCGCAAAGCGACATCTACGCGTTCGGGCTCGTTTTGCACGAGCTCCTCACCGGCCATCCCGCTATTGAAGCCGATAGCGCGGAAGGCTATGCCCGCCAACACCAAACCGCGCGTCCCACCCCGGTCCGGGAACGGGTACCAGATCTGGATCCGCGCTGGGACTCCCTGATCCAACAGTGCCTGGCAAAGGATCCCCATGAGCGCCCCGCGTCGATGCTCGACGTGGCGGCCGCGTTGCCCGATACGGACCCGCTCGCCGTGGCCCTGGCGGCCGGCGTCACCCCGTCACCCAGACAGGTCGCACTCGCCGCCCGCCCGACGCCGCTCAGGCCGGCGACCGCGACCGGCCTCGTGGCGTTGCTCGCGGTTTTGCTGGCCGGGGTCGGCCTCCTGCTGGAAGCGTCGAGCGCGGGGGTGTTGCTGCGCGGCAGCAAGCCGCCGGCCGTCCTCGCCGACCAGGCCAGCCAGGTCGCGCGGGAACTCGGCGGCGCCGACGGCACACGCGTCGCGACCGGCTACGCCCTCGCGTCGCTGGGCGGCTTGCGAAGGAGCTCGGCCGTGGTCGCGCTCCCCGAAACACTCACGCTCGCCGACGCCGGACCGCGAACGCCCCTGTTCTGGTATCGCCGCAGCCCCAACTCGCTCGCACCCACGAACGCGGTTGCCGTCACGTTCGGCAGCGCACGAACCACGTTGAACGACCCGCCCCGTACCACACCCGGCTCCGTCGCGGTGGTGTTGTCAGGAAGCGGTGCACTGCGGGCATTCGAGTCAGTGCCTACTCCCGGCCGAACAGGTCACGCCCCGGACTGGTCGTACTTCTTCGAACAGGCCGGCCTCGCGTTTTCCGACTTTGCTGCGACCGAACCCTTGCTGACCGCAAGGAGTTTCCCCGTCGAACCGCACGCCTGGCTTCGCCGGCAACCCACCGCCGACGCAGACGCCGCGCTGCGGGTGGAGGCGGCCGGGATCGCCGGCCAGCCTGTCTTCTTCGCTGTCCTGACCCCGACCGCCGACACCGTCAGCAACACCTGGCAGGCCGCTTCACGCCGCACCATCAGCATCAACGCCCGGCTCGCGCTCCTGATCCTCGCACTCGCGGCGGCGATCCCGATTGCGCGACGACACCTCGCCGCGGGCCGCGGTGACCCCCGCGGCGCAACCCGCCTGTCTCTGTTCGTGCTGGTCACCCGCATCATCGCCTGGGCACTCGGGGCATCACATGCTCCCGAGCTGGAGGCCGAAGCCCGCCTGCTGCTTTTTGGGTTGCTGGGGGCCATGTTCGAGGCCGGCGTCATCGGCCTGCTCTACCTCGCACTCGAGCCGTACGTCCGCCGATTCTGGCCCCAGACCGTCAGGACGTGGAGCCACCTGCTCCGTGGCCACGCGCCGGACAGCCGCGTGGCCCGCGACACGCTCATAGGCCTGCTGCTCGGATCAGCACTGGCGGCGCTGACCGCTGTGGACCGCTACCTGCCGGACTGGCTCGGGTGGACCGCGCATCCCCCCCTGCAAATCCGCGACTGGCTGACCATGATGCTCGGCACGCGGCACACGCTCGCGGCCGTCCTCGACGCGGTGCTTCTTGCGCTCTACCACGCCCTGCTGCTCGTAATCCTGCTGGCCTTCGCCTGGCGGCTCCTGCGGCGCCGCTGGCCGGCGATCGGGTTAACCGCCCTGGTCGCAGCACCAATGTACCTGCCCCTCATGAGCCACCCGGTCGCCTCGTGGCTCCCCCTGGGACTGAGCCTCGTGCTCACGCTGTGGGCGGCGACGCGTTACGGCCTCGCCGTGCTGATCGGCGCCATCTTCACGCTCCAGCTGCTGACGACGTTGCCACTCGACTTCCAGCCCGGCGCGTGGGCGTGGGAAACCACGCTCCTCGTCCTGGCCGCGCTCCTCGGCGTCGCCGTCGGCGCTGCAGTGCTGGCTTCGCGACCCCAAGCCATCCCGCGACCAGCGTGGCGCTGACCCCGCACCGCCCGCTCGCCAGCCACTCCCTGCCGCGCGCCAGAAAAATCTGCGGGTGGCTCGACGCTTTGTCGCATCTTGTTGTGAGCGAGGGGGATGGCCGACCCCGCGCCGGAAACGCCTATCCGGTTGCGGCCACTGGATGGTCGCCCGGGTCCGCGGCCCCCCGACGGCCGCGGACCCCCCGCCATCCACCTCAAGAGGTTGATACCCATGCTAGCAAAGCACACGGAGAAGGCGCTCGACCGTCGCGCCGAGTTCTACGAACAAGCCGCTGCGTTCCCCGGGCGGCCACGCGAACGCCTGGTGGCCGTCGGCGAGGCCGATGAATTCTTCTTCCGCAGCTACCCACACCATTATCGGGCCCTGCAGGTGGTTCGTGTTGCGGCTCCCCTGACGAGGGCGACAAACCCATCGGTCGGGCCATTACAGCGCTGTGAGAAACGCATCGTCGGCTTGCTGCGCGACATCGTCTTGGCGGCCCTGGACAGCGGGGACCTTGTCCTGCATGACCCGCGGCAACCCGACAACGTGGCGTTCTCGGTCTGGGCGCTCGTCTTTGGTACACGGGCCCTGATGAACACGCCCACGGTCACCCGCGAACTCTGCATCAATGACGCGTTCACCGTCGCACGCGAAACCATGGATCTCCTCTGCGATGGGCTCGCGTGGCAGCCATTGAGCGACCGGCACGATTACCAAACCACCCGCTCCCGCGTCTGGAAGGAGGTGTTTGCGGCCGATTGGCCGCAATCACCGGCGGCCTGAACACGCCGCTCCGTAGCCTGCCCCGCCGCCGGCCGCCGAAACGCTTCGGCGTATCGCGACCGGTTCCCCGGGCGCTGTGATCCCGACTTGAACCTCCTCTTCCCTCGCGGAGCCGTCCGGTCCCTGCGTCCCAACCGGGCGGCTCCCGCCGAAACACCTGCGATGACAGATCACGGATTGCGCCATGGTTACCTGCCCGGCCGTACGGCCGGTCAGGCCGTTCGTTTCCCCGGCCCCCGCCTGCTCCTGCCCGTGCCCTCGTTGGCGCAATCTGTCACGGGCACTCAACGATGACGCGCTGAGCGGGCGGGTTAACGGGATTCCGGTTCGTCAACAAGGAGTACAAAGATGCAAGGATTTGAAGGGTTCTTCGGTGGCTTCATCACGCTGTTCCAGGACCTGCTCGCCTCCGTCCTGGGTCCGCTGCTCGCGCTGCTGAGCGGCATCCTGCCGTTGGCTTAAAGCCCTGCGGGGGCGGGCGGCAGCGAACCAGGTGAAGTAGACGTTACCCCCCTGGGTCGCGGCCGCCCGCCATTAACCCGCGGGCATCGCCCGTCGCCGCACACCCTCCCGTGCGCCCATCCAGCGCCGAAATCCGTCCCCCCGGCGCCCGGCCTCACTCGTGCCGCAACGCCTCGATCGGATCCAGGTTTGCCGCCTGCCGCGCTGGGTACAGCCCGAATATGATGCCCACCGACACGCTGATTCCCACGGCCAGCGCCAGGCTCCAGGCCGTCACGACCGTTGGCATGCCCACCACCTGCGTGATCCCCCACGGGATCGCCACGCCGATCCCCACCCCGAGCAGCCCGCCGGCCGTCGAGAGCACCATCGTCTCGACCAGGAACTGCGCGATGATCTGGTTCTTCTTCGCACCGATCGCGCGCCGGACGCCGATCTCGCGCGTCCGCTCGGTCACCGACGCCAGCATGATGTTCATGATGCCGATGCCCCCGACCAGCAGGCTGATCCCCGCGATCGACCCGAGGACGATGTTGAACTGGCGCTTTGTCGCCTCCGCCTGCCGCAGCAGTGCCAGCGGCACGCTGATCCGGAAGTCGCCCTCGGGATGGAACCGCTCGAGCATCGTCTGCAGCCCGCGGGCCACCGGCTGCACGTCCGCAATCGTATTCACCTGCACGATCAGGTGGTGCAGCTCCACCGACTCCCGCATGAACGAACCCGCCGCCCGGCGCGTGATCGTGTCGCCGTAGCGCTCCCGGGCCACCTGGATCGGAATATACGCATCGACCTCTTGGTCGGGCGTCTGCACCGAGCTCCCCTGCCCCCCCTCGCTCTGCACGATCCCGATCACCTCGTAGTACAGCCCGCCGATGCGAAGCATCCGCCCGATCGCCTGCTCCGTCGCCAGCAGCCGCCGCGCGCCATACTCGGTCAGCACGACCACCGGGTCGCGGTCCTCCGCATGCCGCCAGGTGATTCGCTGGCCGGCAATCATCGGCCGCCGGACCAGCTCGAACCACCGCGGCGTCGTGCCGACGACCCGCAGCTCCATCGTTCGCTGCCCCAGCCGCGCCTCCTGCCGCAACACCTTCACCGGCACCGTGTGCCGGATCGCCGCGAAGCTGTCCCGCGCGCGGGTTTCATCGTCGTACTCCAGCCCGTACATCACCGTCGTCCAGAAAGCGCCCCCGGAAGACTCGTCCTCCGCCGGCTTCACCGAAGACATGATGATGTTGGTGCTCCCCAGCTTGCGGATCTGCTCGAGCGCCTCCTGGCTCGCCCCCTCCCCCACCGCCAGCATCGCGATTACGCTCGCCACGCCGAACACCACCCCCAGCATCGTCAGCAGCGCCCGCAACTTGTGCAGCAGCAGCGTCTTGATCCCCATGCGGATGTTGCGGACCGCCACCTGCGAGACGAACATCACACGGCTCCCTCGATGCGGTCGATGAGGCCGTCCTTCATGTGCAGGCGGGACGCGGCGTGGGCGGCGATGTCCGGCTCGTGCGTCACCATCAGGATCGTCTTGCCCTGCGCGTGCAGGTCCTGCAGCAACGCCATGATCTGTTCGCCCGTCGCCGAGTCGAGGTTGCCCGTCGGCTCGTCCGCCAGCAGCACGTTCGGGTCGTTGACCAGCGCCCGCGCGATCGCCACCCGCTGCTGCTGACCGCCCGACAGCTCCGCCGGCCGGTGATTGAGGCGCTCGGCCAGCCCCACCCGCTCGGCCAGCTCGTCCGCCCGCGTCATCCCCTCCTCGTGCTCGATGCCGAGGTAATACAGCGGCAGCTCGATGTTCTCGCGCACCGTGAGCTGCGGAATCAGGTTGAAGCTCTGGAAGACGAACCCGAGCTCGCGCAGCCGCAACTCACTCAACGCGTCGTCGTTGAGCGTCGCCACGTCGCGGCCCGCCAGGCAGTACCGCCCCGTCGTCGGCCGATCGAGACACCCCAGCAAGTTCAGCATCGTGCTCTTGCCGCTGCCGCTCGGCCCCATGATCGCCCAGTAACTGCCCGCAGCAAAGTCAATCGACACCCCCGCCAGCGCCCGGACCGCCACGTCACCCATCTGGTAGATTTTCGTGACCTCTTCGAAGCGGGCGACCGGCTCGCGGCGTTGCTCGGCCACGGGCGGCTGGGGGTCAACTGCCGATTGCGTCACGAACGATCTCCGCCCGGCCGCGGACCGCGGCCGCGCTGGGTCTGCTCCTTCGACGCATCGATCGCCCGCTGGAATGCCGCCCGCTGCGCCTCGTCGAGCCCCGGGCCGGCGTCCGCCGTCGCCGGCGCCGCCTCCAGCGGTGGGTCGAGCGAGACGATCTCGCCGCGCTGCAAACCGGAACGCACGTGTAGCATGCGGTTGTCGTCGAGCCCGATCTCGACCGGCGTCTGCACGAACTCGTCCCCGCGCTGGACATACGCCACGTGCCCGGTGCCGGACTTGACCACTGCCTGCACCGGAACGTAGACCGCGTCATCGAGCTGCGCGATGATCACCTCGGCGTTGCAGCTCATGCCGGTGCGCAACGCCGTATTGCTGCCGTCGAGGTGGATCTCCGTCAGGTACACCTTCAGATCAGGGTTCCTGCGCATCACGTGCGCGTTGGGCAGCGGCGCGATCTTCGCGATCTTGCCCGTGTACGTCCGCCCCGGCAGCGCGTCGACCGTCACCCGCGCCGGCAGCCCGATGCGAACCTTGTCCAGGTTGGACTCGTGAATCTGAACCTGCGACATCATCGCGTCCGCCGTCGGCAGGTAGATCAGCTCCTCGCGCTCCCGCACCGACTGCCCCTCGTCGAGCGGCTCGTCGTTCCCCCGCCAGCTGCTCTTCGCGCTCGTGGCGTAAACAACCAGCCCCGCCCGCGGGGCGCGGATCTTCGTCTTCGCGATCTGCTGCTTCACCTTCTCGAGCTTCGTCTGCTGCTGCCCGAACTCGGCCTCCTTCGCCGTCAGGTCGGCCTTCGCCTGCACGATGTCGGCCTTCGCCTTGAGCTGCACCCGCTCCAGCGCCAACTCCGCCTGGTCAATGTCGCTGGTGAGCTGCGCCACCTGCCGCGCATGCGTGTACTTCTCGAGCAACTCGAGCGCCGCCACCGCCAACTCGTGGTCCAGCTTCGCCCGGTTGTAGGCCAGCCGGTCGCCCTCGAGCTCCGTCTGCGAAAGATACTTCTCCTCGGACAGTCGCTCGGACCACTTCAGCTTCTCCTCGGCCCGCTTGAGCTCCTCGGAGGCGAGTTCGATCTTCGACTCGGCCTCGCGCTGCTGCTGGAGATACTCGCCCTCCATGTACTTCCTGCGGTCCTCCTCCGCGAACTGCAGGTCCAGCGCGGCCTTCGAGATGTCGCTCTTCGCTTGGTTCTGCACGACCTTCAGGTTCTCGCGCGCCCGCACGAACGCCGCCTCCGCGTTCTGGACGCTGATCTCCTGCTGGATCAAATCATCCTCCAGCCCGCTCGCGTCGAGCTCGACCAGCAATTCCCCCGCCTCGACGAGCGTACCCTCCGGCATCAGATAGATGATCGTTGTCTGACCCTCGACCTCGCTCTTGATGATCAACTGCTCCAGCGCCTGGATCGTGCCCGCCTCGCTGACCGCGATCGTCAGCGGCCCCTGCTTGACCTCGAAGGGCGGAATGTCACCCTGGTTCGACGTCGCCCCCGTCGAGGTCGTGATCAGCGCCACCACCACCGCTCCCGCCAACACCGTCCCGATCACCGCCAGCCAGCGGACCTTGCCGGACTTCTTCGGCTTCGCATTCATGACTGCTCCTCAATTCCCGCCGGCTCGTATTCCGTCCAGACGCCGCGGTGATCAACACGCAGCAGCCCCAGGTCCCGCTGCAACGCCAACTCGCCGACGCGATAGGTAACCAACGCCGCCGTCAACGCATTCTGGGCCGAGATCAACGCTTCCTGCGCCTCAAGCACATCCCGGATCTCCGCCCGCCCCGCCTCCAGGAACATACGCGTGCTCGCGACCCGCCGTTCGGCCACCGCCACCGCCCGCGCCTGGATCTGCATCGCCTCGCGGGCCTGCAGCAACTCGCTCAGCCGGTTCAGCACCGCCAGCTTGACCTCGTCCTCCTGCGCCTGCAGCTCACGAATTGACTGCTCAAACCCGACCAGCGTCTCCCGGTACGTCAACGCCTCGGCCGTCCGCTCGAACGGCATATCGATTGTAAGCAGCGCGGCGTAAGAACCCTCGTCCGGCCGCAGAATCGCGTCATCCGCTCCCGCCGACGCCAGGGCCCGCCGACCCCCCGCCGACCCGGTCCCCAGCAGCGTCACGTCCGCCCGCAGCAGGTCCGCGGCCACCGCCACGTCCCGCTGGCTGTCAAACACCCGCCCGATCGCAATCCGCAGGTCCAACCGGTGCTCCAACGCCAGCAGGACCGCCTCCAGCGGCTCCAGCTCGAGCGGGCCCGCCTCACCCGCCCCGGGCGGGGTCAGCTCCACCGGCGCGTCGGCCGGCACCCCGGCCCGTGGTCCTTTCGCCCGATCCTCTTCGAGCGCCGCCCCACCAATCGCGAATTCTTCGTTGATCAGCAGATAATCGAGCTCCGCCGCCAGCCGCTCGAGTTCTGCCTGTTCCAGCCGAATCGCCGCGTCCACCGGCAACCCGAGCGTCAACTTGAAGGCATCGACCCGCCGCCGATACGACTCGACCGCCGACACCCAGCGATCACGCGCCCGCAGCTCATCCTGGACCGACTGCCCGACCTCGATCTCCGGCAGCTCGCCGGCCGCCGCCAGCCGCCGCGCCCGCCGCGTCGACGTGATCAGGTTCTTGTAGTTCTCCTCCGCGTTCTCGACCTGGTCACGGCTTTGGAGCACCGCGAAGTAATCGCTCGCGATATCCACCGCGAACACGCGCTTGAACCGCTCGAAGTTGTAGATCGCGTAGACGACGTCCCGCTCGGCCTGCGTCAGCGGCTCGGTCACGACGAACTCGCCCGCCCCGCGGAGCAGCGGCACCGTGATCGTCACGTCGGCAAAAACCCCGCGCGCGAACAGGCGGTCCTGCGTCAGCAGCGAAACCATGTCCAAGCCGAGCTGGCCCGTAAACGCGGTCCCGCTTTCGAAGACGCGCGAGAACTCGCCCACGCCGCCGTACTCCAGCCCCGCCACGGTCTGGCGGTCGGTGATGCCGCGCTCGGCATTGAGGACCACCTCCTCCTCGAGGTTCGCGACGTAGCCGCCCTCGATCAGCCCCGCCCACGTGTTCCGGAACGCATCCTGCTCGAAGTCCAGGTCCAGCGCCGCCCGGAACACCTGCTCCTTCTGCTGCTGGTACTCCCGGCTCTCGTGCGCCGCGATCTGCAACGCCGCCGCCAGCGTGATCAGCGGGCCTTGCCGCGTGTCGAACTGCGCGGCGAAACCGTCAGGCGCAACCGCCTCGAGGTACTCGTCGTCCGGCCACTGCGGAATCGGCTCAACCGCCGCCGGGCCGAGCGATGCGTCATCCGCCACGGGCAGCTCCTGGTCTAGCAGGAGCTGGCGGCGCAGCAGGTCTGCCGGCCGCGCGATCGTGAACGGCTCGGCCTCGCCGAGCGCCGCGAGCTGCTTTTGCCGAATCGATTCGTACGCCCGCGCGTCAACCTGCTGTCGGTAAGCACTCGGCGGACAACCGGCAGGCAGGCAGAGGCCGACCGCCAGGAGAAAGCCGCCACGCAACAGGTGCAACCCGCGGGGCCCGATGCGCCAACCTCGATGCGGGTGAAATCGACACGCGCCGCCCGAGCACTGGCTCCCGGTGCCGCGCGAGAAACGCCACCGATGCAAACCCCTAACCTCCCGCCAAATACGTGGCCAGCGAATCGACGATCGAATTGGTCACGGAGTTCAGCGCCGCCTCAGTGACCGCGGTGGCCAGTTCATCCGTGTCCACCGGACAGCCCGTCAGCAACGTGACCGACAGCCCCATGAGCACAACGCAGCCCCACAGGCTGCTACCCGCACGATTTACTACTCGACGCATCGCATTTCTCCTCGCGCGCAGACCGCAATTGAGGTACAACGCTCAAGCACGGCCGCGATTGCGTTCCGGAGTATGATTTCCGCGACGCAATCCGTAAACCCGCCACCGTCGACCCCTGGCCGGGACCCGCTCCGCGATAGTGTGCGCAAATCCCGGCTTAAAATAGACTTACGTGCAAGGCCCGCCCGCGCAACGCCCCGCTGGCCGCGGTGCCTGTTACGCAACGCCGACGCCGGCCCGACGCGGGCGACACCGGCGACCGATCAGGAGGCCGCCGGCTGCTCCCGCCAGGCAGCCCGACGGGCGGCGATGTCCATCGCGGCGTACTGGTTGTCACGCATCACGCGCTGGGCGACCGCCTGCGCCTCGGCCTCGGTCAGTTCGCCGGCCTCCACTTCGGCCTGCAGCGCGCGGGCCAGCCCGACGCGCGCCTGGCGGCTGTAGGCGACGGCGCTGCGCGGCCGCTGCGTGTCACCACCGAAGACGAACAGCTTGTTGATGGGCGCGGCGTGCAGGTACTGCCGAACGAACTGCTCGGTGCTGAACCGATCCAGCGCCCACGCCCAGCAGAGATCGACATAGACGTTCGGGTAGTGCTTGGCCAGCGCGACGATCTCGCCGCCAAACGGATAACCGGTGTGCATCAGGATGAACCGCACCTCCGGATACTGCTTGAGCAGCGGGCAGAGGTGCGCCGGGTGCACCCATTCCAGCGGCATGCCGCCGTAGCCGGCCAGGTATCCGGTATGAATCTTCACCGGCAGCGCGTGCTCCTCCGCCCAGCGGATCGCCCGCTCGATCGCCCAGTCACCGACGGCGTTGGCTTCGTGCGGGGCCAGGTCGTTGCCTGCCAAGACGCGGTCAACCAACGGAGCCACTTCCGAATCGGCACGCGCCTGCCACGCCAGCGTGCGCTGGTAGGCGTGCTGGATCTTCACGGCAATCGCCCGCGGCGCCGCGCTGCTGAAAAGCGCCTGCAGCGCGTTCTCCAACGTGCGCAGGTCTTTGACGGCCACCTTCGTGTGCTCGTGAAGAAACGTCAGGTCAAAGTCGGCCGTCGCCGGCTTGAGCCAGTTGATGTCCTGCAAAAAGAAGTCCGGGTGCTCGGCGTCGCGCGGGCACAACGGCGACACGCTGTCGATCTGGACGTGGTCAAGGTGCGCCGCCGTGAGGATCGCGTAACGCTCCCCCGGCTGGTGCGCCGCGAGCTGCGCCTGGCCCGCCACCAGGCTCTCGACCGTGATTTCCTCGAGCCCGAAAAACTCGCGCGCCGTGATCCGCGTCGCTTCACCAAAGCCCGTGTGGCGACAGGCGTCCCAGGCGGCCGCGATGCCCCCGAACCGTTCAGCGATGTCACCCCCCGGCTCCTGCAGCACGCGCTGGATCGCGGCGTCGGTCGCGCCGGCCACGCGCAGGTCCGCCATGATGTAGCCGCCGTCAAACACTTCGAGCAGGATGTCGGCCGGCTCGTCAAGGTACTGCTGCTCGGAGGCGAGGTGCTCGTGCGTGTCCACCAGCGGCGCAGTGGCGATGAACGTCGCGAGATCCGTCATGGAATTCCCCGGTACGCAACAAGATTCATGCCGACAGCGGCGCGATCGGCACCCGCTCTTCACCGATTCTAAAGCATTCTGACGGTTGCTGCCGCCAACCTCGCCGGCCGGGCGCCCGGGGCCACGCCGCGACTACTGCGCGTCACCGCCCGCCTCGACCATCGCCCGCAGCCGGTGCCCCAGCGGCTGGTCGGGAAACAGCGTCACGATCCGGTCGGCCACCGCGCCGGCCTCGTCCAGCCGCCCCCGCCGCAACAGGTGGTCCGCCAGCGCGTGCAGGAAATCGAGGTTCCCCGGCTGCAGCGTGAGCGCCCGCCGCAACGCCGCCTCGGCCCCGTCAAGCTGCCCCAGCTGCTGCCGGAGCAGCCCCAGGTTGTAATGCAGCCGCGGGTGGTCGGGCAGTCGCTCGGCCGCCCGCTCGAGCCACGGCAACGCATCTGCCGCCCGGCCCATTTCCACCAGCAGCAGCGCCAGCGAGTACATCACGTCGGCGTTGTCCGGGTAGGCGGCCAAGATCTCGCGCAGCAACGCCTCGGCCTCGATATAGCGCCCCTGCTCGCTGAGCAGGACCGCCAGGTTCGACTTCGCCGGGAAGAACAGGTCGTCGATCGCGAGCGCCGCCCGGTAAAAGCGTTCTGCCGCCCGGGCATCACCCAGCGCCAACTCGAGGTTGCCGAGGTTGTGATTCGAGCTCGCGAAGTCCAGCGTGTAGGCCATCGCGGTGCGGTACTCGCCCAGCGCCACGTCGAACGCTTTCTGCTGGGCCGGGGTCAGGAGGTCGCGCGGCACCGTCGCGATGCGGGCCACCGTCGTCAGGCGCACCGCGCGGAACGGGTCGCTCAGCAAAGGCGCCAGCCGCTCGACGTCCGCCACCGACCGCAGCGGCAGGTGCTCCGCCGCCACCCGTCGCAACAACGCCACGTCGGATTCAACCGCCGTCTCGAGCGTCGGCAACGGCCCCCCGTCCCAGAGCTGGACCAGCAGCGCCAGCGCCGTCGCCCGGACGATCGCCGCCTGCTCCGGGCTGCTGGCGATATGCTTGAGGGGCTCACGGGCGGCCGGGTCGTTCGCCCGGGCGGCCGCAAACGTCGTCCCGTAGTGCGGCGAACGCGTCTCGCCGTACCATTCCTCGTAAGCGTCCAGCACCCAGTCGAGCGACTCGCCGGTGTGGCACTGCGAGCAGGCGTTGGGCGTGCCGATCGTCTTCGTCAAATCCGGCCGTGGCACGCGGAAGCTGTGGTCCGCCCGCCAGTCGATCACCATGTACGGCTGCTCGACCATGTGGCAGCTGACGCACAGCGCCCCGTCCGACGGCTGCCCTTCATGAACCTGCTGGTGAAAATGGTGCTCGGCCGTGTCGTACACCGCGGGAACGTGGCACTGCGCGCACAGGTCGTTGCCGGTAAAGCGCAGCTCGAGGCTGTGGCTGTCGTGGCAGTCCGAGCAGGTCACGCCGTTCGCGTACATCTTCGACTGCAGGAACGAGCCGTACACGTAAACCTCGTCCAGGATCTGGCCGTCCGGGTGGTACAAACCGGCGGTCAGCAGGCTCGGCTGCATCACGTCCAGCAACGCGCCACCACGATGGTCATAGTCCCCAAGCTCGGCCCGGCGGGCATGACACGGCGCACACAGCTCCACCAGCTGAACCGACGTGATGTCCGAGGTGTTCACGATCAACCCGTCATGGCTGAGGTCGGGCCGGTGCCGCGGCACCATCTCGGCCCACGCCACGTGGCGGGCGCCCGGACCGTGACACGCTTCGCAGCCGACGTCGATATCCTTCCACGTCGTGTTGTACGTGTCCGTGGCGGGGTCATACCCCTTCTGCAGATCGGTCGAGTGACACTCCGCGCACATCGCGTTCCAGTTCTGGGCGCTGCGCGTCCAGTGGAGCCAGTCGTCAGGCGGAATGTCCTGCTCCGGATATTGCTGAAACCAGCGGCCCTCGATCACATCCCACGTGATGTTTAACGTTTGCAGCCGGCCGCCCGGAAACGGGATCAGGTATTGCTGCATCGGATCATGCCCGAACACGTGCGTGATCTCGAACTCACGCATCGCGCCGCCGGGGCCCTCCGTATGCACGAGGAACTTCCCGTCACGCCGATAGAAACGCGAGGTGATGCCGTTATAGGTGAAGACCGCGTCATCGAAATCGCCCAGCACGGTCTCGTCCGTGGCGACGTCCATCGCCTTGTCGTGGTCCGAACCCCGCCACAGCTCCCACTCAACCTGGTGACACTCCCGGCACGCCGCGCTGCCGACAAACGCCGGCTCGCGCTCCACCAACGCCGCGAGCGAGCCCGCCGCCGCGGGCGGCGCCTTGCGAACCGCAAACAGAAACGCCCCCAGCCCGGCGAACGCGGTCACCATCGCCACGACCGCCCACCCGCGTGGGCGGAGCCGCCGCGCCGGCATCGAGATCGAACGGAACATCACACCAGCCGCCTTCGGAGGACGAGGCCCCCGCTTCAAACTCGGGGCGACTGGCTCGCCAAACCCGCCCCAGCCACCCGCCGGCGCCGAGCGAGTTGCTGCGAAACGTCAGCTTCCGCCGCCCCGGCGCGATCTTCAATGATCAGCTTACGCGACCCCCCCTATGCTGGCAAAACCGACCGCAGCGACGCGCTCAGCCGCCGCGGCCGTCTCGGCCTCCGGACAGCTTCGTCTCCACCTCCCACGAATGCACCGGCCCCCCCGGGTGGGCCGGCCGTCTCGGCCGCGACGAGGCCCAACCACCACCAGATCGGAAGAGCACACGTCTGAACTCCAGTCACGTGAAACGATCT
>CAZCKC010000091.1:0-15313 GCA_964499235.1 uncultured Planctomycetales bacterium | reverse complement strand
CCCTCTCCCCGCCGGCCTCTTCTGCCCCTGGTGCGGCTACGACCTCCGCGGCGCCACCCGCGACGTCTGCACCGAGTGCGGCGGCGACATCACCCTCCTCCGCGATACTAACCGCCGTCTGCCCTGGATCCGCGCCCGCGGCTGGCGCAAGCTGCTCGCCTACTGGTCCACCGCGTGGATCGCCACCGCGCAGCCCCCTCGCCTCGCGGCCGAGTCCGCCCACCCGCCCGACTACCCTGCTGCCCGCCGCTTCCAGGCTGTCACGCTCCTCTGGCTCGCCCTCGGCCTCGCGGCGGTCCTGGCGATCGTCGCCCCGCTCGGCCTCAACGAGTACTTTCAGCGCTTCGCCGGCCCCGACTACGTTGGCTGGTTCTGGGTCGCCCTCGCGATCGGCGCGCTGTGCTGGCTGCCGACGGTAACCGGCGTGCCCACCTACCTCTTCCACCCCCGCCGGCTCAGCCCCGACCAGCAGGACCGCGCGATCACGCTGAGCTACTACGCCAGCGCCCCGCTGGCGTTTGTGATCCTCGCGGCTGCCGCGACCCTGATGCTCGTATACGCTGTGCTCGAAGAGCTTGACCGGGATAACCTCACTGTCCGCGCGATCCAGTTGCTGTGCTTCCCCGGGTTGCTGATGACGCCGCTGGTGCTGCTATGGTGGCTCCGGCTGGCGAGCCTGGCGGCGCGGCTGACGCACAGCCGCACTTACGGCCTCGTGGTCTTCGTCCTGCTCCCCGTGCTCTGGAGCCTGACGACCGTCCTCACTCTCGGCCTCGTTACCGCCCTGGTTTTCTACGTCGTGGTGATCCTGAAGAACTGGCCGTGAGTAGGGCGGGTCATCGACCCGCCTTCTTTTCAAGCGCTCGCCCGACCCTATCCGCTAGCGGCGCTTTTCATCGCCCTCGCCAGGGTTTGTGCCGGTCGCGGAGGGGTTCGATTGGCTTGAGCCCTCCTCGTCCGCAGAGCCGCCCCCATCGAGATACTTGCCATATTGCTCGAGCCACGCGGGCGGCGGCGGTGGCACGTCCAGCAGCAGGACCTGGTCCCCGACCCGCGGCCCCACATTTCCACCAGGCCGAATGAACATCTGCGGATAGCTGTAGTCTGACAGCTCGAACGCGCCGCCGTGATCGTCGCCATCCTCGTACCGGCTGTACAGGTACTGGACGTGCCCCTTCTCAATCTTCGCGCGCAGCGCCTGTCGCCCATCACCGAACGGGTCGCGCGGCACCCGCGGCAGATAGTCGGGCGCGAGCTCCGCGAGTCGGGACGGCCGCCGCCCTCGATCGTGCTCGAACAGCCGGACGGCGATCGCGGTCGCGAGCAGGCGACGCTCCGCAAGCTGTCCGCGAATCAGAACGCATGTCCGGTCAAGTGTGAAACGGCCGGTCGGGTAAATAATGCGAGTGAGGATCGGCCGATCGTCGACAAAGGGAAAGCATCCAGCAAAGCCCGTTTGCAGCTCCGGGGCCAGCGGCACCCACGCCGGCTCGCGAAACGCATTGACCGCTGCCCGACAGTGATGCGCCCATTCGATCAGGCGCATTGTCCACGCCGGGGCCAATGCCCACCGCGCAAGATGATCCCCGGTGCTGACCGCCGCGCCCGGGAACGCCCCCGGGTTCGTGACGCTGGCGCGACCCTGCTGCCACGCAGCCACGTAAGCCGCGTTTGATCCAATTTCGGCCCGCAATGCAATTTCCACCGCCTGCCGGATCTCCTCTTCATCCAGCAGCTGATCGCGCAGCGCTGCGAGCTGGCTCGGCGTGGCCGGCTCGACTCGCTCGATTTCGGCACCGTCTCGCGCTGAATTCTCGAGCACGAGCTGCGGCAGTCCCGTCGCAATGGTGCTGCAGGCGAGCGCGTCGACCGCGAGCGCAACCAGGATGTCAATCGGATAGCTGCGACGTTGGTAAAAACTTTCGCTGTACGCGACCTGCACTTGCCACCGGTCCACGGCCTCCCGGTGTTGACCGGCGTGAAGCCTGACCTCTGCGGCCTGGTCGAGGAACTGCGCCAGTGCGCGGAGCGGGCTGAAACCGGCAACATTGAAATTGTTGACCGGATCAGAAAGGTCGACCGCATAAAGCGCCAGGTTTGTCTGCTGTAACCGCCGCCAATTCGCGTCCCCGCGTGTGGCGGCGTTTCGACTGAGTGTCATGAGCTCCTGGTCCAACGCGAGCAGCGCCGCGTGGTCGACGTCAACGTGGTCGAGCAGAACGTGAAACGGATTATCGTTTAGCTGTTCCGAAAGCGTTCCACGATACGCAGGCGCACCACCACGCCGCGGCAGCGGGAACATGGGGGCCGCAGTGGCGTGGGTGTAAAACGCGTTAATGCTGGTCGCGCCCTGCGCAACCCGCTGGGCATTTACTTCTTGCAGCCGCGCCGCCGCCCGCGCCCACGCAAACGCCGCGTTCTCCTCCTGACCCACGTCCGGATATTCATCCGCCCCGATCGCCGGATCCAACCCTGCCGCCCGCAACTCCGCCAGCGTCCGCTGCCACGCCCGCTCCGCCGCCCAGCCCCACGCCCCTCGCAACCCCACCACCAACAACACCGTCCCCACCCCAACCAGCACCAGCCGCTTCAACCACCAATACCGGGGGATCAACGCCCCAGCACGCTGCACGTCGTCTAATCTCGCGCGATTCATCTGGCTCACCTTCGGATCTCCTCACCAGCGGCAACGGCCACCAAATTCTAACCTCGGCCAGAGGTGCAGCAGAGTCCGCCAGCGGTCAAAACCCGGTTTCGCGCGATGCAACTTGGAGTGAGTGCTACCCGACCGGCCCCCCGTCCCCGATTTCACCAGCGCAGGAAACACCCGTCCCGACCAATCCCCGCCAGCCGCCGACAACCACGGAACCCCCGCTTGATCCGCCGAAAACCCGAGCTATTACTTCAGTTGCTCACGCAGTCCCACGGCTGCCTTGACGGCGAGGAGCTGTTAAACAGCACTGGGCCCCGCGCGACCTTGCAAGCGACGCGGACCAGGCTCCCTCGCCCGTGACCCAGCGGAATCCACTGGCTCGGATTCACGCCGGTTAACACCGAGGCCGCGGCCGGCAGACGACGGTGGCTTTCGCCAGCCACCAGAACTGGACCGGCACCGGAGCGGATCTTTGACAACCAAATACCGCGACCAATGGGTGCCCCAGGTTTCAACCTGGGGGACTGAGACAGCGTCCAAACGCGGCTTCCCGGGCTTTCAGCCGCGCGAACCGTCACGACGTGATCCGTTCGCCCGCCGCGCCTCCCGACGACGCGACGGGAAGCCCTACAACACCACTTCCCGTCCCGCCGTCGCCGACGCGTAAATCCCATCCAGGATCTTCGCCACCTTCAGGCTGTCCTCCGCCGGCACCGGCGACGGCCCGCCCGCTCGCACCGCCGCGCAAAACGCCGTGAACTCGTTGGCGTGCCCGTCATGCGCGTTGCGGTCGTAACTCTGAATCGACCCCGTGCTCAACACCCCTTCGCCGTCGGTTTCAACCCACTCCAGCTCCGGCCACCGGGCCCCGCCCCGATCACCAAACAACTCCAGCCCCACCACCTCGTTGTCGAGCTGGTTCAACGCCCAACTCACCTCGACCGTCAGCACCGCGCCGTTGTCAAACCGCACCCAGCCGGCCGCAAAGTCCTCGACCTCGAAGTCTTCCGGCCGAAACGTCCCCCAGCCGTTGTAGCGCCCTTGCTGCGTCGCCAGCTTCGTCACCGCCGTCCCGCTGACCGTCACCGGCTTCGGGAACCCCAGCAAAAACATCGCCAGGTCGATGACATGCACTCCGATGTCAGCCATCGGCCCGTAGACGGCCATCTCCTTCGAGATGAACCCCGGACTGGCCGGCACCCCGGCCCGCCGCAGCCACCGCGCCCGCGAGTAATAGCAATCGCCCAGCCGTTCCTGCCGCAACCACTGCACCAGCTGCCGCGTCTTGCTCTCGAACCGCATGTGCTGCCCGGTCATCAGCAACTGCTGTGTCTCGTCCCGGGCGGCGATCATCCGCTCGATCTCCGCCGCCGTCGGCGCCAACGGCTTCTCGCAGAAGCACGCCTTCCCGGCCTTCATCACGGCAATCGCCGTGTCGGCATGGAACGTGTTCGGCACGACGACGGTGACCGCGTCGACGTTGGGGTCCTCGAGCAGCTCGTCGAGCGACCGATAGACGGTCTCGATGCCGTATTCCCGGGCGCGTTCGCCGGCCCGGACCGGGTCGACGTCGTAGACCCCGACAACCTCGCCGGCCGCGACCTTCTGCCAGGTCTTCAGGTGGTAGTTGCCGAACCCCCCGGTCCCGATCTGTGCAATCCGAACAGGCGTTGCCATGGAGCGTCTTTCCTTCTGCGAGCCCCGAAATCCCTCAGGCCGCGGAAACTAAGCGGCGGCCGGGGCCCGGGCAAGCGATTAGCAGCGGCCAGCTTCAGCCGGCCTGAAAATCGTGAACGCCCGGCCCGCCGCCGTCCCTAGGCTGTCGCCGTCGTAAGCTTTACACTACTGACTCCGAAATCCGCGCCGCCCTCACCGGTTGAGGGCGCCAGGCTCCAGCAGCAACGAGGGAATCGTGGCCGACATCGCTCATTCGCCGGACCCGCTGGCCCGTCATCACTTCCTGCTCCGCCGCCTGCACTCGCTCAGCGGCATCATTCCGGTCGGGGTCTTCCTGATCAATCACCTGCTGACGAACTCGACGGCGTGGCTGAGCCCCGAGAAGTTCGACGAGCACGTCCAGTGGATCCACAGCCTGCCGTTTCTGCTGGGCATCGAGATCCTGTTCATCTTCGCCCCGCTGGCGTTCCACGCCGGCTACGGCGTCCTGATCGCCGTTCAGGGCAAGTCGAACGCGGCCCAGTACCCCTACATGGATAACTGGCGCTACTCGCTGCAGCGGCTGACCGCCTGGATCACGCTGGCGTTCATCCTGGTCCACCTGGCGCACTTCCGGTTCGCCCACTGGTTCGGCGGCCCGGACTACAAGGACGCCAACCCGGCCTTCTTCGCCGTCACCCAGGATGGGTTCCAGGCGTTGTGGCTGCCGCTCTGGGTCTGGCTTTCGATCTACGCGGTCGGCCTGGTGGCGGCGGTGTTTCACTTCTGCAACGGGATCGTGACGTTCTGCATCACCTGGGGCATCACGGTCGGCGACCAGGCCCGCAAGCGGGTCGGCGTCGCGGCGGCCGGTTTGGGTCTGGTGCTCGTCGCCTGGGGCGGGTTGTCGCTTTACGCGATGGCGACGTACAAGCCGGACGAGGGACATGACGGCCCGCCGCAGGAAACCATCGTCGAGCGGGTCGAGCTCCAGGTCGCTGCCTAGGCTGCGATCCGGCGCGGTCGTGCGCGGCGCCGGCGTAGCGCGGCCGCCGGCCGCCGGCCGATGGGCGGTGACCACGCCTTATTATAAACGGGGAAAAGAATCGCCTTTGAGGGCAGCGGCGATTCTGGTATGCTCCCGGCGGTCGTGCGCGGTTGCGGCGACCTGGATATGGGGCCTCACGGAACCTGGCGCGTTGGTCGCGAGGGAGGGAAAGCATGACAGGAGTTCGGCGAAGCGTGTTGGCGGGGCTGGCGGCGTGGATCGGCGCGGCGGGGGTCTGGGCGAGCACGCTGACGATTCCCGCGACGGCGGACGGGCGCGTACAGTTCAGCGGTGCGTTGGGTTTCACGACGACAGATAACCAGCCAACGATCCTGACGCAGCGGTCGAGTGGCAACAACGTGGGCAACGGCATCTTCGAGTTCGACCTCGGCGTGTTGCCGAACGGCGCGATCGTCACCGGCGCGACGCTGCAGCTGACGACGGCGGGTCTGATCAGTAACACTGGTGCGACGGCGGACGTCAGCTTCTACGGCGCGGCCGGCGACGGGCTGATCACCGACGACGACCACGCCAACAACTCCGCGGCGACGTTGCTGACGACGGAGACCTATCCGACCGGCTCGACGATCGCAGTCGGGACGTTGTTGGAGATTCCCTTTCCCGACGTGACCGCGTTGCAGGCGGTGCTTGACGGGCCCGCCACGGACTTCTTCCGCGTTCGCAGCGAGACGGTGAACTTCGTGTCGTTCAACGTGCACAGCCTCGAGAGCACGGCCGACGTTGTCAAGCCGTCGCTGGCGCTGACGTGGATTCCCGAACCGGCGACGCTCAGCCTGCTGGGGCTAGGCCTGCTGGGGCTCTGTCGCCGGCGCTAGCTTGGACGGCGAACCTCAGCCAAACAGGTTCATACACCCGCGCTGCCGGCGATGATCGCGTCAGCGGCGCGGGTTGTTCTTTGCGCCACGCGGCGACGGGGCGCAAAATGGCGCCAACGAGTCCCTTCGATCAGCGGTCGCCAGACGGCGGTCGTCATCTTGCAGCAGATCAGTGCCGGCGCGGAGAGACTGTCGTTTTGCCGGCCGTCCGCCCGACTCGATCGCATGTGATATCCCCAGCCTCCTGACGATTTGTCAGTCCTCCAGACTGAAAGCCTTAGGCATCCGGGCAATAGAGCAGGTGAGCGGGGGAGCTGGCGGGACGGGTTGGGTTTGCGTTTGACACTGCTCGAGAGCAGTGGCCCGAACTAGGACACCCGTGGATCAGGTATCGAAGGCGGGGGTGACGTCGGTTGGGAGTTCGCCTTTGATGACTTCGCAGCCGTCGGGGGTGATCAGGATGTCGTCCTCGATGCGGATGCCGAACTCGCCGGGGACGTAGATGCCGGGCTCGATGGTCAGGCACATGCCGGCGCGGAGGGTCGTCTGGTTGCCGCCGACGAGGTAGGGGGGCTCGTGGCATTCGATGCCCATGCCGTGGCCGAGACGGTGGGTGAAGTACGCGCCGAAGCCGGCCTGGGTGATGACGTCGCGGGCGACCGCATCGAGTTTTTCGCAGGCGAGGCCGGCACGGGCGGCGGCGATCGCTTCGGCCTGGGCGGCGCGGACGACCTGGTAAGCTTCCTTGGCCTTCTTGGAAGGTTCGCCGACGGCGAAGGTGCGGGTGACGTCGTTGTGGTAGCCGGCGGTGAGCGTGACGCTGTCGACGACCAGCGTGTGCCCCGGCTTCAGCAACGAATCGTCGGAGCGGTGGTGCGGGATGGCGCCGTTGGGGCCGGTCTGGACCATCGGGCTGGCCTTCAGGTCGTCGACGGCCATCCGGGCGGCGAGCGCCTGCTGCACCTCCAATTCGGTCATGTCGGGTTCGAGCATCTCGGTGAGCGCGAGGAAGAGGTGCTCGCCGCGGGCGTGGGCGTTCCGGAGCAGCTCCTTCTCGGCGTCGGTCTTGCAGATGCGGACCTCGCGGAGGAGGTGCTCGCCGCTGGTAACCTCGAAGTCCGGGAGGGCAGCCCGCAGCGCTGTCAGCGTCTCGAGCCAGATGCGGCCGTCGACGGCGAGGCGGCCGGACTTGATGCCGGCACTCGCGAGGGCGGCGGCGACGCAAGCGTAGCTGTCTTCGTGTTCCTGCCAGGTGTGGAAGGTGGGCAGGTCGGTTTCGGCCTGGAAGCCGGGTTGTTCGAAGGCAGGGCAGATGGCGTGGGCCTGGCCGTCGCGGGTGACGAGGCCGCAGACGAGGCGATCCCAGGCGCCGTGGGTGGTGCCGAGGAAGGCGAGCATGTTGGACGGGTGAAAGATGAGGGTGGCGGCGACGTCCTCGGTTTGCATGAGGGTGGCGAGGTGGTTGAGGTGTTCGCGGACAACGGGGGCGGGGATGCCGGCGCCGAGGGTGTTCATGTTGTTCAAAGTCCTTTCGGTTGAGTAGTGCGTTGCGCTGCGGGTGGTTTGGCTCCGCTTGGTTGATGGCCGGCGGGACGCCCGCCCCACCCGGTCTCTGGCGGCGATCCCCTGGTCCCTGGCGAGACGCCGGGGGCACATCGTGGGGGCTTGGGCCAAATGTGCGGGCCGGGGCCGCAGCGTCTTAAGGCAGCTTGGCTGATCAGGCTTGGGCTTGCAAGTAGGCGCGGGCGGCGGCGACGACCTGGGCGGAGATGGTGGGGATGTCACCGTCGAGGATGGCGCCGGCCGCGGCCTGGTGGCCGCCGCCGTTGAACTGCTTGGCGAGCTCGAGGACGGAGACGCCGCCTTCGCCGCGGAAGTTGATGCGGACCTTGCCCTGGCGGCCTTCGGTGAAGAGGATGGCGATCTTGACGCCCTCGATCGAGCGGGGCACCTCGACTTGGTCGTCGATGTCGTTGGCCGTGCAGCCGGCGTCGTGGATCTCGTCGTAGCTGGCGGTGGCGTAGGCGAGCGTGCCGTCCTGCTCGACGTGGGTGTTGGTGTAGATCACCTTCATCAGGGCGAACTCGGCCGGGCTGAAGCTGCGCCCGAGGCGCTCGGCGACGTCGTGGATCTCGGCGCCGGCGGCGGCGAGGCGGTGGGCGACGTCGAGCGCGCGGGGCGTGGTGTTGGTGAGACCGAAGCCCTGCGTATCGGTGTAGATGCCGGCAAAGAGCAGCGTGGCGATCGTGGGGGTGACCTGGCAGCCGGCGGCGGTAATGACCTCGTAGACCATCTCGGCGGTGGAGCTGCGGTAACCGTCGATGTAGTTGACCCGGCCGAAGCGGGTGTTGCTGGCGTGGTGGTCGATGTTGAGGATCGGAAGGCCGGCGAGGGCGTCGGGGCCGCCCTCGAGGTTGAGGCGCGGGTGCTTGGCGGTATCGACGGCGATCAGCAGGTCGCAGTCCTGGAGCGCTTTGGGGGTGGCGGCGGTGAGGCCGGCGCGCTGGACGAGGTAGCGGAGGCGGCGGGCGACGCTGTCGGGTGGCAACGATGCGGCCGGCGTGATGCCGAGCTCGGGCAGGGCGAGCCAGAGGCCCGCGATCGACGCGATACAGTCCGCGTCGGGCGTCACGTGTCCGGCGACTGCCACCCGCTGCGCGCCACGCAGCGTGTCGAGGACCTCATCCGGGACGGCCAGCGGCTCGGGGATCACTGCGGTCATTGGCTCTTCATGGCGTCGATCAGGATGTCGGCGATCTCGGGGCGGGTGAACTCGACCGGTGGCCGCTCGCCCTGCTGCAGCAGCTCGCGCACCTTGGTGCCGGAGAGGAAGACGCGGTCTTCCTTGGTGCTGTTGGTGGTCTTGTCGCTGGCCATCGCGCCGGACTTCTGGCACCAGAACGAGTGCTCGAACTTGAGCGGCATGATCCCGATCTCGCCGAGCTCGAACTCGTCGAAGATCTCCTGGGCGTCGTAGGTGCCGTAGTAGTCGCCGACGCCGGCGTGATCGCGGCCGACGATAAAGTGCGAGCAGCCGTAGTTCTTGCGCACCAGCGCGTGGAGGATCGCTTCCCGCGGGCCGGCGTAGCGCATGGCGGCCGGCCAGACCGACAGCATCGTGTTCTTCGGGTTGTAATAGTTCTGCAGCAGCACCTCGTAGCACTTCAGCCGCGTCGCGGCGGGAATATCGCCGGCCTTCGTCTGCCCGACCAGCGGGTGCACCAGCAGCCCGTCGACGATCTCGAGCGCGCACTTGGTGATGTACTCGTGGGCGCGGTGGATGGGGTTGCGGGTCTGGAAGGCGACGACGGTCTGCCAGCCGCGCTCGGCGAACGCCGCCCGCGTCTGCGCCGGCGTCAGCCGATAGTCGGGAAATTCGGCCTCGTGGCGGGGCTGGATGATCTGGAGCGGGCCGCTGAGGCAGACATCGCCCTGGCTCATGACGACGGCGACGCCGGGGTGCGCAGCGTCGCTCGTGCGGTAGACTTTCTCTGCCTCGAGCTGCTTGTCGTGGTGGTACTTCTCTTCGACGGTCAGGATCGCCAGCGGGCGGTCCTGGTCGTCGGTCAGCGCGACCGGGCTGCCCAGCTCGATCTTGTCGGCCGTGGGCTGATCGACGGAGCAGGTGATCGGGACGGACCACGGGAGGTTATTGCTGAGGCGCATCTTCTCGCAGACGCTGGCGAAGTCAGCCTGGTTCATGAAGCTGGTGAGCGGGCTCATGGCGCCGACGGCGAGGAGCTCGAGGTCGCACTGCTCGCGTTCGGGCAGGGTGATCCTGGGCAGCTTGGCGGCCTGCTGGGCGAGTTTCTGGGCTTCCGCCGGCGGGTGGGTCAGGTCGACGAGTTGGCCGCCGTGGGGCGGAATGAGGTCATGGGCCATGTTGTGGTGCGCTCCGATAGCTGGTGTTGGCTGCTGGTCAATCCCCGTGAGGCGGGCAGTGTAGGTGATCGGCGGTCCGAAATGAACGGGCGAGGGCGAGAAAATGGGGGCGGGCGGGGTCTAGGCGGTTGGCGCGGCATTCGGTAGGTTATCTCACCATGACCCAGTTGATGACGCAGGCTGAGCTGGATGGGGCCCTCGACGGGCTGGCGGCGGAGATTTGCGCGCAGCGGCCGGCGGAGGGGCGGTTGGTGGTGGTGGGGATTCGGCGGCGGGGGGCGACGCTGGCGGATCGGCTGGTGGCGCGGCTGGCGGCGCACGGGTGTCCGCCGGCGGCGACGGGGGCGCTGGACATCACGCTGTACCGGGACGACCTGAGCACGATCGGGCCGCAGGCGGTGGTGCGGCAGACGGAGATCGACTTCGATGTCACGGGGACATGGCTGGTGCTGGTGGATGACGTGATTTACACGGGGCGGTCGATCCGGGCGGCGCTGGATGCGCTGATGGACCTGGGGCGGCCGCAGGCGGTCAAGCTGGCGGCGTTGATTGACCGGGGATGGCGGGAGCTGCCGATCCAGCCGGACTTCGTGGGGCGGGTGGTGACGACGACGGCGCAGCAGATCGTGAAGGTGAAGGTGGCGGAGATCGACGGCACGGACGAGGTGGTGCTGGATGAGCGCGACGGCGAATGAGGCGGGGGTGTGGCGACGGAAGCACCTGTTGTCGCTGGAAGCGCTGAGCCGGGACGAGATCGTTCACATCCTGGACACCGCGCGGGGCTTTGAGGAGGTCTCGACGCGGAGCGTGAAGAAGGTGCCGGCGCTGCGCGGGCGCGTGGTCGTCAATATGTTCTTCGAGGACAGCACGCGGACGCGGGTGAGCTTTACGCTGGCGGCGCAGCGGCTGAGCGCGGACGTGGTGGATTTCTCGGGCCAGACGTCGTCGGTGCAGAAGGGGGAGTCGCTGCGGGACACGGCGCGGAACGTCGAGGCGATGGGGGTCGACGTGATGGTGCTGCGGCACACGGCGGCGGGGGCGGCGGCGTCGGTGGCGGCGGCAGTTGACTGCTGCGTGATCAACGCGGGTGACGGGCAGCACGAGCATCCGACGCAGGGCTTGCTGGATCTCTACACCATCCGGCAGCGGAAGGGGCGGCTGGAGGGGTTGAAGGTTGCGATCGTGGGGGACATCAGCCACTCGCGGGTAGCGCGGTCGAACCTGCACGCGCTGCTGAAGTGCGGGGCGGAGGTGACGTTCGTCGGGCCGCCGGCGCTGGCGCCGCGGACGTTCACGCAGCTCGGGGCGCGGGTGACGCACGACTTCGAGAGCGTGCTGGGCGAGATGGACGTGATCAACATGCTGCGGATCCAGCACGAGCGGATCACCAGCAACGTGTTTCCGTCGCAGCGGGAGTACGTGGATCGGTTCGGGATGACGGCGGAGCGGCTGCGACGGTGCAAGCCCGACGTGTTGATTCTGCATCCGGGGCCGATGAACCGCGGGGTGGAGCTGTCGGCGGACGTGGCGGACGGGCCGAACTCGAGCATCTTGCGGCAGGTGACGAACGGACTGGCAGTGCGGATGGCGGTGCTGTTTCTCTGTCAGCAGGCGGCGCAGGCCGAAGAAGCCGATGCGGTCTAGGGGTCGTCGGGGGGCGCGCAGCCGAGCGAGACGAGCAGCTCGATCTCGAGTGGGTTGGGGGGGACGGTGACGGTGTCGCCGGAGCCGCCGCTGACGTCGCCGGGGGTGCCACCGCCGGTGCTCGAGCCGCAGCCGTCTTCACCGGGCGGGAGGGGTTCCTGGAAGCGGATGGTCCAGGTGCCGAAGAACTCGCCGTCGATGGCGGTGTTCTGGCTGCGGGCGGCGATGGGAAACTCTTCGACGCGGCGGTCGCCGCCGCCGAAATCGCGATCGACGGACAGGATGAGGTCGAACGAGGAGAGGTTGGCGACGGACTGGATTTGGATGGAGCGTGAGGCGATTTCCTCGCGGCGGGCGCTGAAGCGGCCGAAGCTGTCGGCATCGCAATCGAACGTGAAGGTGAGCGGCTCGTCAACGGTGAAGCCGCCCTCGCTCAGCGGGGTGAGGACGGTGATGGGGAAGGGGCCGAAATTGCAGATCGCGGTTCCATCGCGGCTGGTGTAGTCGCGGGCGACGACGAGGTTCAATTCGGTGTCGCGGGTGGCGATGCCGGTGCCGCCGAAGGCGCGGGGGCCGTCGGGGTCGGTGCCGGTGATGGTCGCGACAAGGGGGCCGTCGGGGTTGTCGGGGGCTTGGAAGACGGGCCCGCGGCTGCTGGACCAGGTGGTGGTGGTGCGGACGGCTTCTTCGGGGGGATCGACGCGCGCCCAATTGACGTTGAAGGTCTCGCCGAGGCAGAGAATGCGGGGTCCGACGAGGACCTCGACGTCGTCGCAGACCGAGGTCAGGCCGGTGAGGTTCAGCGTGCAGCCGCCCATTGGCGCGCCGATGGTCAACGCGGCGCCAGCGGTGATTGCCAGACCAGAGAGGCGCGCGGCCTTCGACAGTTTCATGTTTGTAACCTCCGCCCCAATCGGGACACCGCACGCGCCTATTCGCTCGCGCGTGGTTCGTTCGGGAAGCACCAATGTGAACTGTAGCCAGGCTCAACGAGGCGGGGCAATCCAATGTTTATAGGTACTTCTGGCAGGACATATTGCGGCTAGCCGCAACACCGCCATCGTGCGATAAGGGTGGGGAGTGGTTTGACGTTGTTCCGGCGCGGCAGGGGCCGGTCAGGCGCGCTTGGCTTCGGTGACAACGGGCGGATCGACCGGCTGCGACTGCTCGCGCATCTGGGGGTTCATCTCGGTCTCGACGTCCTTGATCTGGTCGACGACGTCCATGCCGTCGACGACCTTGCCGAAGACGCAGTAGCCCCAGCCATCCTGGCCGGGCGGGTCGAGCATCGTGTTGTCGTTGACGTTGATGAAGAACTGCGAGGTGGCCGAGTGCGGGTCGGCCGTGCGGGCCATCGCGATGGTGCCGCGCTGGTTGCTCAGCCCGTTCTTGGCCTCGTTCTGGATCGGGGGGTGTTGGCCGGCCGGCTTGGGCGAGAGGTCGGCGTGGTGGCCGCCGCCCTGAACCATGAACGTCGGGATGACGCGGTGAAACGCGGTGCCGTCGTAGTAGCCCTCGTCGACGTACTTGAGGAAGTTTTCGACGGTGATGGGGGCTTCGGCCTCGTTGAGCTCGAGCGTGATGGCGCCGAGAGGCTGGCCGGACTGTTCAACCTCGAACGTGACGCGGGGGCCTGCCATGGCAGTCTCCTTCGTGAGCATGGTGGTGCGGTCCGGCCGGCGAAACGATCGCCGACGGCGGCGTCGGGCTATTCAACCCCCAGCAGTTCCACATCGAAGATGAGCGGTGCGTTGGGCGGAATGCGGGGCGGCGCGCCGCGCTGGCCGTAGCCGAGCTCGGGCGGCAGGATAAAGACGCGGCGCTCGCCGACCGGCATGTCGCTGAGCATGACCTGCCAGCCGCGGACGACGCCGTTGAGTGGGAAGGTCGCCGGTTCGCCGCGGTCGCGCGAGCTGTCGAACTTGGTGCCGTCGAGGAGCCAGCCGGTGTAGTGAGCGCGGACGCCGTCGTTGAGCGTGGGCTTCGCGCCGTCGCCAGGCTTCAGCGTTTCGTATAGTGCGCCCTCGGCGCTGCGCGTCAGGTCGCCGCTGGCCTGCTCGACACCAACCTCGCGCAGCCGCTGCTGCCAGAACGCCGTGTTCGCCTTCTCGATGAGCTTTTCGAGCTCCTCCGGCGGCGGCGCGTTCTCGATCTTGACGTCGGTAATGACGACGGGGGTGACGGGGACGACCTCGCCGGCGGGGTACTTGGGATTGGATTCGACGGGCGTCGACTTGATCTTCTGGACAACTTCCATGCCGTCGACGACGCGGCCGAAGACGGCGTAGCCGGCCGTGTCCTGGCGCTGCTTCTGATCGAGGCTGGTGTTGTCGGCGACGTTGATGAAGAACTGCGCGGTGGCCGACATCTCGTTGCCGCCCATCCGGGCCATCGCGATCGTGCCGCGCTGGTTTTTCAGGCCGTTCTGCCATTCGTTCGGGATGCCGGGCTGCAGCTCGTCGTCCTTCGGCTCGAGCTCGGGGTTGAAGCCGCCGCCCTGGATCATGAAGCCGGAGATCACGCGATGGAAGATCGTGTTGTCGTAATGATCAGCGCGGGCGTACTGGATGAAGTTCGCCGCCGTCAGCGGGGCCTTCGCCATGTTCAAGGCGATCGTGATCGTCCCCAGGTCGGTGTCGCCCTGCTTGATCACCAGCGTGGCCGTGGGTTGCTTGTCAGCCGCGGCGGTCGAATCGTTGTTGGACTCTTCAGCCGCAATTGTGGCCGTGGAGAAGATTGCGAGAGCGGTTACAGCGAGCCAGCGCGCCATCGTGTGAGCTCCTGTGAGCGGTGCTTGGTTTTGAGCGTTGATCTGCGTGCTTACAGGAGGGAGTGTAGCGCAGCGTGGCGGTTGAAGCTACCCCGCGGCGGCGGCCTCGCCGGTCAGCTTTGCAAAGAGATCGTCCGGCAGCCCGGTGGGCCGGCCATCGCGGGCCACGAGTGCGAGCGTCGTGTTAGCGGTGGCCAGCAGCCGTTCGTCGCAGCGGAGCTCGTAGCTGTGGTCGACGCGGACCGGTGACAGGCGCTCGGTGGTGGTCGTCAGGCTGAGCAAATCGTCATAACGCGCGGGGGATTTGAAGCGGCAGTCGAGGCGGGCGACGACGTAGAAGAGGCCTTGCTCCTCGAGGTCGCGGTAGCGGATGCCGCAGGCGCGGAGGAGCTCGGTGCGGCCGATCTCGAAGTAGACGAAGTAGCGGGCGTGGTGGAGATAGCCCATCGCGTCGACTTCGGCGTAGCGGACGCGGAGCTCGATGGTTTGCGATTGCGGTGGGGTGGTCATCGGCAAGGGGTTGTTCCGGCTCAGGGGGCGGCCTGACGATTGTGGGAGCCGTCGCACCAGGGCGGGTTACCGGTGTTGTGGCATTGGCAGACGAACTTCTTGCCGGGATCGGTGACCGCGACGACGACGGGGGAGCAGCCGGTATCCAGGCGGTTGTGCGCGCCGTCGCAGTAGGGCAGCTTCTCCGACCAGCCGCAGGTGCAGTAGGCCTTCTTGCCGGGGGTCTCGTCGACGCCGATGGGTTCGCAGCCGTGCTTGGGGGCGGCCATGGGGTTCTCCGGTGGGTTGCTGGCAGGCACATCTCCGGAGACGGA
>CAZCKC010000090.1:0-15553 GCA_964499235.1 uncultured Planctomycetales bacterium | reverse complement strand
TCTACACTCTTTCCCTACACGACGCTCTTCCGATCTGGCTTGGGGGCCCGAAAACCCGGGTGTCGGGTGGGGGGTGTGGCGGCTGGGCGCGGGTTTCGGGCCTGGCGCGTTGGAAGCCGGCGTTAGGCGTCTGCTTTTATCGGGCTGACGGTGGAATTAGGTTGCCGGTTGTTTACGGGTTTTCCCATGCTTACAATGCGTCGCGGGCGAGGGAGGCCCGGGACGGCCGGCTGGCGGGAATCGCCAGGGGGCTGATCCTGCAGCGCCCGGACGTTGTCGACTCAGGATTCACCAGGAGCGGCTGGCGCTGATGGCTGGCCGCGAGGAACCAGGGGCTTGAGGCTTCACTCACCGGTTGATTGTTACTGCATTGGTCGCCGTCTGCCTGGCGGGTAGAGGGTGCGTGCATTTTGTTCTCTCGGGAGGTTTTTCCATGCGCAGCTGGATTGGAGCACTGGCGACGGTGCTGACAGGGGTGGCGGTGGTGTCGGCGAACGACATCGTCGTGTACTCGAATGATTACAGCACGACGGACGGCATCACGACGCGCGGGGGCGTGAGCGATCCGTACCTCGGCGAAGGCGGGGTGCTGGCGGATGCGGACGGCTCGTTCTACTCGGTGATGGACCTGGATTTCGGGCAGGCCGAGACGGGGCTCGACATCCGCAACAGCGAGTTCACGATCACGCTGCGGTGGGATGGCGACACGCCGCCGGACTTTGACGTGACGTTCTGGGTCCGGATTTACGAGGGCGAATGGAACGGCTCGGGTTGGGATTTCTCGGGGGCGCGAAACTACTCGTTTCTGGTGGAGCCGAACGCAGGCTGGCAGACGTTTACGCGCAAGCTCGACGAGGCGGACGAGAACGACTGGATCCAGCCGTTCGAAGCCGGCAGCGTCTACAAGTACCGGATTGACGCGGTGCTGGGGACGGAGTTTCACCCGTTCACGTACGGCGTAGACCACTTCGAGGTGACGGTGCCGGATGCGGCGCGGCCGACGGCGGTGGCGCCGCCGAACCAGACGGACGTGGCTTGCACGTTTGACGGGGGCGTGACGGATCTGGACGGCTCGGCGAGCTACGACAACAACCCGGGTGGTTCGATCGCGCGCTACCAGTGGTACTACTTTGAGGAGGTGGACGGCAACCCGGTGCGCCGCTTCCTGTCGGATTCGTCGCTAGCGGACGTGCCGGCGGCGTTGCCGTGCGGCGCGACGACGACGGTGTACCTGAAGGTCTTCAACCAGCTCGGGCTGGAGAGCGATCCGGCGACGTTCAACGTGACGGTCGACTCGGATCCGGCGCCGGTGCCGATCGACGATGTCTGGGGCCCGTACGGCATCAAGGCGGGCGACCTGTCGGGCACGGCGCAGCATCCGTTCGTGGCGCCGACGGGCGACTTGACGCTCGAGGTGGTGAACCAGCGCGAGGGGCTGCCGGACCCGGCACCGGATCGCCAGTTCGTGTTTGACCGGCTGGGGAACCTGTACTTCTTCACGTGGTACGGTTCGGTGATCAGTCTGAACCCGGACTTGACGACGCGGTGGGAGTCGGCCGACCTGAGCGACTTCTGCAGTGAGAACGTGAATGTGGTCGTCGGCGAGCGTTACCTCTACGTGACGAGCACGGGCACGAACGACAGCCCGATGACGCTGATCTGGGCGTTGCGGAAAGACACCGGCGCGCCGGTGGCCGGCTGGGGCGACAACGTCTACGCCGAGGACGGCTATACCGAGCTGGTGGACGGCGGGTTCGAGGAAGCGATGTTCAACGAATGCTTCCGGGCGCGGCCGATGCTGACGCTGTACAACGACAAGCTGTACTCGATCGGGCTGCCGATGCTGACCGAGAACGCGGCCGACCCGGTGCGCGTCTACCAGGTCGACGCGACGACGGGCGCGCTGGACTGGGTGAGCGTGGTGAACCTGGGTGCGATCAACGCGGTACCGGGGCACCTGCTGTTCGTGCCGGACCTGTACGGCAGCGGGCTGCACGGGATGTTCTGGGCCTCGCGGAGTGAGGGCGAGGCGGACGGTCTGTCGGACGTTGTCGGGCTGCGGATTGATCCGGCCAGCGGGGCGACCCGCGAGTGGGGGATCGATGCGGGTCATGCCGACTACAGCCGGCTGATCTACAGCAACGCCACCGGCCGCGATGCAATCTATAACATGACGCATTGGAACTGGGCCGGCAACAACCTGTGGTCGCTCGATCCGTTCGTCGGCGGGTTTGACCTCGATGAGGATCCGGGCACGCCGCTGACGGCGGTGGGCATCCGGGGCGGCGACAACGCGATCGGTCAGCCGCAGGAAGCGGCGGCGCTGTCGTTTGACGGCGTGTCGGTCTGGTCGGGTGGCAACAACGGTTTCATGTACCGCTACACCGACCTGGGTGACGGGACGCAGTTTGACACCGACGAGTTCTGGGTGGCTGGCGCGGAGAACGAAGGACGGACCTTCGGTCCCGAGCTGATCGTCGTCGAGAACGCGGATGGTGAGGAGCTGCTGATCACGGCGCGGGGTGAAAACCGCGGCATCGTGGATCCGGGCAATCCGGACCAGGCCGGGGAGACGCGGTTGAACAACACGATCGTGGTGTTCAACACGGCGGACTTCGCGGGCATCGATGCGGCGCTGGATGACGGGCCGATGTACATCGACAACGTCAGCGTGACGGTGGTCGAGGACGGCGTCGGCAGTCCGATCAGCGCCTACTTCGAGGACTTCGAGTCGTTCCCGGTCGGACCGTTCCCGCCCGAAGGCAACAGCGACTGGGTCTTTGATGGCACCGCGTCCGACGCGGGCAACACGCAGATCGTCGATCTGGGTGGCGACCGTGGCAAGGTGCTGATGCTGGATCCGTTCGGCGCGTCGGGCAACGTGGCCCGCGTGACGGTCACGCTGCCGGATCTCGGTGGGGTGCGCTACGGCGACCTGAATGACGTGGTCGTGAACTGGCTGCAGTGGCGCGACGACCTGACCGAGAAGGTCTATGTCGGCGGGCCGTTCCCGGCCACGGCCAGCTTCCAGGGTGACGGCACCGAGGAGGAGTTCTACCCGATCGGTAAGATCGCCGGCTTCAACACCGAGCCGGAGGGCGCCCAGGAAGGCGGAACGTTCGCTGACGTCACGGCGGACGAGTGGCAGGAAGTCGAGCTGACGCTGAGCTACAGCCTGTTCGCCAGTCTGTTGGCGACGGGTCCGGTGGGTGGTCCGCTGACGGGGACGCCGACCGATCCGTTCTTGGCGCCGTTTATGGACGATGAGTCGGTCGACACCGATTCGCTGACGTTCGAGGTCACCGCGACGCTGCCGAGCGGCGCCGGGGGCGAGGTCGGGCCGATCGCGCCCGCGGCCGAGTATGTCGCCAGCGAGATCATCGACCCGAACACGTTCGAGCGGAGCTGGGATCAGCCGGAAGGCCTGTCGATTTCGCCAACGGGTGACCTGTACTTCATGCAGTTCAAGATCTTTGAGCGGCGCTACACGCGGCTCCGCCTCACGGGCGACACCGGTCCGGTCACGATCTGTGGCGACACGAACTGCGACGGGACCGTCGACTTCTTCGACATCGATCCTTTCGTCACCGCGCTGGTCAGTGGCCAGGCGGCGTGGGAAGGGGCGTTCGGCTGTGACTTCATGACCGCCAACGACATCAACCAGGACGGCGTGGTCGACTTCTTCGACATCGACCCGTTTGTCAGCCTGCTGGTTGGTGGCGGGGGTTGCGGCTCGTAGGCCGTTCGCGGTCGATCAGTTGGTCATTCGACGCGCCGGCCGGCGGGGATCCTCCTCGCCGGCCGGTGCTTTCTTGCGCGCCGGGGTCGGCTGGTTGGGGGTGGACCGTCGCGCGTCGCGGGCGGCTTGTCAGGGGGGTGCGGCGGGCGGTTTCGAGTCTCCGCGGCGCTGCTGAAGCCAGGTTTGCACGGAAGCGTGGACGCGGGGGAGCATGAACCAGGCCCCCCAAGTACCGAAGGCCGCGCCGAGGGCGACGTCGCTGAGGAAGTGCATGCCGGGCAGCGCGCGGGCGGCGCCCGTGAGGGTGGCGAGGGCGAACGCGAGGGGGGCGAGGCGGCGATTCATGAGGCTGAGCGCGGTGGCCATCGCGAAGGCGAAGGAGGCTTCGCCGGAGGGCAGCCCGTCGGGCAGGTTGTCCCACCAGCCGGCGAAGGGCGGATGGAACTCGAGGTAGGACTGCGTGGTGTGGTTGGGGCGCAGACGCCCGATCGCCGACTGGAGGATGTTCGCGACACCGGCGACGAACAGTGTGCTGAAGACGGCGCTTGCGGGCAGCGCCCAGGTGCGTGGGTGGTGGACGAGCCGCAGCCAGAGGAAGCCGAAGAACAGGGCGAAGATCCCGACGCGGGCGAGCTGCCAGAGGGGCTTGGCGCGTTGGTAGGGGTCTCCGCTGAGGGGGTCGTCGGTGTTGATGGTTCGCGAGAGGTCGAAGTAGATCCGTGCATCAAGGCCGAGCAGGCCGACCGCCGTCAGTGCCAGGCCGACGAGGATGACACTCTTCAACACCCGGACCGGCGTGGCGGTGTGGGGCGTGGCGCGGGCGGTGAGCCGCGGTGAGGTTCCAGCGATACGCATGGCTGGTCGCTTTCCGTCGTGACGACTGTCCAGGTCAGAACGCGGCGGATCAGAAGCGGCGGGGTCCACGCCCCCGGGGAAAGCCCCGGAACGCGTCCGCTTTCCAGAGGGGCCACACTTGCAGGTCGGCGCCGGCCACCGTCTCGCGGACGACGGCGACGCGTTGCGGGTTGACGAGCGCGCCGGGGGCGATGTCGGTGCCGGTGAGCACGTCCTGCGCCCGCCCGACGTAGATCACCGGGCGGTTGCCAGTGAAGCGCTCGGGGTGGTCGATCGGGTTGAGCCACAGGTCGTACTGGCTCATCCGGTGGCCGAGGACGGATTGAGCGCAGTAGACGGTGGGCTCGCCCGGCGCGTAGAAGGCGATCTCGCTCGCCGTCATGTAGTGATCGGTGAGGATGAACGGGTCGCGGCCGGCCGCACGTTCGGCCGCCACCAGTTGCCCGACGGCGTGGCCGAGCTCGGCCCAGCCGCGGAGGCGGGCGGTGGGATCGTAGCGGGCGATGGGGGTGAGCTCCCAGGGGGCGGCGTCGCGGCTGAGCCACTTGAAGACCGGCATCAGCCAGGCGGTGTTGTGAATGAGAACGATCGCGAGCAGGCCGATGACGCCGCCGCCGGCACCGTAAGTGGCCAGCCGGGGGCGGCGGTGCGGCTGGGCGTCCCAAAGCGCATGGAGGCCGATGGCGAGGACGATCGGGCCGGTGACGTATGCCAGGGCGGGCCAGTTGGGCTGGATCTTGGTGATCGGGCTGAAGAGCAGGAAGACGAGCCACGGGACGAACATGCTGATGATGAGCAGGCGGAGCTCCCAGGGTTCGGTTTTGCCGGCCGGCGGGGCGGCGGCTTGCCGTGAGCGCCGCCAGAGCAACACGCCGGCGATCCACATGCCGAGCACCCAGAGGGCGTTGCCGACGGCGAGCTGGCCGGCGAGGTACTCGAGTGGGCCGATGGGGTAGAGCTGGGTTGCTTCGGCGACACCGGCCTGGCCGGCGACGTGGCGGAAGCTGACCCAGCCGTTGCGGGCGTTCCAGATCAGGATCGGTACGAGGCCGGCAAGCCCGACGATTGCCGCAACATAGGGGGCGGGACGGCGGAGCCAGGGCCGCAGCGTCGGTTCGAGCAGCAGCAGGGCGGCGATTACCGGGTAGATGAACAGCATGTTGTATTTCGCGAGCAAGCCGGCGGCTGTCAGGATGCCGACGCCGAGCCAGGCGCGCCTGCGGTCGTGTCGCAGCGCCGCGTGCAGGCAGACGAGGGTCCAGACCCAGCAGGTGGCGAGTGGGGCGTCGATCGTCATCAGCTTTGCGCCGACCGCGGCCATCGGGATCGTGGCCGCGATCAGCAGCGCGGCGAAGGCCAGTGCGGCCGAGCGCGTCGTCCGCAGCGCGAGCACGAGCACGCCGAGGCCGGTGAGCGTGGAGAGCACGATCGCGGGGATGCGCACGGCGAGCATCTCGGAGCCGACCTGTTGCTCGGACCATTCGGCGAGCAGTGCACGGCCGCCGGCGATGACGTAGGCGACCAGCGGGCCCTTGCTGTAGTAGCTGAGGTCGAGGCGGCGCGACCATTCCCAGTAGTGGGCTTCGTCACCGGCGAGGTCGAGGGGGCAATCGTTCAGGAGGTAGGCGAGGTTGCCGACGGCGCCGAGCAGCAGCAACCCGCCGCTCGCTGCCAGCCAGATCCACCGCGGCGTCGGACGCCGCGAAGTCATGGCGTCCAGCCCCTGGTTCATTGCTAGGAGGCGGCGCCGACGGGTGCGGCCTCCGTTGCCGGGGTCGTGTTGGCTTGGGCGTCGGACGCGTCGGCGTCAGTATCGTCCTTGTCGGCCGGCGGGGCGGCGACGACGCGTCGGGCGACGATGCGCTTCTCGATCGGGTAGAGCAGGCCGCTGGCGTTGATCTTCATTCCGACGGCGAGGTCATGAATGGTTGCGGGTGTGTCGCCGATGAAGATCTCGGTGTCGTCGGCGACCTCGCCGTTGATCTTGATGAGTTCGCCGCTCTTGGGGTGGGCGACCTCGACGGTGGCCGTGCCCGCGTCGGCGTCCAGCGCGACGATGGTGCCGTTGGCCTCGACTTCGCGGGGGGCGGCGCTACGGGCGACGTAGAAGATGACGACGCCGATGATCGCGACGATGCCGACGACGGTCAGGCCCAGCTTGGCACTCGATTTGCTTGCCACGGGAACGCTCCTCTCCGCCAGTTTTCGCAGGAAATTCGGGGGCCGATCAGCGCGGGACCGCGTGCCGTTCTGATGGCGACCGGAGTCTAATGGCTGGCGGCGATATCGCCAACGCGAAAATCAACGCGTGGCCAGGGTTTCGCGGGCGGTGGCGAAGACGGCGTCGAGCATCGGCTCGGTGAGGCGTTTCGTGAACGTGTTCTGCTGGCTGGGGTGGTAGCAGCCGAGCAGGACGCGCTGGTCCGGCAAGGTGACGTGGGCCCCATGCGCGAACTTAACAGAAGGGGCGGCGAGCACGCGACAGGTCTGCTGCCAGGCCAGGCCGCCGAGCGCGACGAGGACGCGGCCCGGCGTTTTTTCGAGGGTCTCGGTAAGGAAGGGGCGGCAGTTGGCGACCTCGTCGGCCGTCGGCTTGTTCGCGGGCGGGGCGCAGTGGACGACGGCGGTGATGAGGCAGTCGGTCAGCACGAGGCCGTCGTCGCGGGTGCGGGCAGTGGGCTGGTTGGCGAAGCCGGCCCGGTGTAGGGCTCGGAAGAGCCAATCGCCGCTGCGGTCGCCGGTGAACATGCGGCCGGTGCGGTTGGCGCCATGGGCGGCGGGCGCGAGGCCGACGATGAGGAGGCGGGCCTGGGGGTCGCCGAAGTTGGGGATCGGCCGGCCCCAGTAGGTCTCGTCGCGGTAGGCAGCGCGTTTCTGGGCGGCGACGGTGGCGCAGTGCTCACGGAGGCGGGGACAGCGCTGGCAGGCGATGATGCGCGCGGCGAGTGTTTGGCGGGGCATGACGGCAGGATAGCCGCTTTGGTGGCGCGCAGCACTCGTAGCCGCGGCGGCCGAGCGTGTCGTGGCCGCCCCGTGAGGGGAGACTGGCGGGTGGTCTGCGGTTGGGGCTAGGCCACTGCTTGGACGTTGGTGGCCTTGGGCCCTTTGTCGCCCGTCTCGATCTCGAACTGGACGCGTTGGCCTTCGGTCAGGGTGCGAAAGCCGTCCACGAGGATGTCGGAATGGTGGACGAAGACGTCCTGGCCGTCCTCGTGCTGGATGAAGCCGTAACCCTTGGTGTCGTTAAACCACTTGACGGTTCCCTGCTGCATGGTGGTATGTCCTGCAATGAGCGAGCGGGCGCGCCGCCGTGGCCGGTTAGCGTTCACAGGCTGATGGTCCACCGGCCACGAGGACAACGGGCAGCGCCTACGTGGCACGTAGCATCCGACAAATGTCTCAAATAGTCAACGAAGGTTCCGTTCGGGAGAACGTGAAACTGCGCTAAGGGGAAACCCGGCAGTGGGTTTCTTGGGGAGAAACAGGAGTCGGGTTCGGCCGCGGGCGAACGGCGCGGGGTGCGGTTTGGCGGTCGCACGGGGGCTCAGCGTTGGAGCCGGAGTCGGACCGTGCGCGTTTCGCCGAAGTTGTCGCGGCTGGTGGCGACGACTTCGAGCGTGACTTCGCGGCCGGCCTGCTCGGCGAGCGTGGACGCCAGGGCGGCGGCGTGGCGGACGGGCTCGCCGTTGACGGCGACGATGACGTCGCCGCCTTCGAGCTCGTCGGCCATCGCGTTGCCGCTGGGCATCGGTAAGACCCAGGCGCCGGATAGGTCGCTGCCGAGGCCGAGGCGGTCGGCGAAGGTCGGGCGCATGGTTTGGACCTGGAGTCCGTCGAGGGCGGGGATGGTGATGGTGTTGCGTATGCGGAGGCTGCGGCCCATGTCGTCGGGCTGGCGGGCGAGTTGGACCTCGAGGGAGCGGGGTTTGCCGAGCCGCACGAGATCGAGGGCGATGGCGTCGCCGGGGCTGAATTCGGCGATGCGGTCCAACAGCTCCTGCGAGTCGCTCACCGGGATGCCGTTGACCGCGGTCACGACGTCACCGATCTGGAGGCCGGCCTCGTCCGCGGGCGTGTTCTGAAGGATGGCGCGGATGCGAACGCCTGCCCGCATCATCAGGCCATAAACCTTGTCGTCGCCGCGCTCGAGGTCGTCCATGCTGATGCCGAGGAAGCCGCGTTCGATGGTGCCGTCGGTGCGGAGCTCGCGGTAGATGGTCTTGACGCGGTTGACGGGGATGGTGAAGGCGACGCCCGCGTTGGCGGCTTCACCGCTGGTGGCGATGGCGGTGTTGATGCCAACGACTTCGCCGCGGAGGTTGAGCAGCGGGCCACCGGAGTTGCCGGGGTTGATCGCGGCGTCGGTTTGGATGAAGTCCTGGTACTTAATGTCGATGCCGCCTACGTTACTGCGACCCTTCGCACTGACGATGCCGTGGGTGACGGAGAACTTGAGGCCAAAGGGCGCGCCGACCGCGAGCACCCAGTCGCCGACCTCGGTCTGGTCGGAGTCACCGAGGGTCAGGGGCTGGAGGTCGTTGGCGTCGATCTTGAGCAGGGCGAGGTCGGTCTTGGGGTCGGCGCCGACCAGTCTCGCGATGTACTCCTCGTCGTCGTGGAGGGTAACGCGGACGCGTTCGGCCTCGGCGACAACGTGGTTGTTGGTGAGGATGTAACCGTCGGCGTCGACGATCACGCCGCTGCCGGAGCCGCTGCCCCAGAAGCCGGGGAGGTCCTCGCCGCGCGGGCGGTCGGTGCCGATGTGGACGACGCCGAAGCGGGCGGCGCGGGCGACGTCGCGGAAGGCCTGACCGACGGCGTCGAGGTAGGCGATGGCGTTTTCGTCGACCTGTGGGGTCGTCTTAGCAGGCGTGGCCGTGACTGGCGGCGTGGCCTGGGCGGTTGCGGAAACGGTGAGGCCGAGGCAGAGCAGCGTTGCAACGGTTAGCGGGTAATGGCCGAGGGGCTTCATTCGGTGGGCTCCGGGGTGGTGGGATGTCGAGCTGGCGGCTCGCCGAGACGCCTGCGCGTCCCGACGTCACATTTTACGCTCGAATCGCGACGTGGTTTCTCGGCCCCTGTCATTCTCCGCCGTAACGCCAGCTGTCGAGGTCGTGGCCGCGGAGGCCGGCAGCTTGGACGTAGCGGGTGGCGAAGGCCTCGAGGTTGGCGGCGGTGATGATTTCACAATCGACGAAACGGCGGCGGGGCGGGGATTCGCGCGGGGCGGCGGCGTCGCTGGCCATCGCGACGAAGACGCGGCCGATTTCGCCGTGGATCGGCCCGCAGAGGGCGATGGCCTCGCCCTGTCGCAATCGCTCCCAGAGCGGCATGGCGGAGCCGAGCGTGATGAACTGCTTACCGTCAGGGAGCTGGAAGGGCGGCAGATCGGCGAGCCAAAGCTCTGGATCGAGGGTGATAATCAGGCCGACGTGGGGGTATTCGTCGAGGATTGCGGCCAGGAGCTCCTGGACAGGGCCGGGCCACTCGGAGCGGTCGTAGTCGGCCAGCCGGACGAAGCGGGGATTCTGGCCGGAAACAACCTGCTGGGGGGCGGCCTGTCGGAAGCGGTCCAGCAGTTGGGCGGAGCGGTCATTGGCGGCGGCCTGGTGGATTAAGACATAGCTGGTCGTGTCGGGGGCGAGTTTCGGGAGGTCCTGGGCGAGGGTGTCGACCGCGTCGGCGTAGTCGACGACGAGCTGGGGGCCGTTCCAGTTGTCGATGGTGGCGTTCAGCGTAATAAGTTGGATGCCCTGCTCGGCCAGGCGCTCGGCGTTGATGGGGAGCGTAGGCTCGGTGACCCACAGGCCGACGATCTTGGCGCCGTCGGCGACGGCTTGCTGGACCAGGTCCGCGGAGCTGAGTGGCTCGCCATGGGGGCGGCTGAGGATCGACAGCTCGAGGTTGCCGTTGCGGTCGGCGGCGTGCTTGGCGGCCGAGACGACGGCTTGCCATGCGGGATCGTGCTCGTCGCCGCCGACGAGGGCGGTGGGTGTACCGGTGGCGGCTGGATCGCGGCTGCAGCCGGCGACGGCGAGGAGCGCGCCGGCCGCGGCGAGGCTGGCCAGAAGGGGTAAAACGGCCGATAGGGCCGAGGGTGGAATCTGCGACCGGACGTTCATGAGTGGTTATACTATCGACGGACGCGGAGGAAAGCTGATAGCCCGCCTGAAGAAGGAGTGCGCATGCGACTTTTGAGCCTAGGGTTGAGGGCATTGCTGAGCGTCGGGTTGTTATCGGTCCCGGCATTGGCCCAGGACAACGGCGGGAATGGCGACGACGACGCGGCGCAGCCGGTGCTCGATAAGGTTCGGCGGTCTGGGCTGAATGGGCGGTCCCCCGGCGCGATCGTGCGGGACGCGCTTGGGCGGCACAACACGATTACCAACGAGCGTCTGAACCGGGGTGGGACGTCCACGGAGCCTGAGGATGACGGCACGGGGGTAGGCGGCACGGGTGGGGGGACTGCCGGCGACGGGCTCGGCGGGCTGCTGGATTCGTTCGGGCTCGGTGGCTTGAGTGGGACGCTGGATTCGCTTGGCGGCCTGCTGGGGACGACGGCGGGGAGTTCGTCAGGGACGACTGCGGGTGGCTCGCTTCAGACACTTCTCGACCTGCGCGACAGCATGACGCGTCGGCCGATCAATTCGGGCGGCGCCGAAACCACGGGTGGCGCGATGCCGGGGACCGTGAATCCGCTTACTGCGCAGGCGACGAACGGTGGGACGGGTGAGCTGCCTTTTCGCACGCGGCTGGTGAACAGTTGGCTGGGGGCGTTCTTCACGGCGTTGACGTTCGGCTTCAGCTCGGCGGATTTTGTCGACCTGATCGCGGTGAACCTGCAGCCGCTCTTCACGCCGCTCGATCCGGGTAACGGCGACAACGGCGGAACGGATGGCGGCGGGGGAGACGGGATTGAGGACACGGATCCCGGGACGGACAACTCTGACGGCGGTGACTCGCTGGTACGGGCGGGACCCGGCCATGCGGCTGCGCTGCTGCATTGTTAACGCGTTTTTCGCATGCCAAGCGGGCGTTGACGCGCTGAGCGCGGGTCGGTAGCGTCTCGGCTCGCTTTTCCCTTTCAGACCGTCGCCGATCTGGATCGCGGACGTCGCCGACTGGTCGGTGCAGCCGGATGTGAAGATGCGCAAACAGTTTGCGGACCATTTTTCGCGGCCGTGCACGGTGGTCGCCCGGGCGCCAGGGCGTGTCAACCTGATCGGCGAGCACACGGACTACAACGACGGTTATGTTCTGCCGGTTGCGCTGGAGCAGGCGACCTTCGTAGCGGCCGCACCGCGTGATGACGGGCAGGCGCGGGTGTACGCCAGCGCGCTCGAGGCCGAGCACACGTGGGTGATCGACGACTGGCAGGCGGGGCGCGATCCGCACTGGACCAGCTACGTGGCCGGCGTGGCGGCGCTGCTGCGCGAGCAAGGGGCATCGCTGCCGGGCTTTGACCTGTATGTGCGGAGCGACGTGCCGCTGGGGAGCGGGCTGTCGAGCTCGGCCGCGCTGGAGGTGGCGTCTGGGCTGGCACTCTCGCACCTGACGGGGCAGGCGCTGGGTGGGGCGGCGTTGGCGGACCTGGCGCGGCAGGCGGAGCACCGGTACGCGGGCGTGCCGTGCGGGATCATGGACCAGTATATCTCGGTGCTAGGGCGGGCGGAGTCGGCGCTGCTGCTGGACTGTCGCTCGCGGGAGTTTGAGCAGATTCCGCTGCGGCTGGGCGATCACGGGTTGGCGGTGATCAACTCGGGGGTGAAACACGAGCTGGCGGGCGGGGAATACGCGAAGCGGCAGGCGCAGTGCCAGAACGCGCTGGCGTATTTCCAGAAGCTCGATCCAGAGGTCCAAGCGCTGCGGGATGTGCCGGTTGAGCGGGTGCAAGAGCATTTTGACCGGCTCGAGCCGCTGGCGGCCCGGCGAGCGCGACACGTGACGACCGAAATCGCGCGGACGCTGGATGCGGCCGAGGCATTGCGGCAGGGGATGTTGTCAGAGCTGGGGGAGCTGCTATACGGGTCGCATGCGTCGTTGCGGGATGATTACGAGGTTTCGTGTCGGGAGCTTGACCTGCTCGTGGAGATTGTGAGCGAGGTACCGGGAGTCGTGGGGGCCCGGATGACGGGCGGCGGCTTCGGCGGGTGCATCGTCGCGGTCGTGGCGGAGGAAGCGGTGCCGGCGGTCGAAGCGGCCGTCCGGGAGCGCTATGATTCGTCGGTCGAGGCGAAGGCGACGCTGATCGCGACGAAGGCCGGGCCCGGGGCGTCGATCGAGTACGCGGCGGCGTAGGCTGGCTGGCGTGGGAGGAGAGCTGAGGCGATGGAGCCGGTCGAAGCGCTGCGACAACTGACGGCTCGGGGTGACCTCTCACGAGATCAGACGCGGGGTCTTTTCGACCAAATCATGAGCGGCGCGGTCGCCCCGGAAATTCTGGGGGCGATTCTCGCGGCGTTGAGCACCAAGGGCGAGACGGCTGACGAGGTGGCTGGCGCGACGGATGCGATGCGGGCCCGCGTGACGCGGGTCAAGCTGCCGGTTGACGTCGAGGCGATCGACACCTGTGGGACGGGGGGCGACGGCAAGCCGACGTTTAATGTCTCGAGCGCGGTGGCGATCGTGGCGGCCGCGGCCGGCGCCACGGTCGCCAAGCACGGCAACCGGAGCAACTCGCGGCCAAGCGGGTCGGCGGAGGGTCTTTCGGCACTGGGGATCAACGTCGAAGCTGACGTGGCGACGATTGAGCGGTGTTTGGCGACCTGTGGTGTTGCATTTCTTTACGCGATCAAGCTGCATCCGGCGATGAAGCACGCGGGGCCGGTGCGGAAGGCGCTGGGGGTGCGGACGATCTTCAACCTGGTAGGGCCGCTGACGAACCCGGCCGGTGTTCGGCGGCAGTTGCTGGGGGTGAGTCGGCCGGAGCATGTTTCGCTGCTGAGCGGGGTGCTGCTGCGGCTGGGGGTAGAGCGGGCGGTGGTGGTTCACGGTCGGGACGGGCTGTGTGACGTAAGCGTTTCCGGGGCGACGCTGATGGCGAAGTGCGAGGATGGCGTGGTGACGGAGAGCGAGTTGGTTCCGCGGCACCTGGGATTGGGGGAGCACCCGCTGGAAGCGTGCTTTGTGGAGGGGCCCGAGGAGAGTGCGGCGGTGATTGAGGGCGTTCTGGCGGGGCAGGGCGGGGCGCCGCGGGACATGGTGTTGGCGAACGCGGCGGCGGCCTTGTGGGTTGCGGGGCGGGTTGAAGCGCTTTCGGACGGGGTTTTGCGGGCGGCGGAAGCGATCGATTCGGGGGCGGCACGGAAGACGCTGGCCAAGTGGCGGCAGATCTCCGGGGGACAGGCCGGCACGGCGTGAACCGCCGGGGGTCTGGAGGCGTAAACTGTTCGAGTGCAAGCTCTTAGGCTGGATGTCGGGCTGCACTGATTGACTTGTTTAAGCGGATTACCTAGAGTTCCGATAATTTCGGCATTCGGTCAGTTCGGGCGAAAATTCACGATCCTTGCGATTCGGACGCACCGCCGTGGCCAAGAAGAAGACGACGAAAACCGCTTCCAATCAGAAGCGCGCGTCCAAGAAGACCTCGAAGAAGAAGGTGGCCGCCAAGAAGAAGGCTCCGGCCAGCAACCGCACTTCGTCCGCCGGCGAGAAGGCAAAAACGACCAAGGCGAAGAAGAAGGCCGTGGCCAAGAAGTCGACGGGTGGCGCGGCGACCAAGAAGCGTGTGGCGAAGAAGAAGAGCACTGTGACGAACAAGGCGACTCGCAAGCGGACGCCGGCTCGCGAGCCAGCGGCCAAGGATCGTCCGCCGTCGCCGGTCCCGGCGCCCCAGAAACCGGCCCCCCAGAAAGCGGTTTCGCCCACACGTGGTGCGACGCTGGGCAAGCCGCCGGAGAAGCTCCCGAAGACGAAGCTTTCGGCCAAGGATCTCGAGGAGTTTCGCGAGCTCCTGCTGGAGAAGCGTGCGCAGATTGCGGGTGACGTGACGACGCTCTCGACGCAGGCGTTCGGCGGGCCGGAGCAGGGGGACGAGCATTCCCGCATGCCGCAGCATTTGGCGGACGTCGGCTCGGACAACTTCGAGCACGAGTTCACGTTGGGGCTGATCGAGAACGAGCGGGTGGTGCTGCAAGAGATCGACGACGCGCTCGAACGGATCAACGATCAGACGTACGGCATCTGCCAGGGGACGGGCAAGCCGATCAGCAAGGCGCGGCTTCGGGCCAAGCCCTGGGCGAAGTATTGCTACGAGTACACGCTCGAGCTTGAGCGCCAGCAAGGGCGGACGCCGTAAGATCCCTTCGATGGTAGACCAGACTGCCGACGCGACTGTGACGACGCCCGCCGCCAAGCCGGGCGCGGGCCCCGCTGTTGAATCCAGCGACGCGGTGCCGGCGTACTTGTATTGGCCGGCGCAAGCACGGTTTTGGTTGGTGGCGGCGGGCGGGCTGCTGATCGACCTGCTGAGCAAGTACTGGGCGTTCTACACGCTGGGGCAGGGGCCGGGCAGCCGGCGTGTGGTGATCCCGTACCTGCTCGAGTTTCAGACGATGTTCAACCCCGGGGCGTTGTTCGGCATCGGGGCGGGGCAGACGACGCTGTTCCTGGGCGCGTCGGTGCTGGCGCTGGGGCTGGTGATCTGGATCTTCGCGCGGAGCGAGGGGCACCGCTGGGTGATGCACGTGGCGCTGGCGGCGATCCTGGCCGGCGCATTGGGGAACATGTACGACCGGCTGTTCGTGAAGCTTCACCCGCAGCAGACGGGCAACGGCGGGGTCGTCTACTTGGAAGAGGTTGGGGCTAGCGACGGCGTGATTCACATGCGCGAGTACCCGCCGGGGGGCCCGCACAGCGTGGACGTGTCGTTTGCGATCGAACGCGAGCAGCTTGGCGAGCCGGTAGGGCACGTACGCGACTTTCTGAAGATTCCGACGAAGCTGCCGGATTGGCTGGCGA